>NZ_SORO01000001.1:0-356666 GCF_004368965.1 Leptospira meyeri | reverse complement strand
ACTTGCAATTCCGTCTCGATACAAAACCATCCAAGGGTGCTCTGCATTAATAAAATACAAAAGACCTGTTTCATTATCAATGAGCCCAAGCACTAATGAAACAAGCATCGAACCATCAAAACCTTCAAAGATTTTATGAAGTTCTAAAAAGGTGTTTTTGATCCAACGTTCAGGATATGTATTTCGAGCTTCACTTAAAAGCTGAGTGCGAGTGATGATCGATTCAAAAACAGAACCAAGGACAAGCGCTCCTCCAGCACCTTGCATGGATTTACCCATTGCGTCTGCATTTAAAAACACTGTATAAGAACGATTGTTTAAAAAAATCTGATTGGCAATATTCAAATCCCCACCAATTTCTTTTTCATACTGACGAAAGGTAAATTTTTTCTTTTGTTCCAAGAGAAAGTCCACTTGTACATTGTCGTGATTGGCATGATTGGCATGGAAGGGTTGCAAAAGAAGAGATGTTAAAAAATAATCCCCGTCTTGTTGGTGTTTAAGAGATTGCACTTCTTTTAAAGAATTTTCCAATTCCTTGGTTCTCTCTTGAACTTTTAATTCTAATTGGTCCGCATACTGTTGCAGTTTTTTTCTGGCAGCTTGGATGGAACGAACCATTCGATTGAAGGACCTCGCCATAAATCCAATATCATCTTCCACGTGTACGGTAAGGCGATATTCTAAATTTCCTGAATTTACTTCGGTTAAACCTTCGATAATTTGTTCAATCGGACGAAGAAGAGCAATTAAGAAGAATAAACGATATCCAAAAATCACAAGGAAAGCCAGAGACAAAACACCGATGATCCAAGGAAGTGTGACTTCTTCTTGGAATTCCCGGTAATCCAAATAAGGATAACCCACTTCATGGATTAGGCCTTTTTCTTTATCTACTACCAAATAACTTACGTAAAACGAATATTGAGGATTGTTTTCGGAAAATTTAACGCGACCTCTGTAATTTCTATCTCCATGGTTTGGCATAGGGGAAAACATTTGATCGAGGACTTCGGACTTTTTGTCTTCAGGAATGTCCGTCGCAAGAACTGCACGCGCAGCTCCATAAAAACCAGAAAGGGGTCCATCTTTTTTTCTAACCAATGACTCTGCCCCTTCGGAAAAATTTTTCACGGGGATTTCTCTTAATTTATTTCTCGTATAGAGGATTTTACGTTTTTCAGATTCCAGTTCTTGGATTAGAAGTTCCGGGCTAGCCACTTGATCCACTGTCAAAAGTCGCTTGATCTCAGCCGCATAACCTTTGCTAGACTCTGGTAACTTCAAAAACAGACGATTTGTTTTTTCTTTCCAATCGGAACTTTGTTTGTAGGAAAGGATGGTTTCCAAAGCCCAGGAATTCCAATATTCGGATTGGTAACCTTCTGGATCCACAGATGTTTCTTCAATTCCGTTTTTACGGACAAACTCTTTCTCGTTAATATCATAGGTAAAATGGAAACTTGGAACTTGGTCTGTTTCGAGTCCTGCAATATAATTTTTTGCTCTCGCCGTATGTAACATATCATAATTTGATTCAGACTGCTGGATGACAGAATAGGCAACGAGCTGGAGAACAAGCAAAAAGGAAGCGAGAGATATTCCAATGATCCGAGAAATGATCGTAGTTTTGTCTTTTGTATTATTGATATAAACAACATTCGCCACAAAAAGCCCAACAACAAGAACAAGGTCTGTAATCGTTTGATAGATACCTCTACCGATAGCACCATCTCTCGATTGTGCATTCATAATTCCTGGAATGATCGTCACAAGGATAAAGGCAATGAGAATGCTAGCTGTTGCAAACCTCGACTCTTTTGGCATTTTGAATATCTGCAAGATTCCAACTAGGGAAAAGGTCACAAAAAAAATCAAAACTATGAGTGCATAGGTTTTGTAAAAAACCGGAACAGGAAAATCCCAATAATGACCACTAAAGAAAAACAACCTACCGGCTGTTAAACTAATATAAACAAAATATCCTGTGACAGTAACAACAATTAAGTTCATGAACCAAAAAAGGTATTTTTTTAATCGGGGAAAATATACTTCTGGGTAACTTAAAAAGAAGCTCGTTAAATAGGAAGCTCCTGCCATGGCCCCGATGATGACAAACCAACGCATATATGCGGAGGCTGGTCCCATAAAGGAAAAGTTAATCATATAACCAAAATGGAATAAACCAAGCCACAGAGTTCCCATTCCCAATCGGTAGGTGGCCTCTGATTTTTCTTTTACCGTCAAAAAAAATTGTGCATTGTAAAATGTAAAAATAACACCGACAAGAGAGCCGAATGTATAAAAATCAAACGCTATATTTCCCCAAGAGTTCATGGGTGAAAACCCTAACAGAAAATCATATCATGTCAACTTTGTATTTCTTTTCTTCCTAATTTGGTATAGAAAGTATAAAAATAAACAAATCACAAGAATTCCGATGGTTTGATTGTAGTATGATAACATAACAACGATTTGGTTCCAATTGGATCCTAACATGGAACCTCCTGAAAGTAGAAGCCCACACCAAATCGAGATCGCCAAGGAGTATAAAAGGACAAATTTAATGACGTTCATTTTGGACATACCCGCAACAATGGAGACAAAAAACCGAATCCCTGCCGAAAACCGAGATAAAAGGACCACAATCACTTCGTGCCTTCGGAACCAAACCAGAGTCTTATGCAAATTCTCTTCTTGGTAAACTGCGGACAAAAAAGGAAACTTGGATCGTTTTAGAAATTCTAAGATCCTTTCCCCAAAAAAATACATGGCCAGAGCCCCAAGAAGGTTTCCCAGGTAGGTTGCCCAGATGATCGAAGATAAGGAAAGAGAAGCACCTGGACTCGATGATAAAAACCCAGAAAAGACTGTGACCGTATCTCCAGGCCAAGGAGGGAAAATATTTTCGAGAAAGTTAGAAAAACAAAAAAAGGCCCAAAGTACAGCAGGGGGCAATGCAAGGATCTGATTCAAAAACGCGTTAAATTCTAAGAAATCCAGCACAAAAGAAAAGGATATGTTTCCAAACCAGATGGCAACAAAGATTTAAAAAAATGAATGGAAGGAATCACTAGTTTCACATTTGCTTTCCCTAATGCTTCGATTTTTGCCTATTTTACTTCTTGTTCTCTGGGAATGTCGCCCGGTTCCTCAAACCGAGATCTATCGATTTGATCAAATTATTGTGACGAAATACCCGACAAATGCTCCACCAGCTTTTCCTCAGTCCTTTTTTCCTGATAAGGCACAATTACTCCAATCAAGCGAATACAAAACAAGTCACATCCATACAAAAGAAGCAACGTTACTGATGGAATCAGAAGAAAGTTTAGAGATGATTCAAAAAAGAATCGAGACAAGAGCCGCACAAGGCGATTGGAAATTGATCGAAAAAAGTGAAAAAAATGGTGAGATTTCTTACTTACTAGAAGGTTTCATTAAAAAATCACTTTCCATCATTGTCTCCACAACTGGAACAAATACAAATTACATTCGATTCTATTTTAGAAAACATTCTAGTTATTAAAAATGAATTGGATTAAAAATAAAAACGAAACGATCGTATACCTACTACTCGGTGCGATTTTTTTAGGAACCTGTCTTACTTTATTCTTTGTTTTCAAGCCCTTCCTTTGGGCGAGTTTCCTTGCTTTACTATTTTACCTCACCACAAGGAAAACTCATAAAAAACTAAAGAATCTTTTAGGTGTCAAGTTTCATGGATTATCACCCTATATCATGGTCATTCTGATGCTTGCGGGAGTATTTATCCCGTCCTATCTCATTCTATCTACTTTGATAAGAGAATCATTAAACTTAGTTAGCTATATTAGAAACCAACTCACCGAAGAATCTATTGTGGCATTATTACTCAACAGTCCAATGTTGACAGATTTTTTTACTGAAAATGAATTCTTTTGGATCAAACTTCCGCTGATGTACCGAGAATACGTCGGCCAACATATGGATATTCTTAATTTAGATTCCATTTATAGTTTATTAAAAAACTCATCAGGTTTTTTACTTGGTTCATTTGAAGTTCCTGGTGCCATCATCTTCAATGCATTTTTTACGTTTATTTTACTTTTCTTTTTATATAAAGAGGGAAGCCGGATGGAACACGGGCTTTTTGTTTTGTTACCATTCCCAACAGAAATAGAAGAGAGATTAGGAAGGAGAATTGAGGAAGCCATTCGTACGGTAATGATGGGAAACCTTTTTATTTCCTTATTACAAGGGGCCCTTATCTATGTTTTGTTACTTTTTACTTCGGTTTCGAATAAGTTTTTACTTTCTAGCATTGCTACAATTTTTTCATTAATCCCTGTGGTGGGAACATCTGTTGTATGGTTACCGATTGGACTTTATATAGGTCTAGTCCAAGAAAATTGGACCGGTAGTATTCTTTTTATGATAGCAGGTGGGGCAAGTTATTTGATTCTAGAAAACTTAGTAAAACCAAAAATTTTAGACAAAAAACTAAAAACTCATCCATTTTTAATTTTTCTCTCTCTTATTGGCGGATTACAAGAGTTTGGTGTTGCAGGGATCATCATTGGACCTATGGCTTTAACCCTTGTCATCATCTTATGGGACTTTTGGAAAATCTTTAGAGAAACTCGTTTTCAGACTACTTAAATGGAAACAGTTGATTCATCCCTCAGTGTCAGTGAAGTCAATCGGCTGATCAAAGCCAAACTTCAAGATTCACCTGAATTCAAGAATATTTGGATTCGGGGAGAAATCTCAAACCATTCCCAAACTAATAGTTCGGGGCATATGTATTTCTCTCTGAAAGATACGGCAAGTGTTATCAAGTGTGCCTTCTTTTCCTTCCAAGCCAAAAACTATAAAGGGACTCCCCTTCGCAATGGAATGGAGATTTTAGTTTATGGCTCTGTCTCTGTGTATGAACCTGGTGGTTATTATAGCATAACCGTTCAAAAGATTGAAGAAATTGGTGAAGGAGACATCCTTTTAAAAATTGAGAAACTGAAAAAGAGCCTACATGAAAAGGGAATTTTTGATTTGAACCACAAACGCCCTCTTCCAAAATTTCCGAAACGTCTCGGCATTGTCACTTCTCCTAAGGGTGCAGCCGTTGAAGACATCATTCGGATTGCCACAGACCTCAATCCTTCCATTCAAATTTTAGTTTCACCATGCCTTGTCCAAGGGGATGGTGCTGAGAGTTCAATCATAGAAGCCATCAGAGAAATCAATGATCCGAAATGGGAAGTGGATGTGATCATTGCGGGTCGGGGCGGTGGGTCATTTGAAGATCTAATGGCATTTAACCAAGAAGCAGTGGTTATGGCATATTACAATTCTCGAATACCGATTATCTCCGCAGTGGGTCATGAAATAGACCGAGTACTCACAGACCTAGCAGCCGATGCCACAACGCCTACTCCAACCGCTGCCGCAAAACTTGCCATCCCCAATGTATCGGATACCCTTATCCGTTTGGATGAAATGGAAGAGAGACTTAAAGCAGCACTGAACGGTGTCGTACGTCTGGGAAAGGAAAAATGGGCCGGAATTGTTGGAAGGCCTGTATTTCAAAATCCTAAAACTCTCTTAGAGGTAAGATCCACAGCTCTCGACGAACTGATGACAAAGATCTCTCTCCTAGGAAAAAACTATTTGGTACGCAAACAAAGTGAATTCCAAAAGTTTGATACCTTATCGCAGAACTGGAAATCTTATTTAGAACGAATTCAAAATAAATTTACGCTCGCAGAACAACGATTAATTCATTTTTCTCCTCTTGGAACTTTACAAAGGGGATATTCTGTGGTTCGAAACCAAGACAAACAAGTTATTTCCTCCATTCATAAAATCAAAGAAAATGAAAATTTGGAAGTTTTTCTTTCTGATGGAAAACTTCTCGTAGAAGTAAAAGAAAAAATATAGGAATCCCCATGGTAGAGAAAAAGACAATTAGTTTTGAAGAAGCACTTCGTGAATTAGAAGACATTGCAGAAAAATTAGAACGAGGGACTCTTTCTTTAGAAGAATCCATCAAAGCCTACGAAAGAGGAATGGAACTAAAAAAGGTTTGTTCGGAAAGATTGGTAGATGCAGAGGCAAAAATTGAATTTTTATCGAAGGCTCCCAGTGGTGAAATTGTAAAAGCATCAGTGAAAAAAAAGAAAGATGAAAGTCCTTCGAAACCAGTGGAAGAAGATCTATTTTAAAGAATGAATTTCCAAGCTGCATTTATCATTGGTTACCTTTTTATTACGATTGCGATTGGAGTTTATGCGGCAAAAAAAGTAAAAAATTCCAAAGACTTTATTTTAGCCGGCAGAAGTTTACCCCTTCCCATTTCCACTGCTGCTTTATTTGCCACTTGGTTTGGAAGTGAAACCATTCTTGGTTCATCCGTAGAATTTGCAAAAGGAGGATTTTTAGCAGTCATCCAAGATCCGTTTGGTGGAGCTCTTTGTCTTTTTCTGCTTGGACTCGTTTTTGCAAAGTATCTCTATCGAATGCAAATCCTTACCTTCGGTGACTTCTATCGAAACCGATATGGAAAAAAAATGGAGTTTATCGCTGGGATCTGCCTGATTTTTTCCTATTTCGGTTGGGTCGCAGCGCAATTTGTGGCCCTCGGCATTATGGTACAAATTTTATTTGGGATCAACCAATTCACTGCCATTGTGATTGGAGCCTGTCTTGTTGTTTTTTATACATATTTAGGCGGTATGTGGTCTGTTTCTTTGACCGATTTTTTCCAATCGATCTCGATCATCATAGGTCTAGTTTTTGTCTTATATGAGTTAAATGGTGTAAAATCCATTTGGTCAAGCATCCAAGAAAAACCAGATGGGTTCTTTCGTTTTTTTCCAGAATCCAATTACCATGCTTGGACTTTGTATTTATCTGCTTGGATGGTAGTTGGGTTTGGATCATTACCGCAACAGGATATTTTTCAAAGGGTGATGTCTGCTAAATCCGAAAAAGTGGCCATTCGAGCATCTTACTTATCTTCCTTTTTTTATTTACTCTTCGCACTCATCCCCCTTTTTTTAGGTCTTCATGCCAAAAGTTTAATCCCAAATTTTGATTTAAATTCGGAAACAGGACAACTTCTCATTCCAACTATGATTTCCAAGTTTTCCAGTCCATGGATTCAGGTGTTATTTTTTTCTGCACTCATTTCTGCCATCCTTTCCACTGCATCAGGAGCCATTCTTGCACCTTCTTCTATATTATCTGAGAATATTCTAAAATACGCATTCAAAGATATGAATGATAAAAAGTTACTCCTGCTTTCTAGAACTTCCGTTCTCATCATTGCAGGCATTTCCTTTTTACTTGCCGTGGGAAAACCTTCCATTTATGCTCTTGTGGAAGACTCAGGAGGAATCTCTCTTGTGACTCTGTTTATTCCAATGGTATTTGGACTGATGAGCCAAAAGGCAGATGAAAGATCTGCGCTTTTTTCTTTACTCGTGGGGATTGTTACCTGGCTTATTTTGGAAGTTTATGGTGACGATATGACTAGCCATTTTTATGGAACGATTGCAAGCCTTATCGCCATCCTAATTGGAATGTATATTTTTCCTAAGAAAGAGCAAGTCGCAGAAGCCAAGTAAAAACTTCTTTCATCTCAATCCCGAGTGCCTTTGCTTGTTGGGGGATGAGACTTGTCCCCGTCATTCCAGGAAGTGTATTGGTTTCCAAAACATAAGGCACTCCATCGCTAATGATAAAATCAGTTCGTGAGTAACCTTTGCAACCAAGCACCTCATGGCATTTCAAAGTATACTCTTGTAGTTTTTTTGTGATCGTATCCCCTACTGGTGCTGGGGTAATTTCTTCACTTCCACCTTTGGTATATTTGGCTTCAAAATCAAAAAATTCAGATTTGGGACGAATCTCAGTTGGAACGAGAGCAAATGGAATTCTTTTTTCTCCTTCCTTTTTTTCAAGAACTCCAATAGAGACTTCCGTTCCCGAAATTAGTTTTTGGATGAGGACTCTATCTTCCGAAACAAAAATTTTATCAATGAGAAGCATCGCTTCCTCGGGAGTTTTTGCCATTCCCGTATTGACACTCGAACCACCAAGCGTTGGTTTGATGAAGACTGGGAATTCAAAAGGTAAGTTTAAAACAATTTTCCTAGCATCCGATTTTCCTTTTTCTAAATCCACAAAAGGTGCCACGGGTATTCCGATCGTTTGGAATAAAAGATTGGCCCTGTATTTATCCATAGCAAGAGCAGAAGCCAAAACCCCTGATCCAGTATGCGGAATTTCTAATACATCCAAAAATCCTTGGATTCTACCATCTTCGCCAGCACCACCATGTAACCCCAAAAAGGCGGCCTGAAATCCATGTCCTAGTAAACCCGCACCAGAAGATGGATTGGTAATCCCGTTTACTGAAGAAAATTCATTCAGAAATTCTATTTCTGATATGCCTGAAGGATCTGGATACACTGGATCCTTCCCATCCGGTATCCAAAATTTTCCTGATTGGTCAATATAAACCGGACAAACTTGGTATTTTTCCCGATCAATTGTATTGAAAATGAAATAAGAAGAACGAATGGAGATAATATGTTCCCCGGAGATACCCCCGAAAAGCAGTGCGATTTTGGTTTGGATCATGAAATCACTTGATTCCTTTTATAGAAACTTGAAGATATTGAAATTACGTGGATTCCCGCTTTAAAATTCAATTCGGAATTGTTTTTTGTCTCTTCTTTCTCAGTTCCTCAGTTTTTGCCAAACTACCCAATTCCTTCACGGAGGATATCAAGTCTGATTACCACCAATTTTGGTTTTTATATGAATCAGAAAAACGGGGCCGACAAAGTTATTTAGCATTCCGTCCATTTTACTTGGGTTTCCAAGATAAAACTTATGCCTTTCGCTTTAAAAGTTATCTCTCCCCATTTTATTACAAAGAAGAAACCAACTACTGGTATACCTGGTCCTCCTTGTTTTTCTTTAGTGGGACAGGATTCAAACATGAAGAAGGTGACGAAGATGAGGATATCCTCTTCACTCCCCTTTTCATTTGGGGGAAAGGTGAGTCACAAAGGGAAAACTATTTCAGTGTTTTTCCCATCTATGGAAAAATCAGAAACAAACTCTCTTACCAGGAACTAAGTTATGTTCTATTTCCAGTATATTCTGAATGGAAATACAAAACCTACGATGCAAAGTCCATCCTTTGGCCGTTGGTAATGTGGGGAGGTTCGGAAACAAGAAGTGACTTTCGTATTTTCCCAATTTATTCAAAAAAAGAAAATGAAGGGAAGTACAAACGACAGTCCTTTCTTTGGCCTTTTTTCCAATGGGGGGAAGAAAGATTGGATAAAAAGGAACCAACTTCGTATTCTATTTTTTTCCCTCTCTATAATAGTAAGGATTCTAGAGATGGGAATATGAAAAGTAGAGCCTACCTTTGGTTTCCCATTTTGAATTCTTTATTCTCTTATGGGTATGACAAAAAAACAGGACAAACCAACTACACTGCTCTTTTTATTTTTTTCCAATATACAACTTCCGAAAAAAAAGATACGGAAAAACTTGTATTTTTCCCATTTTACGGATATTCTTACTTTGCTAATAAAGAAGCAGAGTTTGTAACTCCATTTTACATTCGTTTGTCGCAAAATACCTCACACTTAAAAGCCACCTCTCATTTTTTATTACCTTTTTATTCCCATATGAAAAGTGAATATGTCCAAACAGGTAGAGAAGATTATTACTTAAAACTGTGGCCACTATTTCGTTATCATAAAGATGCCGATGGAAATTTTGGATGGAATACCCTTGCCATTATCCCAGTTCGCTTTGAAGTGATGGAAGATGTTTGGGAACCGATCTTTTCTATTGTAGAATACAAAAGATCTTCCAATGGAGAAAAACGTTTGCATTTAATTACAAGACTTTACTCGCATCGTTGGACAGAGGAAGAAACACATATCCACATTCCCTTACTCGTAGAGTATTCCAAATCTCCAACTGGATTTCGGTATGATTTCCTTTACGGATTTTTTGGAATTGATACCCGAGATACAAAAAATAAATTCAAACTCCTCTGGTGGGAACTATGAAACGTATTTATTCCAAAACCTTGGAACCTTTTCTCTACGCCGTTGGTTACACTGTCCTTCTTCTATTTCGCGCTGCAGGACAATCTCACCACCTATATTTCAAGAGAAAAGAGATCTTAGAACAAATGTTTATCGCAGGTGTTGGTTCTTTGTTTGTTGTCTCCATTGTTTCTGTTTTCACTGGAATGATCCTTGGACTCAACACCGGCCTTGGACTCCGCGACTTTGGAGCAGAAGGCCAGATCGGACTTTTACTTACCATCACACTCACTCGTGAGATGTCTCCTTTTATGACTTCTCTCATCTTGGCCGCTTCTGTTGGTTCGGCAATGGCTGCTGAGATCGGAACGATGAAAGTTTCGGAGGAAATCGATGCTTTGGAAGTGATGTCAATCAGTCCGATTAGATATCTTGTTCTACCAAGAATTGTTGGCTTTTCAATTATGGTTCCTGTCCTATGTGTATATTCCGCCGCATTAGGAATCTTAGGTGGCGGAATTGTAGGACATTTCCAACTGGGAATTGATATGATCAGTTATTTTCAAGATGTTTATTACCGAATATCCTCTGTTCCTGGTTTAAAGGATTTATACGTGGGCCTTCTGAAAGGTTATGTATTTGGTCTTTCGATCTCCACCATATCCTGTAGCCAAGGACTTAGAACCGAAGGTGGAGCCATCGGTGTAGGGCAAACCACAAGAAAGGCAGTGGTCACCTCCTTTCTTATGGTCATTTTTTCTGGTTATGTGCTCACCGCTTTATTTTATAAATGAAGGAAATTATGGAACCCTTTGCCATTGAAATGAAAAACGTCCATAAAGCTTTCGGTAAACGAAAGATCTTACAAGGAATGAACTTAACCGTCAAACAAGGCGAAACAATGGTAATCCTTGGACCTTCTGGAACAGGAAAATCAGTCAGTCTCAAACATATCACTGGACTTCTTGATCCAGACGAAGGAGATTGTCAGATTTTTGGTGAGTCCATCGTCAAAGCGAGCGAAAAGAAAAAAGAGGAACTTAGATCCAAACTGGGAGTGTTATTCCAATCAGGAGCACTCATTAATTGGCTCACTGTCTATGAAAATGTAGCCCTTCCCCTCAGGGAACATAAAATTGCATCAGGAGAAGAACTGGATCGTATTGTTATGGAAAAGTTAAAATGGCTCGATTTAGTACCTGCCAAAGATACCTTACCAAGTAATATTTCAGGGGGGATGAAAAAACGTGTGGGCCTTGCACGAGCTCTCACTTCCCAACCTAAAATCGTGTTATACGATGAACCTACATCTGGTCTTGACCCGGTGATGTCCAATGTCATCAATGATTTAGTCATTCGTTTGCAAAAGGAGTTAGGTCTAACGTCCATAGTGGTCACTCACGATATGAACTCAGCCTACCGAATTGCCGACCGCATCAGTTTTCTTTATGAAGGTAAGGTACAGTTTTGTGGAACTTCAGAGGAAATCCAAAAATCAACAAATCCTGTTATCCAACAGTTCATTCATGGTAATACCGTTGGTCCGATGATTCTTGATCATTCCGAATTAAAAAAAGGAAAATCCAATTGACTTTGACCATCACTTTAGGAGAAATTTAGGGAATGCCTACCATAGGTCGTGCTCTCATCGTCGGTCTTCTTTTTATCTTTTCACTTGTGGCTGTGGGTTATTTTACCATTGTCACTGAAGGTGGGCCCTTTCAAAAATCAGGTTACCAACTCCCAGTTTACTTTCCTGATGCGGAGGGAATTAAAATAGGAAACAAAGTCACTATTCACGGGGTTCCTTTTGGTTATGTATCCAAAATCCGATTGGTACAAATTGATGAATATGGAAACCTATTGCCCGAAGGAGAAACCGGGATTGGAACGAAGGTGGAACTCACCCTTCTCTTAAAAGGTAAGGTGCAACTTTTTTCTAATTATGAAATCACGATCAAAAACGAAAGTTTACTTTCGGGTCGGGTGGTCTCTCTTGACCCAGGTTCTAAGTTTCCGGTCGATCCCAAAACCAAAGAATACATGATGGCAGAGCCTGCCCTCACCAAAGTGGAAATCTCTCCTCGGTCGGGGAAAATGATACCCATCCAAGGAAAGGTCACCCAAGATCCCCTCGTTTCTCTTTCGGAACTTATTGCAGAAAACCGATCAGACATTCGAAAAACAGTACAAAACATAGCAGGGATCACAGGAAAGATCAACGAGGGCCAAGGAACTCTCGGAAAACTCATCAATGAAAGCGACGTGCACAAATCAGTCAATACCACCCTTGGAGATGCCCAGGTGGTTTTGAAAGAACTCAGAGAAGGTTTGGAAGACACGAGAGAACAAGCACCAGTGACCAGTTTCATCCGGTCTGCTCTCAGCGCTTTCTAAGCACTAACACGTAAAATACGATCCATTTTGTAGTAAAATTCTTTAGTTTAGCGCACAAAACGGGTGCGTCACATTCCCACCACACTGTTGTAAAAAGGAGACATTTTTTTGACTTCAGGTAGCGGTTTTGGAATTGTCCCTCCCCTCTTTCCTACAAATTTGTAAGTAGGAACTGAATATGGTAACGGTGATACACAGAAAAACGATCCAAAACTCCATCACTCTCAGGGGAATTGGCGTCCATTCCGGGAAAATGGTGACATTAAGGCTCCATCCAGCGGAAGCAAATACAGGACTTATTTTTTACCTCTACAAAGGGACCCAAAAAATTCGAATTCCCGTCTCTCTCGACCATGTTGTCGACACAAGTAACGCCACTACCATAGGAGACGGAAGTTCCAACCGAGTACAAACGATCGAGCACCTTCTTGCTGCAGTCCACACCCTTGGCATAACCGATTGTATCTTTGAAATTGATTCCGTTGAAGTTCCAATTATGGATGGATCTTCCCTGCCGTTTTGGGAAGGAATCCGCTCGGCTGGGATTCGGGTTTTGGAAGAAACCATCGAACCCATTACGATTTCCAACCCAATTTGGGTTGTAGACGGAGACAAATACCTTGTTATGTTGCCCTCCGATGAACTGAAAGTCACTTATAGCATCGATTTTAACCACCCACTTCTGCGAGGACAATCCTACACAACAACCCTTGACGAATCCATATTAGGAACAGACATCCTTCCAGCCAGAACCTTTGGATTTTTGAAAGATGTGGAAGCCTTGCAAGCCCGTGGCCTTGCGATGGGTGGCTCTCTTGACAATGCGGTTGTTCTCACAGATGACGGCTATCTAAACGATACTTTACGTTACGACAACGAATGTGTTCGCCATAAAATTTTGGACCTGATTGGGGATTTGGCAGTGATGGGAAGACCATTCCGTGGCCACCTCATTGCATCCAAAGCGGGACATGCTCTAGACATCTCTCTTGCCAAATGCATTATGAGCCAAGTCACGGGAAACGAACTCACCCAGTTCAAAAGCAAACGAATTCCGCTCTTTTCTAAAAAACAAGCGGTTCGTTAGAATCCCTCTTTTTTTACTTTCCAAACGAAGCCTTACCGAAAGTATTTTTGGCAAAGGGACGGATGGAAGAAAAAACCACATTCAAAGGCATTTCCGCCTATCCAGGCACCGTATATGGAAAGGTTTTCCGTTGGAAACAAACCAAAAGGAAACGGGAAGACCGAACCGATCTTTCTCCCGATGAAATCAAAGAAGAGGTTGAACTCTTAAAAAAAGGACTAACCAAAACAGAGGAAGATCTAGCGGACCTTGTCCAAAAGTCGAAGTCGAACCGAGAACTTTCCGAAATTTTAGAATCCCAAATCGTTTTTCTCAACGACCCACTCTTTCGAGCTCGCGTTTTCGAAAGGATAGCACAAAACAACGAATCGGCGGGTCTTGCTCTTGAAACAGCCGTTAGCTCCTTATATGATGAATTCCAATCGATTCCGGATGAATTTTTCCGGGAACGGGCCGATCATATTCTAGACATTGGAAAAAGAATCGAATCCAACCTCTATCCGGATAAAGCCAGTGACCAAACAAAAATTCCCGATGATGTCATCCTAATTGCTAAAGAAATCACTCCTTCGGAGATGATCCAACTGGGGAAATGTCGGCTTCGGGGAATCGCTACTGACTTCGGAGGAAAAACAGGTCACACGGCCATCATCGCAAGAAATTATGGAATCCCAACAATCGTTGGTTTAAAAAATATCACATCACACGTAGAAGACGATGATTATATTTTATTAGATGCTACCAAAGGAATTCTCAACAGATCTCCTGGCCTCGATGAAATCAAACTTGCTGGAATCAAAAGTGATATCCATAAAGTCCAACCTGTTCGTGAAGTGAGTGACGGCCCAAAGGAAATCAAAACGAGAGATGGAAAAAAGTTTTCCCTTCGTGCCAATATAGATTCCGAAGACGAAGTAGATTTAGCTTTTGAACAAGGAGCAGATGGGATTGGTCTTGTTCGAACGGAAATTTTATTCATTCGATACGTAGAATTCAAACCCACAGAGGATGAACAATTTGCAGTTTATAAACGAATTCTACTGAAAATGGTAGGTCGTCCCGTAACGTTTCGAGTTTGGGACATTGGTGCCGATAAAATGGAAAATGGATACGAAGAAGAAAATCCGTTTCTTGGAAATAGAGGCATTCGTTACCTCCTCCGCCACCCTCATTTTTTTAAAGAACAACTCAAGGCACTTCTTCGCGCCAGTGAATTCGGAACCATGCGAATCATGTTACCGATGATAACCACTCGATCCGAAATTTTACAAACCAAAGTTTTGTTTGCAGAATGTCTGGAAGAACTAAAACAAACAGGACTTGTGATCACAAAAAAAATTCCACTTGGGATTATGGTGGAAACACCTGCTTGTGCTTTAAACTTACCTTTTCTTGGGAATCATGTTGATTTTTATAGCGTGGGAACCAATGATCTTTTACAATATTTACTCGCAGTTGAACGTAACAATCATTTGGTGGGAGACTTATACAATCCTTGGCAGGTAGTCTTTTTGTTGTTATTAAAAAACATAGCAGACGTGGCCAATTCCCAAAAGAAACCCATAAGCATCTGTGGAGAAATTGGAAGTGATCCAATGTTTACTGCAGTCCTCATTGGCCTTGGGTTTCGGGATTTGAGTTCTGCTTTACCACTGATGAGAGAAGTGGGCGAAAAAGTACAAGAGATTTCTACTTGGAAAGCAAAACTTCTTGCGGAACAAGTGATCCAACTTGCAGGGGAAGAAAAATTCGAAGAAATAGAAGCCTTGGTTTTAGAAACCAAGGGTTAGATTTTTTGTTCATCCCTTTCTGAAATTTAAATCCGATTGAAGTCGGAAGAGGTGGATTCGTTTTTTGCACTACCTGCTAACAGGTGCAAGATTGACTTTTTTCTCCAGACATAGATTCCGTATAACAAAATAGCACCCGACCAAGAACATAGGACAAAAAAACCGTAAAAAATGGTCATACTACCCCATTGGTTTTGGTAACCTGATAAAATTCCTGCTGCATAATGCCCAAAGGCATTGGACAAAAACCAAATTCCCATAAGAACGGATGCATATTGAACCGGAGCCATTTGGCTGACAAAGGACAAACCCACAGGGGAAAGACAAAGTTCGCTCAACGTATTCCAAAAATACACAAATACCAAAAAAAGAATCGAAACAGAAATTCCCGTTTCCGCATTTTTTGCCGCCAAAACCATCACAAGAAATCCAATTCCAAGTAAAACCAAACTCAGTACAAATTTCAAAACAGGATTTGGGTTCCTGTTTTTTTTTGCAAGAGAAGTCCACAGGATCGAAACAAGAGGTCCAAAAAGTAGGATAAACAAAGGATTGATGGATTGTAAAACGGAGGCAGGAATCTCTACACCCAAAATAGACCGATCCGTATTACGAAGAGCAAATAAATTAAGAGAGGACCCCATTTGTTCAAAAGCCATCCAAAAGAATATGCTGAAAAAAGAAAGAAGAACTATCAGTAAAATTTTTGGTTTGGTTTGATGATCCGACAAACCCGCATTAGATGGCAATGAAAGATCGTTTCCTTTTTTCCAAATGGTATTCGGCAATCGTTTACTTCCAAAATAAAATACGATCATTCCAATACCCATACCAACACCTGCGGATAAAAAACCCAAATGCCAATCCACTTGTTCCCCTAAACTGCCACAAATGATAGGACCGATAAGACCACCTAAATTAATTCCCATATAAAAAATGGTAAACCCACTGTCTCGTAAACCAGACTTTTCATTGTACAACCTTCCAAAGATGGTAGACATATTGGGTTTAAAAAATCCATTTCCTAAAGCTAACAGAACAAGACCAAAATAAAAAAAAGACAAATCAGAAAAAGCCAAAGAAATATGACCACATAACATTAAAAAACTTCCTAAATAAATAGAAAATTGATAACTGAGGAACCTGTCTGTTAGATATCCACCAAGAACAGGCGTTAGATAAACAAAACTAGTATAAAATGCGTACACAGCCCCGGCGTCTGCATCAGAAAATCCAAGCGACTTTACTAAATACAAAACCAGGAGGGCCCTCATTCCGTAGTAACTGAGCCTTTCCCACATTTCAGTGAGAAAAAGTGGAGTGATTCCCTTGGGGTGTTTGTGTGATTCTATTTGGTCCTGCTTTTCCAAATGGTTTCCTCTTGTCCTAGTGCATGATTCACAAAACGTGCTGCTGCAAATAAATAATCAGAAAGACGATTAAGATAAATTCGTAAATCGGAATGGATTTCTCCTCCAGATTCAATAAAAACAAGTAAGTCTCTTTCTAAACGTCTACAAATCGTACGAGCGATATGGAGAGCACTTGCCATCGAAGATCCTCCTGGAAGAATAAAAAATTTAATCTCTGGAAGAACTTCCATCAAACGATCTATTTCTTTTTCCAAACTTTCAACATCAGATGCGTGAACCACTGTTCCCTCTTTTGAATCCCTTGGCACATATCCTGCAAGTTCCGATCCAATTTCAAAAAGAAAACTTTGAATGCTCTTTAAATACTCAAGAAAGTGCGACTCTAAACGAAGGTCTTTGGCAAAGGATAACGCAAGGCCAAGGGTACTATTCAATTCATCACAACTTCCATAAAGATCCACTCTTGGATCTGTTTTGGAAACTTTGATTCCGGAGGCAAGGTAGGTCTGACCACCATCGCCAAATTTGGTGTAGATTTTCAATTTCTGACTCCTCTTGTCCTTAAATCTTCTTTACAGACCTTAGTTTTTTGGTATAGAATCATCTGGAAAGGCAAAATTCACGGAAGAACCAAGGGCAGGCAACCCCTTCTCTTCCCGATGGAAACGGACTCCTGGGCAGTGGTTTTTACTTTTCTCCGCATGTAGGGAAACAGGCGGGTCATGGACACACAGGAGGGTGTGACAATGATTATCAATCACAACATCAGTGCGCTTGTTGCAAAACGAGCGCTCACGAATACCGGTCGTGACATGGACAAGTCCATGGAGCACCTAGCAACGGGTATGCGAATCAACAGACCAGGGGATGATTCTCTTGGATTCGCTGTGTCCGAAAAATTAAGATCACAAATTCGGGGACTTAGCCAAGCAGAACGAAATACCCAGGATGGTATGTCGTTTCTTCAAGTCACTGAAGGATCTTTAGACCAAGTAAACTCAATCTTACAGAGGTTACGTGAACTTTCCGTTCAGTCGTCAAACGGGATTTATTCGAACGAAGACAGGAAACTTGTCCAGTTAGAAGTATCTCAACTTGTCGAAGAAGTGGAACGAATCGGAACTTCTGCAGAGTTTAACAAAATCAAACCATTGGATGGAAGATTTTCTCGTTCTTCCAAAAATCCAATGACTTTACAAGTGGGTACAAATGGTTCAGAGAAAATTGAACTTTATATCAATACGATGACAAGTTCTTCTCTCAAACTGAAACAAGCTGGAAACAAGTTGACCCTTTCTACCCCAAACAAAGCTTCCGACTCACTCCAAGTTTTGGATGATGCCATCACCAAGGTGAATCGTCTAAGATCAGACCTCGGAGCCTATTACAACCGATTGGATTTAACATTGAAATCACTGAGTAACAACTACGTGAACATTGTTTCCTCTGAATCGCAAGTAAGGGATGCTGATATGGCCACGGAAATGGTTGAGTATTCGAAAAACCAAATCCTTACCAAATCAGGAGTGGCAATGCTTGCCCAAGCAAACCTACGACCGGAATCCGTAGTAAAACTCCTCACGGACAGATACTAATCCGATCGAAAAAGAAACGGAAATCCTCCTTGCAAACAAGGAGGATTTCTTCAAACTTTGTCCTTATACTTAGCGAGTGTAAGCGAGGACAATCACTTTGAAACAAATCATCTCAGGAATTCTTTCCCTATCATTACTTTCCACAATCTCTTGTGGATTATCTGACAATACAAAAAGACTCATCCTTAGTACTTCCATTGGTTGCGGTGTTGGTCTTGCGCTTGGTGCGGTTTATGATGAAGCACAACGTAAAAAAGATACCAAAAACAAAAAGAATGATTTCCAAAGACAAATCAAAGAATCATTGGCAATGGAAAAGAAAAAGCCACAAAACAAAGGTAAAATTGTTGGTTTAGGTGCGGGTTGTTTGGCTGGGCTTGGAACTGGTTTTTATCTCAATACTATGTACGAAAACATGGCAGAAGAGATGAAAAAACAAGGAATCACTCTTACTAAAAGTGAAAGAGGTGGAGAAACAGTTGCTCTTACTGCGACGATGGATGGAGGGATTGCTTTCGAAGATGGAAAAGCTGACCTCAAAGGAAAAGGAAAAGAAAATATTGATAAGTTGGCCGAAGCACTTGCGGCTTATCCAGAAACCAAAATCAATATCTCTGGCCATGCCAACAAAACCGGCTCAGAAGATCTCAACCTCAGTCTTTCGAAGGACCGAGCCGTGACTGCAAAAAATGCACTCACTAGCAACGGGGTGGAAAACAAACGAATTGGAACCATAGAAGGACTTGGTTCTTCGACACCGTTGAAAGGTGTTGATCCTAAAGATGGATCCAACCGACGTGTGGAAGTGGAAATCGTTCCCGCAAGCTAATCAAGTCTGGACATAAAAAAAAGGGACAGAATGTCCCTTTTTTTTTCATAAAAGCCTACATACGCAATGTAGGCTTTTTTTATACCGTTCCGAAATCGTTTACATTCCAAGTCCTGGAAATCCACCCATGGCCTGCATTTGTTTTGCGGCTCCAGCTTGGGCATCCAGCAAGGCCTTCGTATAAGCTTCTTGAATGGACTTTTCTAATAGATTCTTATCTTTTTTATCAAGCAGTTCATCTTCAATCTGAATGGATTTCATTTGGAACTTTCCGTCCAAAGTCACAGAGAGAAGTTTGTTTTTTGAAATTCCTACGAAATTTAGACCGGCAAGTTCCTTTTCCATGGTTTTCACCTGCGATCGCATTTTTTTCATCTGTTTGAGCATATCAAACTTGTTTCCGCCCGCTCCACCGAACATAATCACCTCTTTTCCTTTCAGGATTATTTTTCTTAAAAAGAAGGCAAATATAAAACTTATCCATGTCGATAATGAAACTATGATCCATCCAAATTCCCCATACAAACGAATCTGGGATCTATTTGTATTTGTCTGTATAACCTACTTTGCCATAGAAGTCCCCGTTCGTTTGGTTTTTCATTATAAACTATCCGCCGGTGTGAACTACTTTGAAAGGGCGATCCAAATTGTATTTGGAATTGATGTAATCTTAAATTTTAACACAGCAATTTTAAAAGACAGACTCCTCATTCATAATAGAAAGATAGTAACAAAAACGTATTTACGCTCTTGGTTTCTCATTGATTTTTTATCTGCCTTTCCGTTCGACCTTTTTGGAGGATTTTTTTTCCAGTATTTCGGAGTTACCGATAGTTTAAAAATTCTACGACTCCTCCGATCAGTTCGAGTATTTGAACTTTTTAAGTCACTTCGTCTTTTGGCATTAGGAGCTGATTCCGATGACCGTTTCAAACTGGTCGAAGTCATTAATCCCATGACCTTTCGGTTGATTTTTTTCGTTTATTGGACAAGTCTTTTTGCGCATTGGGTGGCTTGCGGGTGGATCCACCTAGGACCGGATTTTTTACCTGACAAAGACATCACCACTCGATACATCCGTGCTTTGTATTGGTCTGTGACGACACTCACAACCATTGGGTATGGGGACATCACGCCAGTGACAAACAGCCAAACCATTTATACAATGGGGGTGATGATTTTAGGTGTAGGTATTTATGGATATGTCATTGGTAATATTGCTACTTTACTTTCCAATTTAGATATTTCACGGGTCACTTTCCAAGAAAAGTTAAATACAATTGATAGTTTTATTAAATATAAAAAATTACCACCTAATCTTGCGAACCGCATTCGTTCCTACTATGTAAATCTTTGGGAAAACAAACATGGAATCGATGAAACCGAAATCTGGAACCAACTGCCATCGGGAATAAAAATTGATGTTTCCATGTTTTTGCATAATCATTTGATTTCTGTGGTCCCATTTTTCAAAAATGCACCAGAAGAACTAAAAAGAGAAGTAGTATTAGAACTAAAACCATCATTCTATATGAAAGGTGATGTCATCTTTAGAGAAGGTGATGTTCCGCACAATATGTACTTTTTATCAAAAGGGCATGTAGAAGTCATCAAAGAGAATTCTGGCGAATTACTCGCAACACTCAACTCCGGTTCTTTTTTTGGAGAGATGAGTTTGATTGATGATTCGTTACGAACGGCAACGATTCGAGCGGGATCTTATTGTGATGTGTATACTTTGGGAAAAGATCGGTTTAATGAAATTTTAAAACATCACCCAGATTTTGCAAAACACATCCAAGGGATTGCTGAAGAAAGAAAAAGAAACCAATCTTCTAAATCACATCCAAAAGAAACTAAATAACTTTAGTTGTGTCTCTGAAACCGTCCTCGTCTCCAATTAAGGTTTCATAGAAAGAATCGAATTCTCTGGATCAACAAGAGCAATGGATTCGTCAGCTAACACATCAAAGGCATGCCAAGCATTGCTATCTTTTTTTAGCGGTTCTTGTTTTTCTGTTTTCGTTTTGATGGTTTCTGATTTAGGAATTTCGCAAAGCGAAGGAATTTCTTCGATTTGCTTTAGTTTGTCCAGCAAGTCTCTGTGTTTTTTAGAAGGTCCAAACCAGGAAGGAACAAATGCAATTTTTTTCTTTTGGCTAAAGATAGTTTCTGTTTGCGAAATTTCATCAAGAAGCAAATTTACAGCTCGGATGGTCCACTTACTCGGAGTCACCGGAATCAAAATCAGTTCTGAATTATAAATGGCAGTGGTGAGTTCATGTTTGGCAGAACCCGGTGTATCGATGACCACAAATTTATATTTGTTTCGTACTTCTTCTAATGCTCGTTTGAATTGAAGGCAAAGGCTCGTTGCATCAGGATTGTATTTGGTGAGTTTTGCTAAACTAAGTGTGGATGGCAACACATCGAATGTTTTAGTTTCTCGAATACAATCGGTTATCCTCTTCATTCCAAGGAGAACACTCATCACATTGGATTCATCCAATTGGGCAAGGTCCAAGTCAGGCAGACAAAAGTCCGTCAAATCCCCCTGCATGTCCATGTCGATGACCAAAGTTTTGCCCCGTCTGGCAAGGGCACATGCTAAGTGAGCAGCTGTAGTAGACTTTCCACTCCCCCCTTTGATATTGGATATCGAAATGACCTTCATGGGGCATAGAATCCTTCGAATTCTCCCATTGACCATCGATTTTTTTTTGAATTTTCCTTGGAAAGGACTTCGGTTGCCTTAATTTGGGTTCAGTTATGGCATTTACGATTCGGTTCCGCGTTTGGGACAAACAAGAAAAAGAATTCACCCAGAAAGGCTTTAGTTTAACCCTCGACGGAAAACTTCTGAAGTTTGGACAACCAATTTCGAATGAAGATAATTATATTGTAAATAGTTTCACAGGCCTCAAAGATAAATACGACAAAGATCTTTTTGAAGAAGACATCATTGAACACACGGTTGCCAAAGGTGGAAACCTAACCCAACATACTGGGGTGATTCGTTATAACAATGAACATGGGGCCTTTTATTTGGAAAATGGACCTCCCCTTCTACAACTCTTCTCTATCCGCAAGGTGGGAAATCCATACGAAAATCCTGTTCTATATGATTTGTATTTAAAAAGTAAATCTTGAGATTTTTCTTTTTCCTTCTTACATCCCTTATTTCATTTTCAAGTCCTCTTCGAGCTGGTCTCTTAGAGGAATATTGGAAAGCCGTTCAAAACACAAAAGAGAAATTTGAAATTTCGGACCATAGCCCCAAACGTTTTAGTTTTCGATTTGGTACGGACCTTCCAATTGTTTTACACAAAGAATCATTAAATCATGAAATTTTTTGGTTCTGTCAAAAGTATTTAGACAAATACCATACAAATTACCCCTATCCAAGATTCAAACAGGACATCCGTTCCCACCTAACAGATCTTTATGGAGATCCAGCACAAAATTTTTTAAGTGGGAAACTATCTTTTTCCTGCTTTTCTGGCTGGAAGGAAGGAAGTTCCTTATTAAAACTATCTTTCTTTTTGAACGATGAAGAATTTTTTCCTTATCGTTGGGATTATTTCGATTCCAAAGGACAAATGTTTCTCACAGAAGAAGATGAAACCAAAAATGGGAAAAAAGATAGTTTTACCTATTATGCACAAAGTGGTTGTCCAAAAGAAATCACTAAAGATAAAAATGATTTTGGTGGAATGGACGAATGGTGGTACTTTAAAAATTGCCAATTGGTACGGGTTGAATATGATTCCAATGAAAATGGATTTCGCGAACGGATTTGTTATTATGAAGGGAACAAAGAATCCTATTGTGAAGGTGTAGGAGAAAAAGAAGAAAGAGAAGCAATCCAACTGGAAGCCAATCAAAAATACCAAGAAGCTCTAAGAGCATACCGAAAGTCGTTGAGAGAATACAAAAAAGAGGTATCCAACGGAACATCTCGCACTTGTGCCTTATTAAAAAAAATTGCTAACATCGAATACTCAGAAAGAGACTTTCCATCTTTTACTAAAACTCTTGATGAGTTTTTTTCATATCGTGCTTGCGAGTCCGATTCTCTAGACGTTTTAATTTATAAGTCCTATTATTATCTCTATGTCCTTGGTGATTACAAAACAGCAAAAGATAGTTATCTAAAAACATCTGAAATTTATAAAAAAACACATGGAGAAATTAGTCCTGAAATTTTACTTAATCTAGCCTATTCACAATTTATGGATAAAGATCCAAATTCTTGTTTAGTTAGTTTAGAAAAACTCAATAGCCGTCGGCTTACCGCATATCCTCGGTTTTTCCTCTTTTACTATCGTGGATCGTGTGAACTAAGCCTTGGCCGATGGGAAGATGCCTATACAAACTTAAAACGAGCACAAATATTGGGTGGAGAAAAAGAATTTTTGCCTGTTGTGTATTATAAATTGGGAAGAGCTTCCTTTGCTACAAACCGAGACCAAGAGGGAAATCTTTGGACCCACCAAGCATTGCTCTACGATTTTGAATTAATCGAAAAAATGAATATTGATCCTCTCTTTGATCGTTTTTTTGAATCCCCAAATGGGATTTCTCATAAAAGAAAATATTACTTGAATAAACAAAAAAAACAATGATATTCAGCTCCTACGGAGACTGATACGATCAATGAAAAATTTTACGACGCTGAATGATGTTTTTTATTATGCCAATAGAGCTTATGGCTCCAAAGAAATGTTCTTTGGAAAGGATGTGGGAAAAAACTTTATCAGTCGTACATTTTCGGATATCTTTCATAAGGCAGAAAACCTTGCCCTTTCGCTTTTACAGATGGGTATCCAACCGGGTGATCGGATTGGACTTATGGCTGACAACAGAACCGAATGGGCGATTGCAGATATCGCCACTCTGTTAAACGGAGCCATCAATGTTCCAAGAGGCTCAGATTCCACTCCACAAGAAATTGAATACATCCTTAGCCACTCTGAAAGTAAGTATTGTTTTGTTGAACATGAAAAGTTATACGATTCTTTAAAACCAATTCTTTCCAATACAAAAGTAGAAAAGGTAATTATTTTAGACCCTGGATTTCGTTCCAAGGACACACTTGCTGTTTCGATGGAAACGCTCATTAATGAAGGTGAAACTTTGAGGAAAAATTTACCCTCCTTGGAACTTCGTTCGAAACAAGTAAAACCAGACGATCTTTTTACCATCATCTATACCTCTGGAACAACCGGCATGCCCAAAGGGGTTATGCTCACTCACCAAAATATGGTGTACAATGTGGTCAAAGTTCCACCAAGAGTCGGGCTCAAAAGTTCCGATAGAACACTTTCCATTCTCCCCGTTTGGCATATCTTTGAACGAGCCATCGACTATGCAATCATTGCGGAAGGGGCATCCATCGCTTATACAAATATCCGTGACTTACGAGATGATTTTCAAAAGATAAAACCAAGTTTTATGGCTTCTGCTCCAAGGTTATGGGAAAATTTATATCAAGGCATCAAACAAAAGTTAGAAAAAGCACCAGAAAACAAACGTAAACTTTTTGATTTTGCTTATGATATTTGTAAAAAATTCAAAGATGGGCAAGACTACCTAGCTGGGAACAAACTACAAACGAAAGAAGAATCTCCTTTTGAGAGAGCGAAAAACACAGCTGTTTCCCTTGGTTATGTTTTAAATTTATTTTTACTTTCCAAAGTATTGGATGGACTTGTGTTTTCTAAAATACGAGACGTTTTAGGAGGCCACCTAACAGGAACAATTTCCGGTGGTGGAGCACTACCCGCTCATGTTGATGAATTTTTTAATGTCATCGGAATTCCAGTATATGAAGGATACGGAATGACCGAATGTGCTCCGATCATTTCGGTTCGGTCTGTGGGGAATGTTGTCCAAGGTTCTGTTGGAAAATGGCCTGAAGGAACGATTGTTAAAGTAGTGAATGACCAAGGAGAATCTGTCCCCAAAGGAAAAATGGGGATCATTCATATCAAAGGCCCACAAGTAATGAAAGGATATTATAAAAACGAGGAAGCCACATCCAAGGCCATCCAAGACGGGTGGATGAACACAGGAGATCTAGGTTTTATTTCTTTTAATGATACCTTGTCTGTCAGAGGTCGAGTGAAAGACACCATTGTTCTATTAGGTGGAGAAAACGTCGAGCCAGTTCCAATCGAAAATTTATTATTAGAAAATGCCCTCATCAACCAAGTGATTGTGGTTGGCCAGGACCAAAAATCACTTACAGCACTCATTTGGCCCGACAAAGAACGTATGAAAGAAGCTGGTCTAAACCCAAAAGAAGGTGAAGACTTAAACCAAAATAAAGAGATTCGTCTTTATTACCAAAATATCGTGAAAAAACAAATCTCTTCGGAAAATGGATTCAAATCTTTTGAAAAACTCACAGACTTCCGTTTTTTACCAAAGGCCATGGAAGTAGGTGATGAATTGACAAACCTTTTCAAAATGAAACGGAATGTCATCCATGATAAATACAAAGACCTGATCAAATCGATGTATGTTTAAAGAGATGTGAGTATGGTTCCGACTATCTCTCCCAATTCCTTAGAAAGATTGGGGAGAGATGATAGGGTCTCTAATTCCCTTTTGGCAATTTCAGGAAGTTCTCCCTTTTGTTTAGAAACTGGTGAATATAATTTGGTAAGGGCCGCAGCCATCTGAGGGTTAATTTCATTTAAAGTTTTGATTCGTTCCGCGATAAAAGAATACCCACTTCCATCTTCTTTATGAAAAGTCAAAGGATTCCTTGCTAAACTAAAATACAAAGAACGAACTTTATTCGGATTACGAATGTTAAACTGCGGATGATTTTCTAACTGTTTTGCTATTCCTAAACGATTTTCACCCGTTCCTACCTGGGCAGCAAACCAAACATCCAAAACCAAATTATCGTGTTTCCATTTTTCAAAGAACAATTGAACTGACTTATCTTTTTCAATTGAATCAACTTCTAAAAGAAATTTCATAGCCGAAACTTCTTCGCTCATATGTTTTGCTTCTCTTTGTTCCGCCACAGCTAAACGTTCAAATCTTTTAGAAGGATGGTAAAGAAGGTAATACAAACAAATATTCTTTAATCTCCTTTTACCAATTTCTTCCTTTGATTGGACAGGAATGGTTTTCCGATTTTCTTCAAAAATGGTCTGGAACTGATTTGAAAAAGTCGTTGATATGGTTTGAATTGCAAAAATTCTTAATTTTTGGATTTTTTGGAATTCGTAACAACCTATATTTTCACTAATCTGTGTTAGGCCAGGAAAAGATAGATAAAAACTATGATATGTTTTATCCCAATTCCTTTCAAAAGAATCCGCAATGGTTTCCAAAATAATGGAAAATTTTTCTTCCAAACCAGATTCTAAAGACTTTCGAAACCAATCAAAGATCAAATTTTGAAACGCAAAAAAACGAGAGACCCCATCGGTTTCAACCTTTGCCAAAATTTGTTTTTCTTCCTCTGTTTGATTGTAATCCAAACGAATTGGACTAGATAAAGATCGAAATAAAGAGATAATGGGCTTCGTTCCATTTTCATCTAAGGCAGAAAAACGGATTTGGTCATGTGCACCACTCATCAGCCTCTTTTCCTCTTTTAGGATCGTTCCTTTTCTATCAAAAACTGCAAGTGAATTTGAAAAAACTAACGGATATTCTCCGGAACCTGTATCGGTAATATCTAAGATCCATTCATTGGAATCCTTAGCATAATGTTCTTTAACAGAAAGTAAAGGAGTACCACTGCGGTGGTACCAATTTCGTAAATAAGGAATGGGCCCGCCTGTTACCTCTTCCATAGAGGAAATAAACTCTTCAAAGGTAACACCTTGTCCGTCATATTTTGACAGATAGTGTTGTAAACCTTTTTTGAATTTATCTCTCCCTATCAGTTCCGAAACCAACCGAATGACTTCCGCTCCTTTTTCATATACAGTAACAGTATAAAAATTATTCATTTCTTTATAAGATTTGGGAAGAATGGGGTGTGACATGGGACCCTGGTCTTCCGGAAACTGAAATTCTTTTAAAAACAGAACATCTTTAATCCGTTTCACTGCAGGGTCTGTCATATCTTCCGTAAACCATTGGTCTCGAAAAACAGTAAGTCCTTCCTTTAAGGTTAGATTAAACCAATTTCTGAGCGTTACACGGTTTCCCGTCCAGTTATGAAAGTATTCATGGGCAATCACAGCAAGAATGGCTTCAAAACTTTCATCAGTTGCCGATTTTTTATCAGCAAGCACGAGTTTGGCGTTAAATAAATTAAGACCTTTGTTTTCCATTGCCCCCATATTAAAATCTTCTACAGCGACAATCATAAACAAATCCAAGTCATACTCTAAACCGAAGGTGTCCTCATCCCATCGCATTGCTTTTTTTAATGAATCAAATGCAAAACTTACCTTTTCCTCATTTCCTTTTTCCACAAAGATCTTTAGAGTAATTTTTCGCCCTGAACGAGTGGTAAAAAAATCTTTGGTTTCCACTAGTTCCCCGGCAACGAGGGCAAATAAATAAGATGGTTTTGGAAAAGGATCTTCCCAGAGGACTTCTCGTTTTCCTCCCATGACTCTTTCGTCTAACAAATTCCCATTCGATAACATGACTGGAAAAAGCGAAACTTCGCCAGAAATGGTAACACGAAAACGCATCATATTATCTGGTCGATCGATGGAATAAACAATTTTACGAAAACCTTCAGGTTCATTTTGCGTGCACAACATAG
Source organism: Leptospira meyeri (assembly GCF_004368965.1). Classification (NCBI taxonomy): domain Bacteria; kingdom Pseudomonadati; phylum Spirochaetota; class Leptospiria; order Leptospirales; family Leptospiraceae; genus Leptospira; species Leptospira meyeri. The sequence continues at coordinate 328,785 of NZ_SORO01000001.1, read as the reverse complement.
ATCCCGATTTGTACAATCCTTCTAAAGATGTATTCCCTGCAGGAGAAATCCGGTTCTCTATTGTCAGACGAAAGGATGGTTTAGGTGGGTTTGGAATTAAAATTCCAGACGATGAAACTTGATAATCACCCGGATCAACAATGGCTCCATCAATCCGGAGAGATAAAAATTCTATAGACTCACCATTTAAAAATATTGGCTGAATCGATTCCGATGCTAGGACTACCTGATAATCGGCTCTGACAACTGTCTGGTTCAGATCCAGTTCAAATCGAAGATCAACTTCGGGAGTGAGCCAAGGGCTTGGTTTATAATCTTCTAATTTATGGACGAGAGAGGAGGATGGAGTCATCCTCCTTCTTTACGGGATGGGCCATCCCGGAAAAGTGAATTTTAGTTCTGTTTTTCTTTTCTTTTATCCTCGGCAAAAGTCACTTTCAGGTTCCTTCCATCGACAGGCTGGCCGTTCATTTGGGTGACGGCTTCTTCTGCTTCTTCTGGATTGGCATAAGTGATGAAAGCAAACCCTCTAAAATTTCCAGTTTCCCTGTCATGAATCATTTTCAGATCTTGAATCACTCCGTAAACGGAGAATATCTGGCGTATATTTTCTTCCTTAAGGGTAAATTTTAAATTTCCCACATAAATTTTCTTAGAAATCATTCCTGTCCTCGTAAAACCAATTGCACGCACCCAAGCGACTTGGGAACCGGGATGATTAGATACAATTGAAAGAAAATGTCAACATCAAATATTTCTTGCATATTCTGAAAGATCACAATTATTTAAGACTCTTCTCCAGGTACCCCTTTGAACGAAAAACCCTATATCTTATGCATTGATGATGAATTCTTCATCCTTTGGAATCTAAAGGAACAATTGAAAAAAGTCTTTGGATCTAATTTCACCATTGAAACTGCGGAAAGTGCGGAAACGGCAAAGGAAATAATGAAAGAAATTGAGGGAAGTTCCGCAGACCTAGCTGTCGTCATCTGCGACCACGTGATGCCTGGCCAAAAAGGAGACGAATTTCTCATCGAGATGCAGGAAACTCATCCACGAACCAAAAAAATTATGCTCACAGGCCAAGCTCCTGCACAGGCCATTGGAAACGCACTCAACCACGGTTGTCTCTACCGGTACCTTTCCAAACCTTGGGATGCACATGACTTAGAACTCACCATCAAACAGGCCATTGATGCTTATTTCCAAGAAAAATCCCTTGAAGAAAAAAACAAAGAACTCGCCGATACCCTTTACTTTCATAGAGATTCAAAATATCCTAATTTCGAATCTTTAGTCCAACAGTTAAAAACAGAAAGGTCTCCGGCAAACGAACATTCGATGATACTGATAAAAATTGTCAGTTTTCCGAACATCATCAAAACCTTTGGAATTGAAGTTTACAGAAAATTATTTAGAAAATTGTTACAACTGCTTTCGGTTCACTTACAGAATGAAGAAAAGGTTTTTCATATCTATTCAGATGAAATCGCAGTACTCTCTAATTTATCCGAACAAGCGTTAGTAGAAAAGATTAGAAGTTTTCGCCTTTTATTGAAATCAGACGATTTGATTTTAGATGGCGTTGGGTTTCACTTAGACTGCCGGTATTCTTCTGCTTCAGGCAGGGAGGATTGTTATTACAAAGCAAAATTAGCATTGTTTCGTGCAGAAACACAAAGTTCGTCTGATTTTGTTTCATACACAGAAGATCTTTCCACAGACCATCATTTGCAAAACTTCCAACGCAGTCAAAAAATTCAAACAGCTATTACGAACAAACAGATCATACCCTACTTTCAAGGTATTATTGATAACCAAACAAAACAAATTCGAAAATTTGAATGTTTGGCTCGGATCAAAGATAGGGATGCCATTCTCACTCCCGATGTATTCTTAAAATTAGCAAAAGTGACCGGAAGCATTCGTATGATTGGCTTACAAATGATTGATGAATCAATGAACTACTTTTCTGACAAACCCTTCGATTTTTCCATCAACCTCACAGAATCAGAATTAGAATATAAAAGTTTTAGCAAATGGGTAGAAGCAAGACTTTCCCACTATCGAATTGATCCCAACCGAGTCACTTTTGAAATTTTGGAAGATGTAAGTTTTTCTGAAAATAGGAATAGTCTCTCTACCATCCGAGACTTAAAAACCATTGGTTGCCAAATTGCCATCGATGATTTCGGAGTCCAATATTCAAACTTGGCGCGTTTATTGGAATTTGACCCTGATTATTTAAAGATTGATGGTCAGTTCATTCGAAATTTACCAGAAAATAAAACTGCTTACTTACTTGTACAAGGGATCGTGGAACTGGCAAGAGGAATTGGTGCAAAAGTTGTGGCTGAGTTTGTAGATCGTCCCGCCATCCAAGATATGATTGAAACTTTAGGGATTGAGTATTCCCAAGGATATTTATTTATGAAACCATCCCCTACCATCCCTACCGAAGCCAACTTACAGTTATGAGTTGAAACCGAATTCGATCGACTTTTTTCTGCTGATTTATGTTTTCATTCAATATCAAAATAAAAGGAAATTCAAATCACTGAAGTTGCACTATATTGGAATAATTTAAAGTATTTATGGACTGCCTGGACAAAACTTTATTAAAAGAAATAAAAAAAAGCTCAGGGGAAATGAAGATTTAATTCATTTTGAATCAGTGGAAATCACCCTTCCATTCCAAACTCGGAGCAAGTTGGGTGATGAAATTTTGATCTGAGTGCTTACTGAGTAGGAACTCCAGGAATTTCTTTTTTCTTTTTTTCCTTAGAGAGCAAACCTTTCAGTTTTTCCTGTGTAGCCGGGTCTTGGAGTTTTTCCTTTCCCATTTGGATGGCTTTTTGGCCTTCTTCAGAATTTGCCTTTTCGATGATTTTGTCCATAAGGCCTGGTTCTTCAGATGCTCCTTCGTTTGCTTGCGAACTAGCGCAACTGAGGGAAAGGGAAAGGATGGTTGCTAAGATGAGTGTTTGTTTCATATCTGGTTTCCGTAACAGAAAGGATAATAGTTCCGAAAATTCAATCCGTCAATGGAAAAACAAAATCGTTTGTAGAAAACAGACCTCGTTATAAAACAAGGCCTGGAATCGAAACGATAATCAATTATAAGGATCTTTCATGGACCAAAAATCTCTGGATCAGGATTCAGCACAACTAGCAGCACTCGGACTCAAATCTGAATTTGAACGCAGTATGAGTTTTTGGGAAAACTTTTCTCTTGGTTTTACTTACCTTTCTCCCGTTGTGGGAGTGTATTCCGTATTTGCCCTAGCCATCCAAGCAGGGGGACCTCCCATGATTTGGAACTACCTCCTTGTTGGTTTTGGCCAATTTTTAGTTTGTTTGGTATTTGGTGAAATTGTCTCACAATACCCAATCTCTGGAGGGATCTATCCGTGGTCTCTTCGTTTGGTGGGAGAACGATGGGCTTGGATGTCAGCATGGGTCTATGCTTGGGCTCTCTTCACTACTGTCGCAGCTGTTGCCGTAGGAGGTGCTCCATTTCTAAGTCAACTCATCGGGATCGAGTTTGGTAATTCTGGTTTTATTTGGATTGCAATCGCAATGATCATCATCTCTACCGTTCTCAATTTAAGTGGGACCAGACTTCTTGCTCAGGTTGCTTTTTTTGGTTTTTTATGTGAACTAATCGGAGCTGTTGCTGTTGGTGGTTACCTTTTATTTTTTGCAAAAGTAAATTCAATATCCATTCTCTGGAATACTTTTTCCTTTGGGGAAGGAATGAATTATTTTCCTGCCTTTCTTGCATCTTCAGTAGCTGCGATGTTTTGTTATTATGGATTTGAAGCTTGCGGTGATGTTGCGGAAGAAACACCAAATGCCGGTTCTGCGATACCAAAATCAATGCGTATGACCATTTACATTGGCGGTGGGGCCGCCACTTTTGTTTGTTTGGCGCTCCTCCTTGCCCTCCCCAATGTAGAAAAAGCAATCTCAGGCGAAGACCCTGATCCTGTCACAACGACCCTTATGGGTGCGATGGGACAAACAGGATACCGAATGGTAATTGCAGTGGTCATGGTTTCCTTTTTATCTTGTCTTCTCAGTTTACAGGCAGCAGCCAGTAGACTTTTATTTTCCTTTGCACGCGATGGGATGATCTTTGGAAGCAAACACCTAAACCATCTTTCAAAATCTGGAAAAGTTCCAGTGAATGCTCTGATCGTTACGGGCCTCATTCCTATTGTTATCGCAAGTATAGGGCACTGGTTACAAGATGCTGTCACAACGATCATTAGTTTTGCATCTGCGGGAATCTATGTTGCCTTTCAGATGGTAGTTGTTGCAGCTTTGTATGCTAGATCCAAAGGATGGAAACCATCGGGATCGTTTCGTTTAGGGAAACTTGGATTTTTCATCAACTCCTTGGCATTATTCTACGGAATCACAGCAGTTGCGAATATGATTTGGCCGAGAACACCTGAAGAACCCTGGTACATCAATTATGGAATGATTTTTACATCCTTAGTTGTGATTTGTTCCGGAATTCTTTATCTCTTTATTGCCAAACCTCATTTACAAAGAAAAACTTCTTAAAACTATATGTTTTGTCAATTTCCAAGTTTGGGATTAGGTATTTTCCTTTTCCCAAACTTGGAACTCCCCACCAGAAATCTCTTCATTTAAAACCAATCGAAATCCTGGCAAAAAACTACCACCAAATCCATGAAAGGTGATAAGTTTTGATTTTGGTTTTAGTAAAAAAAGAATTTCTTTAAAAGTTTGTAGGTCTTTTAAGAATTGATTTGCCGATTTATTCTTTTTTAAATCAATCGAATGACTCCCTTTAATGGTTTCATATAAAGGATTAAAACAATAATAATGCGAATGTCCATAAGGAAAATGGGTTAAAAAATTTGCCTTTTGAAATTGAACCCTAGATACTCCCCAATGTTTTTTTAGACCTTCTGAAACCGAAAGAAGTTCTTCTCTATCTTCTAATCCGAATATATCAATGGAATCGGAAAATAGAAGCGAAAGATAAATGCAGAACTTTCCAACTCCCGAACCTAGATCCACAACCGATGTTACGCCGTCGGAGGAAAGATACTTCCACGTTCTTTCAATCACAGAAATAGGAGTCCACTGGAATGGAGAGAGAGACTGTAATGGTGAAGGAAGTAAAGAATCCCAGCACTCATCTGTCATTGTATCCCCTACGATGATTTTCCTCTCGTGATTGAAAAATTGGTTTCTCATTTCTTTATGCTGTGTTACAAGTTTTGGTTATGGACCAAAAGATTCAATATTTGAACCAAATGATCGAAATCATTGATAACAAAGTAACGATTTTTAAGAAAAACAAGTCCAAATTACCACAAGCCGCTTACGCTGCAGAAAAACAAGTTCTCACTCGCACCATAGAAGATACGATCAAACTAGCTGAAGAAATTAAACCCGTTCCCTTTTCTCTCATTAATGATTTAAAATCTTTGATCAAACAATTATAAAGAAATTTTTCTTTTTTTATTCTTTTGCAAGTAACTCTCGGAACTGATTCACTCTCCTTCGGTTGGCAAAAATATCCCAAAGACCCAAAATGGATTGTGAGCGAACTTGGGCTTCTTGTTTATCTTCTGGAAAATATATTTCCACTCGATCAGGAAATCGAAAAACCTTTGTAAAAAAAATTACACGAATGTATTCCCCTTCCTTCTCTTCTTTAATCCAAATATTTTCTGATTCATGGAAATACTTCGCAATTCTTTGATAGGCTACCTGACGGGATGTAGTATATGTAATTGGATCTACTTTATGAATAAAATTGTACTCCATACTTTGACTCGAAACGCAGTTAGGTGAAGGAGGACATCCTCGAAGTTCCCCTTCGTCAACACCGGAAAGTGGACTGAGAACACTCATACAACAAATAAAGAAAACAGTTAATGCAGATTCCATATTTTCCAAAAATCAGAACTGTCTTTTTTTTACTTGCAGAAATTGTATTTATCCTGTTTTTTATGTGCTCATGAAACGAACCATTAAATACACTATTTCGGGATTGATTTTCATAATCATTTTACTCTTTGCCATTTCGTATTATTTCTCAAGTTTAGTTCTATATCCTAAGGTCAATTGTAAGATAGACCATCATGTATATTGCCAAGGCCCGAAAGAATTAGGTTTGGAATATGAAGAAGTTCAATTTGAAACCTCAGACAAATTGAACCTTGTTAGTTACTGGATACCCGCCAAACAAAACAAACGTTCCATTATCATGGTCCATGGGCACGGGGGACAAAGGAACGAAGGACTTCGATTTGCAAAAAGTCTACATGAAACTGGTTATAATTTACTTTTACTTAGTTTACGTCGTAATCATGGTGGATTTGCGTCCATGGGATTTCACGAACAAAAGGATGTAGAAGCAGCACTAAACTTTTTAAAATCGAAGGGTTTCCAAAAAATAGGAATCTTTGGATTCTCTATGGGTTCAGCGACAAGTATCATTGCAATGGCAGAACATCCAGAAATCCAAGCCGGTATTTTTAGCAGTGGGTATGGAAGTGCGATCGATGTCCTTGTGGAATCGGCAAAACGTGATTTTGGAATTCCTTATTACCCACTCATTCCAGTTGTTAAACTTGCGTTAAATCTACGTGGTAATATGGATATAGATTCGGTAAGGCCCATAGATCACATTGCATCCATTAGTCCTAGGCCCATTGCTATCTTTCATTGCACAAAGGATGATTACGTCGATTACCATCATGCCAAAGATTTGTTTGCAAAGGCAGGAGAGCCTAAATCTCTTTGGTCTCCAGAATGCAATCGGCACGAACGTCTTTGGAATTTTTCGCCAAAGGAAGCAGAATCGAGAGCCCTCGGATTTTTTCAGAAGTATTTGAAATAGGTTTTCGATTTGGTTCGATTCAAAATATTCAATTCATAATCAGACTTTATGTCCGCACAAATTGAATATCTCTTAAAGAATTCCCATCTGCCCGGGCCACGGGGAAATTTGGAACTTCTTTATTCATTTTCAAAAACCGCATCTGCAAAGGATATATCTGAATGTTTATCTTATTGTTATGATGATTTGCAGAATTCTCCTGAAGAATTTGTAGTTATGTGTGGAATCGTTGGATTTTGTATAACAAACAATCAAAATATAAGAAAGACACTCTCTACCATTAAAAAATATGCATCTCATAGTAGCTGGAGAATTAGAGAATCTGTTGCAATCGGTATCCAGGAAATTACAGGATACAATAGTCAAGAAATACTGAAAAACTTAAAACTTTGGATGGATGGAAATGATTTAGAAAAAAGAGCTATTGTGGCAGCCTTATGTGAACCAAAACTCCTAATAGAAAAATCTTTTATCCTGGAGTTATTAGAAATTCTTAAACAGATTACTATGTCCTTTTCTAAGATCGAAGGAAAACTATCGGAAAGCCAAAAATCCTTACGAAAAACACTTGGGTATGGATGGAGTGTTGCGATTGTTTCTCTTCCAAAGGAAGGGAAATCCAGTTTTGAAAAAATTGCAAAAATTAAGAATAAACAGATCCAATGGATTGTGAAAGAAAACTTAAAGAAAAATAGATTAAAAGTGCTGGATAAAAAATGGGTGGAATCCCGACTAAATAAGACCATTTAATACGAATTATTCGTTAAAAAATTAAGACGCAGATATTTATTCCCAAAGATAGACTCAGATTTTTCTGAATACCCATAAAAGATTTGATCATCAATTCAAAAGTGTACTGATTCCTTAATTCGCTTACCTCTATCAACATATTGTAGCGATAAATCAAAGTAGTTACCAACTAGATTTTTAGAAATCCAACAAATCAATTTGGCAGGATACTCCAAGACAACCAATTCATTCTGAAGATGGAACATTGATGTAACATTATAATAAAAAGTTTTGCGCTTAGAAAACTTCTGATCTTTGCGGGAGTCGACTTGAAGGGATTGTATAACCACTGCTCGAAGGCCCACTAGGTCTTTAGCACACACTAACCCACTTAGAAGCTCCCTCAGACCCCGCAAAAATAAACCATTCAGAAATTACACAAACCCCCTCAAAGCTTCTCCAGAACTCGACAAAATCTATGCCACAAAAACCTTAACGATACTTTCCAAATTATTTCCTAAGTCCTGCAATTGTCCTAACCCCAATTTAGTTTTCCACAAATTCAAAAACAGACCTACAATGGCAAGATGTAGTAACTGTTACAAACAGGTTAGTATAACAGCTAACACCCCTTTAGATAGATTCAAATTACCCCTATCCTATTTTTCATATATCCTAGAAAATCAAATTCTAAGTTACCCTAAGTCTTACACTTCTAGCGAGATTTCCAGAAAGTTAAATTTACCGTATAAGGCTAGTTATAGACTCAAAAGACGAATTCAAATCTTTTGTTCGCTACTTAATGATAAACTAAGGGAACAAATGTATCGGGAACTAGATGAACATTATAAGAAAAATCCAATCACACTTCCAAAGGAAGGAAGTTATAAAGAAATAGCTAAGGAAAACCCTGTTTGCGTAGCAGATTCAGTGATTTTGTTCAGTTCAAGTTTGAGAGCAAACTCTTTCCGTTCTAGAAGATATAACACTGGAACAAGTTCAATATATCTTTCCAATTCTGTAAGAAACGGAGAGCAAATGGGAATTTTGTGCCATACTACTGGAGTTGTCGGCAAGTGGACATTCTATGAGTCCTTACCATTAGCTAACAGTTATTATCTTCAAAAAGATTTAGAATCCAAAATTCCTAAGAGTGCAATTCTTTGGACAGATCAAGGTTATGAATTTTTGTGGGATTATAAAAATCATAAATCTGTGAACCATTCGAAGCGAAGTAATGATCCTAGATACAATATGTCTAGGGAAAGGTGGATTACTAAGCAAGGTGTCACTAGTAATAGTGCTGAAGCAAAGAACGCACTTATTAAGGGAAGCTTTAAGGCTTATCAATATATAACCCCACGCCTCTCAAAATTGTATATGGATGAGTTCTCTTTTCTTTCTAACGTGAGGTTTGCAGAACACTTGAGAGAGCTTCTAATTGGGTCTAGTGTGTGTGAAGGAGATAAGTTTTATTCACCATACTTAATAACAAAAAAATTTCAAATTTCAGATTTTATCTACGTTCCTTTAACATTAGAAGAACGAACTAAACTTAAAAATAGAAAACTTATAAACCAATACAAAGAGGAAGACGTATCAAAATATAACAAAGATTATAGATCGGCAATACTCCAGAACGATTATTACTGGAAATTTTTCAATGAAAAAGATAGAATGAAAAATGAAATCGAATACAATCACAGAGCATTCAGGATATATAACACAATAGAAACTAGAAAATGGTGTGATGTGGATTCATTATCTCGGGAACTCGAATTAGATAAACGTGAGGTATCATTCATCATTAGAAAATGGAGTGAATATGGAATAGCTGAAATCATAGAACGAAAAGAAAGATATAGGAAAGTTATAAAATTCAAAGTTAAGAATGTAAAATTATATTATCTAATATATTCGAATATAAAGGAAGGAAACTAAAATGGAAAAATTTAAACTCAGAGCTGGACATATAAGAACCTTACTACATGAACAAAGCTTTAAATGTTATGTTTCAGGAATGGAACTCAATTATGATAACATTGAAATAGAACACATTATTCCCCTAACTATGGGAGGTGAACATTCCTTTGAAAACTTGTGTCTCGTGGATCGGTCTCTAAAAGAATTGAAACGATTTAAGACTAAGGAAGAAATCATAGAACTATGTAAGTTAATTTTAGCCAATGAACTACAATTATCAAATCATTAAATCTATTATAGTCAACTTAGAGAACAGAGTATTAACCCATGAGCTGGAGGAGGTTTACGTTTCCCCCAACTCTTGGAGGAAATCTGTTTATAGGTTATGTAGGAAAAATTTTGAAAAACAGGAAAGGAATAGAATGTCCTATCAAAGTTTCAAAATCAAAAACAATTCTTATTTCAGGGAAGCGGAAAAAGGGAAATGGAACAGGAAAATTAGCACATTGACAGCCTCGAATTTTTCCCTAGTAAATGATGATGAGGATATAATTCAAAAGATGATTTTGAAACTGGAAAGGAAAAGATTGGATACTTCTAGGCAGTTATCCGACCCATTGCCATTATCTAGGCTCATAGAAAATTTTAACCGTCGGAAAACCGATGTTACTAGTGATGAGTGGGACATTCCAATTCTACACCTTGTAAAAAAATGTAATTGGAGAAATTTTTAACCTAACTTCCCAGAATGTGTGGTATGTCGCCTTATGTCGCTCTGTTAATGGTTGACAGAGCCGTTAGGTGATATATAATCAGGCAAAATAAAAGAGGTATACTATGGGTGAAATAATACCAGATTACGTAACAACTCCAGATAAAAATAGTCAGCTAGGTGTTCTCCATATTTTTGATAATAAGGCTGAAAAAGAATCTGGTACATTACCAGTCAAGGCACTATGTGGAAGAGAAATAAGTGTAGATAAAACCAAGGACAAAATACATTTCTATAAATCTGATTTGATTGATTTTCTCAGAACGCAATTGAATTCGAACAGAAAAATTTGTATACAATGCGTTCATGAAATAGATAGAAAATTTATTGAGAATACAGAAGACTCCAAGCTTATATATCTAGGATCTGAATAAATTTTTCTGGAAATCCACTTACTTAAAATCGGCAAAGAGTCCCACCTCTTCAATCTAATTGAGGAGGGTCGGCTCCAGTCTTATTGCGGGCTACATTCCGTCCCCGACTACTCCAAAAAAAACCTTAAAAATATATTCTACAACAAAATAGAACTAGTTGCCTACACAGGCAACCTAACAGGTATTTTTTGCGACATTTGTAGAGCCAAGTTAAACCGACTTTCGTAAAAAAAATTTATTAACTACAATTTCGGGATTTCAGGAAACGAGTCATTTGTGGTGTGGTTTCTTGGGCATTAAAATTAATTTGAATTATAAAAAAAATTCTAGTTTTCCCTCAAATAAGAGCGGACTATGTCACCAAGGCCACAAAAGAGATGGTCTCAAATTTATTGTATAAGGGGGAGTAAAAAATGGATTCTCAATTCAGAACTGAGCTGAAACGACTTAAACCAGAAAAGCTAGTCGATTTCGCTACAAAATTCTTAACTTTGATAATCCTAATCCTAAATAATTGTTAAAACTATTTAGAACTAGGAAAAGTTTTAATCCTTCAGAATCAGCTACTTTCGACGGAAACTGGTTCTGGGGGGTTTACACCTTTGAATGTATCGCAATGTTAATTTCCGTCAACTGTTTTATGTAGAAATTTAATAGACAAATAATTACCTGAAAAGGGTCGGCTCTTGATCTAAATCCTGTTCTGTAGTGTCATCGGGCATGAATTGAGTTATCATATCGGTAACATCTTTCCTATTTGAGATTTTAGGATCTATCCAACTTCGTGCAAATTCATTCCGCATTAACACGGGTTGTCTATGTTTGTTATCTCCTGAATTATGAATAGTTTTCATCTTTTCATTTGCGGATTGAGTCAAAATAGTGATCCAACGTTTCCCGTCCTCTACTCCCCATATCCCAGCGAATAAAGAATCTGTATTTTTGAAAGTAATCTCATACTTATGTTTTTTTCCGTTTGGTTGCTCTTGCCATTCAAAAAAAGACTTAACGGGTATTAGTATTCTATTGTGAATATAATGTTTCCAAACGGTAGAATCAAATAGTTTCTCTGATTGCGTATTCATTATAGGTCTTTTTGACCATGATGGTTTGAATCCCCATGCGTCTTCTGTAGCGATAATTTGACCGTCCAGCATTGAGAAAGATTGTATTATGTCGGTCGGCTTCTTAACTACGGTCTTAAAATCAATCTCCAGGTTCTCCCACATTTTTCTTTTCCAAGCGAAATCCTCCTCGGAAAACTCTACAGTGATATACCGTTGAGTTCCATCGGGGTTTGTGATTAGTTTGTGGTTGAACTGGTTACACATGACTGTGAATTCTATCTGTAACCCGTCCGAACGTCAACCGTAATTAAATTTGAATCCATTACCTATAGATTTCGCTAGTTTGAATTCATCATAATTAGATTCGCATATATCAAAATATCTTAACTGATTCCGTTCACTAGGTGTTAGATCCTTCCACTCCTTATTCGAAACTAAAGAATTCGTCTTGATTTCGTCATAATACCCATCTACCAGTTCCATTAATCGTCCCATTACAGAACCTCCGAATACTTTGGAAATTCTTCTGCTAACCGTCTATAGATCTTAATTAGGTTGTCATGTTGTCCAGGGATAAGATGAGTTATCTCGCTAGGCGGGAACGTAGATAATATGTCATTCATATTGACAAATCCGTAGTAGTAATCTGTCAAGAGCTCTTCAATGTTCAAGAGGTTCCCGTCCTCCATATCAATTTGGAACTCTCTCCAATCCTTTTCTAGAAATTCAGTATCGAATTCCCCTCTACTGAATCGTAATGTGTGACTAAGCTCTCGCATATATCACCTCCATTTATTCGTCAGAGATGCTATGGGTTATTCACTTGTCAACAAAATAAACACTAACAGATGTTAGAATATTTTTACTTGACAAATTCATTTATTAAATATGTCACAAAGTCATTCTTAATTGATTTGAAGGAACTTCATGAAGAGTCTTACTTTTTTTTAAATCAATATAACATTTTTATTATTATTCCTATTTTACCAAGGAATTGAGAGCTAATTCACTGATGCTGATTTTGTATTTATCAAAGTCAGGTTTTAGTTAAAAATGTGGGTAGAAATTAGATATTTAGTAAACTTCATTTTTATTGCAAAAATTTACTTGAATTGCATCAAAAAATCAATTCTTTCACACAATGTCCTACTTTTCTTTTATCATGAAACTATTGCACAATTTAAATAAAAGTAAGACTCTGGCGATACAGTATGGCAATTAAAAAATCAGAATTATACTCATCTCTTTGGAAATCCTGCGACGAACTACGGGGAGGGATGGATGCATCACAATACAAGGATTATGTTCTTGTGATGCTCTTTATTAAATACATTTCGGATAAATATGCAGGAGAAGCCTTTTCTCCCATTACGGTTCCAGAGGGTAGCTCTTTTAAGGATATGGTAACCTTAAAAGGTAAAACAAGTATTGGGGATGATATCAATAAGAAGATCCTTGCACCTCTTGGAGAAGCCAATAAAATCTCGGACTTTCCTGATTTTAATGATGTCAATAAACTCGGCAGTGGAAAGGAGATGGTGCAACGCCTAACCAATCTCATTGCGATCTTTGAGAATCCTGCTCTCGACTTTTCGGGTAACAAGGCGGAAGGTGATGATATTTTAGGAGATGCGTATGAGTATCTCATGAGGCATTTTGCTACGGAAAGTGGCAAAAGTAAGGGGCAATTTTATACGCCTGCGGAAGTGAGTCGTATCATGGCAAAGATCATCCATGTTTCTTCAGCTGATAAATCTAGTAAAACGGCTTATGACCCCACATGTGGTTCAGGTTCCTTGCTTCTTAAGGTATCGGCTGAGGCAGGGAAGATCACTCTGTATGGACAAGAGATGGATGTGGCAACGTCTTCATTGGCACGGATGAATATGATCCTCCATGACAATCCAACAGCAGAAATCAAACAAGGGAACACACTTGCCAATCCTTTGTATCTGACGGATAAAGGTGACCTCAAACAGTTTGATTTTTTTGTCGCCAATCCTCCGTTTTCTTTTAAAGCCTGGAGTAATGGAATTGATCCTATGAATGATCCTTATACGAGATTTCAGGATTTTGGTATTCCTCCCCAAAAGAATGGGGATTTTGCTTTTTTACTACATGCTATTCGTAGTTTGAAAAGCAATGGAAAGGGAGCGATCATTCTCCCGCATGGTGTTCTCTTCCGTGGGAATGCGGAAGCAGAGATTCGAAAGAAACTGATCCAAAAGGGTTATATTGAAGGGATCATTGGACTTCCTACCAATTTGTTTTACGGAACGGGAATTCCTGCTTGTATCATTGTGATCAATAAGGAAGAAGCTGAAACACGAAAGGAACTTTTCATCGTCGATGCATCGAAAGGGTTTGAGAAGGACGGAAATAAAAACCGACTTCGGGAACAGGACATTCACAAAATTGTGGATGTGTTTACCAATAAAATTCAAATTCCAAAATACAGCCGTAAGGTGACATTCAAAGAGATTGAAGAGAAGGAATTCAATCTCAATATCCCTCGTTATATTGATAGCAGTGAACCAGAAGACATCCAAAACATCGAAGCTCATTTGCATGGCGGGATTCCTGAACTGGATGTGGATGCCCTATCTCCTTTTTGGGAGGTGTATAAGGGACTTAAAGAAACTCTTTTTACTGCCAACAAACGCAAGGGATTTTATGATTTAAAATGCTCCAAGGAAGAGATCAAAACTACAATCTACTCGCATCCTGAATTTTTCAAATTTGGAAAACAGATCGAAAACACGTTCGCCAAATGGAAAGAAAGCGGACTCGAAGAGTGCAAGTCGATTGGGAGTAAAACCAAACCTAAGGAGTTTATCCATAATTTTAGTGAAAGCCTTCTTACTGCCTTTTCTAAAACTCCTCTTGTTGATGCTTATGATATCTACCAACATCTGATGACCTATTGGTTAGAAGTGATGCAAGATGATGTGTATTTGGTGGTGGATGAAGGTTGGAAAGTAGGAAAGGAAATCGAACCCATTGGCAAATCCAAGGAATTTGAAGGAAGGCTCATTCCCAAAGCCTTTCTCATCCAAGCCTACTTTGCCAAAGAAAAAGAAACCATCGAAACCTTGGAATCCGAACGAGATAGTCTGGATCTAAAACTGGAAGAAATGGTCGAAGAACAAGGTGGAGACGAAGGACTTCTCTCGGATGCCAAAACAGATAAAGAAACCGTCACACCTAAGTCCGTACAAGCTCGCTTGAAACAAATCCAATCGGACAAGGATGCCAAGGAAGAAATCACCTTCCTCCAAGAATACCTAAATGTCGCAAACCAAGTCACGGATCTCAATTCCAAAATCAAACAGGCACAGACGGACTTACAAACCAAAGTGAGCGAACGATACAAAACCCTAAAGGATGAGGAAATCAAAACGCTAGTGGTAGAATCCAAATGGTTCGCCAAACTGGCAGAAGATGTGCAATCGGAACTGAATCGCATTAGCCAAACCCTGACCAAACGGATCAAGGAACTAGCCGAACGGTATGAAAGTCCGCTTGCGACATTGGAGAAAGAAACCGAAGCACTTGACAAAAAGGTCAAAGGACATTTTGCGAAGATGGGGTTTACTGTATGAAAGGGAAATTTAAAGAAACGGAAGTTGGATTGATCCCTGAAGATTGGGAAGTGAAGAAGTTGGGGGATGTTTTTAATATCTCCGCAGGTGGTGATTTAGATAAAAAATGCTTTTCGAACACTCAAGACGATAAATTCAATTATGCGATCTTTTCTAATGCTCTTTCTAACAAAGGACTATATGGATATACCTCAGAACCAAAGCATAAACCTAAATCAATAACTATTACAGCGAGAGGAGAAATTGGCAATGCAAACTTTAGAGATCAACCTTTTACTGCAATAGGTCGAGTTCTCGTATTGGAAGAAAATACTTCTATTTCAGGAATTTTTGTTTCAGAATACGTAAATAAGTTTGTCAATTTTGCAAACGAAAGCACTGGTGTTCCGCAACTGACAGCTCCTCAAGTTTCTAAATACAACATCCCCCTTCCCCCCACTCTCGCCGAACAGGAAGCCATTGCCGAAGTTCTTTCCGATACCGATGCTCTTATCACTTCCCTGGAAACCACCATCCAAAAGAAAAAACTCCTGAAACAAGGAGCCATGCAAGAGTTACTTACGGGGAAACGTCGTTTGCCTGGGTTTGGTTGGAAAGGTGGAATGAAGGATACAGAGGTTGGATCGATACCTGAGGATTGGGAGGTGAAGAAGTTGGGGGATGTGGGTAACACATTTATAGGTCTCACCTATAAACCTTCTGATGTTAAAGAGCATGGTATTCTCGTATTAAGGTCATCGAATATTCAAGAAAACAAATTAGCTTTTCATGACAATGTATTTGTAGAAATGGAATTACCAACAAGGGTAATTGTCAAAAAAAATGACATTTTAATATGCGTTAGAAATGGTAGCAAAAACTTAATCGGGAAATGTGCTCTCATTGATAAGAAAACGGAAGGAAGTGCTTTTGGTGCCTTCATGTCAATCTTCCGAAGTAAAATATCAAAATTTATCTTTCATCAATTTCAGTCAGAGATCATTCAACGGCAAATAGATGAATTAATGGGTGCAACAATCAACCAAATTACAAATCGTAATTTTTCTGAATTTAAAGTCCCCCTTCCCCCCACTCTCGCCGAACAAGAAGCCATTGCGATTATGCTTTCGGAAATGGATGAGGAGATTGAGGGTTTAGATAAGAAATTGGAGAAGACTAAGGGGATCAAACAGGGGTTAATGCAGGTGTTGCTGAAGGGGAAGATTAGGTTAGTGTGAGGTGGTGAATGGGTATAAGTTTTAAAACAAATGATTACAAAAGAATTTTGAAGCCTTTAATTTTCAATTATGAAAGAGTTGTATCTTTACTCAAATGTGCTTATTCGGGTTATGCACCAAGCGAATTAAAACAAATATTTTATTTTTCCTGCGAAACCTTAAAAATAAAGAATTTGTAAAATGAAATTATACTTTAAAAAAAAATATTATAAACAATGGCATGACAAAAGATCCCAAAAAATCGGACGCAAACCAAGACGAAATAAAAAATACAATCCCAATAGATTACCTATATACCAAAGACAACATAGGATTGAGTATTTAAGAGTTAATCCAATAAAAGCACCTTCTCAATTGGATCTCCTCAGAAATACTGAAGAATGTCTAAGATTCTTTACTGAATTACGCGACCTAGGAGCAATTAATAAAGTTAATAAAACCTGTTATGTTGAAATGGATATTTCCAAAGTCGAAAAAATAGATTACAGTTCAGTTTGTGTTCTTATTGCCATTAGTAGAGACTTAAAATTCAAAAAAATTATATTGCGCGGGAATTATCCCGAAAGCGAGCAATGCAAAAAACTTGTAATAGAATCTGGACTACTAACTTTTATGTTTGATGATAAGGGAAAACCCTTTGATAAATCAGAAAAATCTGATTTATTTTTTATCGAAAAGGGTTCTGAATTGTTAAGCCAAAAAGACAACATTTCAATTAGTAAATCCGTTCAGCACGTTGTAAAACATTTGAGTGGCAAGGAAAGCCACTTTCCTAAATTACGCACAATAATGCTTGAAATCTGCGGAAATTCTATAGAATGGGGTGAGACTCTTAATAATCAATGGCTATTTGGTGTGAAATATGAGGAAGAAAAAGTAATTTTTACAATTACTGATGTAGGAAAAGGAATTTTAAAAACACTGAAGAAAAAATTCACAAGATTTTTAAAGGATGTTCTATCTAATAAAACATCGGATGAAGTATTAAAAGGAGCTTTCATTAAAAAATATAATTCCAAAACTGAAGAAATCAATCGAAATAAAGGATTACCATCGATAAAAAAGGCATATGATAACGGAATTATTTCTAACCTTACTGTAATTACGAATAATGTTATGTTAAACTTTTCGGACGAAAAAAAATCTAAAGAAATGCAAGGCCATGAATTTGAAGGAACTTTATATCGTTGGGAAGTTACGAAGGATAATTTAAAAATGGGGTTAATATGAATAAAGTCATTAATGTTAAAGATTTTTCAGAATTTCCTGGCTTAAGACATTGCAAAATTAGTGCAAATTCTGGAGAGGAATTTTACCACAAAGTATTAAATTCTGAATTCAAAAAAGCTATAGATAATAATTTTAAATTAATAATCAACATTGACAATACAGCTGGATATGCACCATCATTTTTAGATGAAGCATTTGGTAATTTAATATTCGATTTTTCACTTGAAGAAGTAAAGAAACGTTTAGAAATCATATCACATCAAGAACCAGATCTAAAAATAATGATAGAAAAAGAAACCTTTGAACAGTGGGAAAAGAGGCGGATTAATAACCAAAAACCAAAGAAAACAATCAAGCACAAAAAATGGTTCAGAAAAAATTACGACTCGATAATAGAAGTTGAAAACTAATTAAAATGCTCTTATTGCTTTTTAATTGCTTAACGACTTCAGATTACATTGCTGTAGCTGATATCATTTTTAATCTTTTATTAGCAATTTTTGTAATTTTTTTCTTACAAAAGAAAATTGATGATAAAAAATATTTAAAAGAACATTTCATTAACGAAATAATTCAAATAAGAGAAAATTATAGAACATTCTTAATTAATCTAGAAACCAACTGTTTGAAACCAAAAGAAATTTTATCGCTACTGAAATCAATGAATATCACATTAAATGATCTCATGATTATTCTAAATGAAGTATACAATATAGAACCGACGTATTTAATAAATTATCAAACTGAACTTAGAAACATTGTTACCGAATTTAATGAATTCTCTAAAAATTTCAGCAAAAATAAAAAAGTTGTCCTAAAAGACGAGTCGGTTTTAGAAATAATGAATTTTCATCAACGAAATAACTGTAAATTTAACGAACTTATTAAAATAGTAAGCTACAAATAGAAATTTCTTTCTGAAATTCATATGACGCATATTAACAACTAACAGCTTCTAATCGGCTCCGCCAAATTCTTCTCCATCGGCATAGCACTTTCATCGAGATACGAAGAAATAACGATGGTATGATTGAACAGATGGATGGTATAACGCAGAAAATGAAGACATAGACTAATCGGAAGTCTTTTTAAAGCAATTACAGTAGATGGAAACTATTTAAATTCAAGTCTTGTCGCGAGATCTCTACAAATTAGTCTAACGACAGCGAAACGGCTCTCAGATGATTTTCTTTCTTTGAATATTCTAATGGAAACAACTGGATTTATGCGAAACCGAATTTTGCATTTGACGAAAATTTGAAATTATTCCGATCATAGTCTAACAGCCTATGAAAATTGGTGATATCGAGAGAGCAACGCAAAGCCGAGTCATAGAACTCTTCCAAAATGATTTGAGTTATGATTATCTGGGAAACTGGAAAGACCAGTCGAACAAAAATATTGTTCCAAACCTTCTTGTCAATTTTCTCTCCAAACAAGGTGTATCGGAATCAAAAATTGCCCGCACCTTAGATCTTTTCCAACAAACGAATAACCAATTCGGAAAATCTCTCTACGAGCGCAATAAGGAAGTCTATTCCCTACTTCGTTATGGTATTTCTGTGAAAGAGTCTGCGAGCGAGAATTCAGAGACGATTTCACTAATCGATTGGAATTCCCCAGACAAGAATCACTTCGGAATTGCCGAAGAATTAACTGTCTTTGGAAAATCGGAAAAACGTCCTGATTTGGTTTTATACGTGAATGGAATTGCCCTCGCAGTCGTTGAATTGAAAAAAGCAACCACATCGGTTTCGGAAGGCATCCGCCAAAACATTCGGAACCAAAGTAAGGAAGCAATCGAAGACTTCTTTACCACCATTCAATTTGTTTTTGCAGGAAATGATACGGAAGGTCTTCGCTATGGGACAGTTGGGACTGGAGAAAAATTCTTTCTGAACTGGAAAGAAGACATCGAAGACAACTCCCGAAATCTTTTAGACAAATACCTCTTAAAACTTTGCAACAAACAACGATTTCTCGAAATTATATACGACTTTGTTTTGTTTGATGGTGGAATCAAAAAACTACCTAGATACCACCAATTCTTTGGAATCAAATCTGCTCAGGATTTTGTTCGAAGAAAGGAAAGTGGTATCATTTGGCATACCCAAGGCAGTGGGAAATCTCTCGTAATGGTGATCCTAGCTCGTTGGATTTTAGAAAACAATCCGAATGCAAGAGTTGCCGTCATCACCGACCGTGATGAATTAGATACTCAAATCGAAAGGGTTTTCAAACAATCAGGCGAAACCATTTATCGAACTCGAAGTGGAAAAGATTTAATCTCCCAACTCACAAATTCAACTCCTAGGTTACTTTGCTCTCTCATTCATAAGTTTGGGAAAAATAATGCCGAAGACTTTGATGCTTACTTAGAAAGCATTATATCTAATCCTCCACAAACCCAAGGAGATATCTTTCTCTTCATCGATGAAGCTCACAGAACCCAATCAGGGAAACTCCATAGATTGATGAAAGCAATCCTAAAAGGAGCAACATTCATAGGATTTACAGGAACACCTCTTCTCAGAAAAGACAAACAAACATCCGAAGAAGTATTCGGAAGATATATCCACCAATACCGTTTCAATGAAGCAGTTAGAGATGAAGTAGTTTTGGATTTGATGTATGAAGCACGAGACATCGACCAACGACTTAGCAGTCCCGAAAAAGTGGATGAGTGGTTTAATGCCAAAACTAAAGGTCTGAATGATTACCAAAAGAAAGAGCTGAAGAAAAAATGGGGAACCATGCAAATGGTTCTCAGTTCCAAATCTAGAATGGAAAAAATCGTCTCGGACATATTACTCGATTTTTCTAATCGACCTGCCCTGAGCAGTCAATACGGCAATGCCATGTTAGTGGCAGGAAGTATCTATGAAGCTTGCAAATACTATAAACTTTTTCAAGATACGAATCTTCGAGGTAGATGTGCGGTCATCACATCTTATGCACCAAAGAAAGGAGACATTCGAACTGAGGATATTGGAGAAGGAACCGATACTGAAAAGGAATTCGTTTACAATACTTATCAAACAATGCTTGGAGACAAAGATACTGATCGATTCGAAGAGGATGTAAAGAAAGCATTTATTGAAACACCTGCGTTGATGAAGCTCATCATCGTTGTAGATAAACTTTTAACTGGCTTCGATGCACCAGCTTGCTCAGTTCTCTATATTGATAAAAATATGCAAGATCATGGTTTGTTCCAAGCCATCTGCCGAGTCAACCGTTTGAATGGGGAAACGAAACCCTTCGGATATATAGTCGATTATAAAGATTTGTTTAAAAGAGTAGAAAATGCAATTGAAGTCTATACATCGGAACTTTCAAACAATGAAACACAATCCAGTCATATAGATGGAAACATAACAGTTAAAGATCGACTTAAAACTGCCAGAGAAAAGCTAGAAGAGCACCTAGAAGCGATAGAAACTCTTTGTGAGGCAGTGGAACCTCCGAAGGATAGTTTAGCCTATAGACGTTACTTTTGTGGGAATACAGAAAAACCTGAGGATTTAGAGGAAACTGAATTTTTACGGATTAATCTTTATAAGCTCACGGCAACCTTCGTTCGTTCTTTTGCCAATATTGCAAATGAATTTAAAGAAGCTGGTTTCACCAAAAAAGAAGAAAACTATTACAAGTCTAAATTTGAGTTTTATGTGAAACTTCGCCAAGAAATCAAAATCGCCTCTGGTGATGTAATCGATTTAAAATCTTATGAAGCGGACATGAGACATTTGATAGACCATTACATACAAGCTGATGAATCTAAAATCATTTCATTATTTGAAAACCTTCCACTTTTAGAACTCGTTGAGAACCTGAGTAATTTAAAAGACGAAAGTGCCAACTCTCCGAGAAATCGGGAAGCTTCAGCCGAAACAATCGAAAACAACATCCGATCAAAAATCATCCGTGACCACCTACTCGACCCAGCCTTCTATAATAAAATGAGTGAACTTCTCCAAGAAATCATTATGGAACGAAAAAAAGGAGCCACTTCATATGAAAATTACCTTAAGAGAGTAATGGAACTTGCAAAAAAAGTAACCAAAGGCAATCAATCGGATGCCCCTTCCCAACTCAAAACACCTGGTCAATTTGCTCTCTATAACAATCTCAATCAAAACTTAGAACTTGCCCTAAAACTTCATGAAGCAATCAATTTTAATCGACCTGATGATTGGCATGGTAACCCAACCAAAGAAAATGTTTTAAAAAAGACGATTTATGATTTAATGGACAAGAACCTTGAAGAAGTAGAGAGAATCTTTAAAATCATTGCCGAACAACAAGAATACAGATAAATTTACCCTTCAAAACATTGAGATATCCGTTACTTTCAAGGATATCAAGAATATACACCTTTCCGTTTACCCACCTAACGGAGAGGTAGTGATTTCTGCCCCAATTCGGATGCGTAAGGATATCATTAGAGTTTATACAATTTCCAAACTAAGTTGGATTAAAAAGCAAAGGGAAAAACTAATTAAGCAAGATAGAGAACCGAAGCGTGAATACCTAGACAAGGAATCACATTACCTATTCGGAAAACGGTATTTACTCAAAGTTGTAGAATCCAAGGCAAAACCTTTTATCCATGTAAAGACTTCCACTATCGTTCTTTCTATACCGAAAAATACTTCTAAACCTAAAATCAAAAAGCTTATTGATGAATGGTATAAATTAGAACTACAACAAAAAACAGCTAAACTAATGATAAATGCCCAAAAGAAGATGGGATTAACAGAAATAGAACTTGGAATTCGTAAAATGAAAACGAGATGGGGTTCATATATACCTGGGAAGAAGAAAGTCTGGTTAAATACAGAACTAGCAAAAAAACCAATAGATTGCATAGAATATATCATCTACCATGAACTAACCCATGCGTTTGAAAAAACACATAGCACTAAATTTAAATCAATTTTATCCCATTATTTACCAAATTGGAAGGAAATTAGAAAAAGGCTGAATCAGTTACCGACTGCTCATGTGGATTGGGAATATTAAAAATTTGATTTTAGAAATTTCTAGCAATACTATAACTAACATTACTTGACATACTTATTCAAAATGTTATTTTACCTTTGACGTGATTTATGGGACTTAACCCCCTACTTGCAGACGTCGTTAAAAAAACTGCTAAAAAGGAGGCGTTAATGAATACTATTCGAAAACCCAATTTAAACTCCGACCCGACGTCTAATAAAGTAGAAGTTTTCTTTAAAGGAAATCGAATAATCGGTAAAATTTACATCCGAACTAAAAGAGACCTTGCAGTTCGAATCTTATTTCCATTTAAAAACTTCACAGCAGGCCTCCATAAACCATATTTTTCGAATCCAGATTTTTCTTATTTGGACAATGAGGGTATAGAATATGCCAAATCGCTACTAATCGAACTTTACAAAGACCTATACTTACTTGAAAACAAATCAAAGATTATTTCTGACGAATTTCCTAAACTACGGAGAGAAATTACTAGTATCAAAGAATTAATATATGAATGCGAAAATCAGCTCAATACGGAAAACGCAAAAATCAAATCGAAAAAATACACTCCTAATGATTATCAAAGGAGAATTAAATTAATAAAGTCAAATATGAAAGAATTTCAAGCTGAAATCTGGAAACTCGAAACGGATTTTTTTGAAAAAATAATTAATGTTAAAATAACATATACTCTGAGAGAAGAATACTTAATATATTTGGAAGAAAAACTATTCTAAATTTATTGAACTAGAATATAATTCATCGAAGGCTTCATCTATGAATTCAGTGAGCCTGGTAAGCAGAATAAAATAATTTCTCATATTTTTGTTTATTGTGTCAATGTCAGTCGAATGGATAAATTTTGAAAAATACGCACCTCCGTATTGTGTAGGCAACAATACATGCATAGAGGATGCAAAATAAACTTGATTTTGCAATGGGTTGATTTCGACATGAAGGATATCTTTGTAATTTATAAGTAACTGATCACTTAGGTAAGGATAAGTTACTTTGAAGTATATGGACGCATCGAGTTTTGGAAAAACTTCTTTAGGATTTCTTGATGACTTAGGCTCAATATACCTCACAAGCGCATCAATATGCTTAGATTTATATCTTAATTTATACATAAATACCGTCTTAGTTCGAACTTATTATTTCCAGAGATGGATATATAAGTGAAGATAATCTCCCACCATACCCCCATCCAGTATCAATAAACCAATGATTTCCAAAGCTAGTAACCTCAGTCATCTGTATATGTCCTTGAACGATTAATTTGTTGGTCATATGATTTAGATCTTCTCTAAAGGCAGACATCGTCAAATCATATAAGCTCTGATCTTCTATATTTTTAGAATCACTAATTCCCGAATGACTGAAGAAGGCAGAATCAGTATCAATTGAACTTACTAATTTAGTAGAAAACCAATTAAAAAGATCTATATCAAGACTGAAGTAACGAAAGAAAATCGCCTTTTTTATCGAATCATTTTTTATTATCGAATAAGAACGAAAGAACTCCAAATCATGATTACCGATTACCAATTCAAAATTGAATTCTATATTTTTTAGAAACTTGAGAAAGATTCCAAAATCAGGATTCGTATGAAAATAATCTCCTAAAAATATCAATTTATAACTACCCAGCCCTATTCTCTGAATTTTAACTAAGAGCTTGCTTAATTCATTGAGATTAGAATGGGTATCGCCAATCGCTATCCAGGCTTTGAGATTTTGAAAACTAATTCTTTTGTCTTCATACATGCCGCTACTATATCCTTAGTAAGGCATTGTCAATTAAATATTTATAATACTACTAAATTAATAAGGATTTAAATAGTAGAAAGGAAAACCAAAGGTAATTTGAAAAAACTAAACTGTGTATTGAAAAAATGTGAACTAATTTCTAAGTCCAACTTAAAACTGAACCAGCATTAAAGTATGGCCTAGTGTAATAATTAGAAGTCGTATTGGCTGAACTATGCCCAAGTATTTTTTGGGTAGCTATCGATCCAAATATATCAAAGGTCTTCTGAGCAACAGTATGCCTTAATGCATGTGGATGTATTTTCTTACCAGAAGCTGTATTTACACCCCAGTCGTTAATAATTAATTGGAGGCCCCTAGTACTAAGTTGAGATCGAGCTTTTCCATTCTTCAAAGGCATTGAAAGAATAAATAAATCAGTTTTTTCACCGATAAATGCATGATATTTTCTTACTTCTTCAAGAATATTTTGACTAAGGACAGAAAATCCAGTTTTACCTCCCTTCATTACATACTTTATTAGTAAATCTCCTTCAGGAGATTGAATTAGACCAGAATACCGAAGAGAAACAAGCTCTTTCGCTCGTAGACCCGTAGTTGAAGCTAAAAGAAAAATAACCTTATTTCTAAATTCCCTTTCAGACTTTGGATTTTCAAACTTATAGGCTAATTCACGCATTGAAACATCAGTTAACCCTTTACCTACCATTTGTCCTAAAAAAGCCTCAGAATCGATTCTGTGAGGTTTTAAAGAGGTTTTTTTAATCCGATTGGAAGGAAATTCAAGAATTTGAGCATATCCCAAGTTACCACCTCCTGGAGATCAGGTGATTATAATAATAATCACCAAACTTTATATCAATTCCTATTATTTTTTAAATCCAATTCATAGGAAAGTTTTAAGGCATCACATAGCGTTAAAAGAGAATCTAAAGAAACATTCGGATTATCATCTGCCAAAATTTTTTGAATTTGGGAATATGATAAATCTGACATTTCCGCCATTCTTCTAATGGATAGTTTCCTTTTCTTAACTTCCTCATTAATCACTTGAATCAGTTTTTTTCTTATCAAAACGAGAGACATATTAGCCTTAGTTTTTTCATTTAAATTAGAATTACAGAGAAAGATTAAAATTTTTAACTTCCGATTTCAATAATATTTCGGAAGCTAATTTAAAAATAAGAAAAACATCAAAGATATTTGTTTTATATATAGAGAGATTAAATGCTTTTAGAGTAAGTCTGCATGCCTGCTGAGGTGTATATATTTACTTTAATATATATTAGAAAATAAATACACCTAAAACAGCATTTCTCATAGGAAATATAGCAATGTTAAAAACGAATAAAATAAATGAAAATGAAGTAATACTAGTACCTGTTGCGAAGGATTTTAAAGGAAAAGAATTCTACCAGTGTGTGTCATATGATGACCATATTGATTTAGTAAATAACTCAAATAAAAAGAATACTGAATTAATTAAAAAAATACTATTAAAGAACTACAAATACTCTAAAATCGAAGATTTTAATTGGAGTATATATATTAACCCGAATTACTCAGATCTTATTGTAATAGATTTTGATGATCTAAAGGAAACAATCAAAAAAATTAATTACTTATGCTCTAACAACTCTGAGTTTAACTTAAAATGGAATATTTTCTGGAATGAAGTATTACAAAAAACTTTCAGTGTAAGTACACCATCGGGTGGATACCATTTCTATCTCAGAAGAAAATCGAAAGCTATTACGACCCGAATTATTGGATCAATTAGAATGTCTGAATTTCTTGACAGTGAAAAATCAAAAGAATGCTTCAGGATTTTTGGAAAAGATTTTAACAAGATTAAAATCGATTATATCTCATCGGGTGTAGTCAATGCTCCAAATATCGAATTGAAAAATATGCTTAAAAAAGGAGAATGCAAAAACCGATCATATAAAACTAAGAAAGATAATGATATAATAAGTATTGATGACACGTTTGAACCATTACTCACATATATTTTCAAACCTCAAGCCTCACTCAATGGAAAAAAAATAAAGCGACCAAACGGAAAGAATAAACCCATCTACGGAAATCACTTCTTATCATTTTTGGATTTAAAAACAAAGAAAATTTTATTTGAAACAATTTCTTTAGAAAAGGCATCACTATCAGGGGATGTTGAAGACTTCGACCTGGAAAGCACTCAATCACAATACAAAAAAATGAATGATCTATTAAATGAAACGAAAGCCAGTAACATTGGAGCCGAAGAAGAAATTAGAAAAACTCTAATAAAAATTGAAAATAGTTTCCAGATTTTGAAAGAACAAAAAATTAAAGAAACCCTATGCTCTTCTATAAAAACAGAATACATATACAACATTCTTAATAAACAAAACATTTCAAAATCATATACTGATAAAGAAATTTTGCCATTATTCCCCAATAAATTAATAGAGAATGTACAGAAAGCAAGAAAGGGCCAGAGATCGGAGAACGAAATGGCATTTATAACTCATTTGGTTCTACGGCACTTTGACCCTGCCTTCATTTGCTATTTAGTATTAAAATTATTTCCAGAAAAATCTAAAGCAAAAACTGAATCTGGATTTTTGGAACAAGCATTAGAAATAGCCCAAACACTAAAAAGACATCCAGAATATCTCAATAATCCAGATAAGATATGGATTAAAATATTACAGTGTATATGTAAATTACGGCAAATAAATTTCTATGCTCTTTCAAAAAGTAATTCCGAAAAATTAAGATTAGCGATAGATACATTTTATCAAATAGCTTCAATTACTAATAGTTTTGAAATTCGCACACCACTAAAATTCGTGTCATTAATCTCCAATGGTCGAATTTCAAAAAGTACAATAAAGAAATACCTCATAGAACTCGAATCATCATGTTTTTTTGAAAAAATTGTTTGGGAAATGGATTCTGAAGGGAAAAAAAGTTATCCAACTTTTATACTACTAAAGGATATATCAAATGTTAGCAACATACCCCTACTTGATTACCCAAGATTCGTGCCTCAGGATGCCTATCAAAATCTTGCATTCCTACCAAAAATCGGTGAACGAGGATTTCAAATAATAGAATTAATCCGCACCAACTTCAAGATAACCACATCAGAGATTTACCTTCATTTTTCTGAAATCAAAGATTTTCGACGAGTAATTTATAAACAATTAAACTGCCTCAAAAATTTTAATATAATAAAACAAGAACATGATAATTGGGAATTAACAGAAAAGATATTTAATAATATTTACAATGAAATTGCTGACCAAGATAAATATTACAAAAATTTAGCATCTAAGAAAAAAATAAAAAGAAATCCAATGATAAATAGAATAATTAATTTAAAAAAATCTGATAATTACCTAATGAAGCTAAAAAAAGCTTCTTAAGATTCTCTTTTATCTAAAAAATACGGATTGGTATAAATTTCTTATTTTTTGGATCACCTAAACTACTTAATTAATATTTAAAATAAAAATGAGAAGTTTAATAATTAAAATTACTTAAGAAATATATTTTTTGAATTTGAAAATATTATATCGATCTGATTATTCCCCTATTGCATAAATATATCGCCGAGACAATCTATTTCGAATATTGGATGATCTTGAATACCTAGCTCTTTTATTCTAATCCTTTCATCGGATATACTATCAATATGAATCCAAGAATAATTAATTTCTTCAGATTCACAATTTATTTCATAAGAAAAATCACCTAAGTATTTCACCATTAGGGTAAATTTGTCAGGTTTAAAATGAGCTATCCTTTCCCGCTTCTCACTATGGACATCATTCTTGGAATTTTGTTTATAGTAATTATTCAGAATTTTCAAAATACTTTGAAATCGATTTTTCTCTTCGATATTAAAAATCCTTACCTTAAAATCTTCCATATTTATAGCCTGAACTTTCAATGATCCGAAGCTTACTTTATATTTAATAATAAATTCTATTCTTAAAAAAATCTAAATCAGCAAATAGTTCTTTCAGATAAATATTACCGTTCAAATTAAGATAATCTGAATATTTTTTTATTTTTAATGAAATCACCTTATTAATTACCGCAACATCAACTGTCCCTATTTCCATTTTGCTGCCTGAAATTTTTTCATAAGAAAAACGTTTATCCAATAAAACCAAAAAACTTCGACTAACTGTTGTGTTAAATAATGTAATTTCTTTACTCTCGTCACTAAATTTCAAACATTCTTGAACTGATTGATTATAGTTTGTACAATTACGTGCTATGTATTTAAATTCTTTTGGGGAGCCTATTTCAACTTGAAAAAGCAAAATTGCATGACCACTTTCTTTCGCCTCTTTAGCAACCTCTGGCGTAATATATAATTCTACTTTATTGTTAAAAAACCCATCAATATTATATTTTTTCGCTTCTAGTGAATAATTATTTATTTCGAATTTCAATTCAATAAAAGCATATTTCTTTTTCTTATATAAAAAATCATCGTCTTCAATTTTTACTTCTGCTCTTTTAAATGGATCAATTTCTTTATATTGGCTTTTTCTCCGTTCCAATATTTTTTCAAATGATGAAAACGATTTTAATGAAATATCATTTTTAAAAAGATTTTTAAAACTAGGATAAAATGAATTCGAATCTTCAGACTTATAAAAATGATCGAAATTGTGAATAGTTTTAAATACCCCATCTTCAAAAGGTTTTAATTCCGCTTTTTCGCCACAACCATCACATTCTTTTGTTATATTTCCTACGATCGATGCAGTAAATTTTTCAATCGGGTTGACTAATAATATTGAATCATTTTTTTCGTTATTTATCATAAAATCGTCGAAAACTTTTGATTTTTCATTTATCAACAGAATTTTTTCACTCAAAGCTCTATTGTTTTTTTCCAACTCTGACTTTGAATTAGTTGAACTACAATTTAAGATTAAAAATTGAATTAATATCATTACGAATCCCAATTTTTTATAAATACTTTTCTTCATTCTTATCTCCCTATATTAAACTTTTTTAAATGCTTTGAGTATCTAAGTACATTCGTATCGTTGATTCTATGTTTTGAATCTGCTCTTTCTTAGATTTTTCTGAATTGAATTGTATTTCTGAAAAAAACTTTATTTTAATTTCGCTTCTATACCAAACTGATTGTTTCAAAGAATGCTCGGTTATAGCGAATGGTATAATTTTGATATCCCGATTGAATGGATTCAATGTAACAGATTTAAAAACTTTAGATTTATCATCTCTTTTTAGAAAATGAAATCCTCCAGGAAAATTCACTACCGAATAATCATCATCGAGAATTCTTTTTTTAATCTGATTTTGAAATCTAGAAAATTTTCTAGAAAAAGGGATAAAGTCTAAGAGAAAGAAAGCCCATCCGAAAATTGGGATAAAAAAATTGAACCAGCGTAAAATAAGGCATGTTGGTTCATCGATAGCGAATATTAACGCTGGCAGTGATTCAATACCTATGAAATTTCCGAGATAGTAAGCATTAGAATTATTATCTGCTTTTTCTTCTTTTGTTGATGTAACCTTTTGACCGCCTATAAAGAGAATTAACCTAGCTGAATACTGAGCTAGTTTGTATTTATTTTTCCTTTGTTTTGTGAGAGAAAAATATACGATTCCCAGAAATATCACTAAATTAATGGGAATTGAAATACTAATCGCCACAAATGGCCTAATGATATCTATTAATTGTTTCAATTAATATTTGTTACTAGTAACGGTCTTTTTTCTACAGCCATAGCAAATATAACCCAAGCCCCAAGTACAACAAATGATCAACAGATGATCGAAAAAACTTCTCGATTCATAAGAAACTGATTTTTTAGGCCCGTTTTGTTTTTCATTTTCGGACATAGTATAACCTCACTTCCGTTAAATTTAATCTTCGTTTGGATGTTATACTGATTATGATGAAATTTGTCAACAAAAAGCGACGTTTTCGCCGTGACCATAGGATCGTGGCGAATTATTCAGTTTCATTCTAAAATATAGCTGTGAGCCTAGATTGGAAGTTAGTATTAGCTGAATTTTCTACAAATTTGTTAAAAGTTCGACAGGAATTGAATTTAAGCCAGGAAAAGACCGCTGGTGTTGACTTAAGTGTTAGAAATTATCAAAGAATTGAAAAGGGAGAGACCTTTCCTTCATTTAAGAGTTTGATAATAATAGCCCAAAATTTAAATGTCCCCCCTAAAACCTTGTTGGATTTACCTTCTTTAAAAAGCTTCGGAGAGGACAATTAAACATCGTAATTTTAGATTAGGTAATCATTTTGAATTTGTTTCTACAAATATCACATATTAAAGTTGTAGTGTTAGTTAAGTAATGTCTTAATTCTTCTTTCGAATAGAATATATTTTTTAGATTTTTAAATTGATAATCAGGCATTGAATGGAGACCGCAAAAAGATTGTAGGTGGCCTTCTTCTTTTATTAAGAATAAATGACTTTCGTTGCCTTTTTTTTTAATATGAGTTTCTTTCAATTACTAACCTATTGATTTATGAAACATCCTTAAAATCACAAATCATTGAATATCGATGCATGAATTAGTAAATTCATTCATCCATTCTTATCTGATTTTGATCTGCAATAATACGGTATTCTGCTGAATTGTCAAATCCTTAGATTGTGACATAAAGAAACCAATATTATGGCTAATCGAGGATACCAAATAGCGACAAATTTCAGCTTTTTTCCTGCATTTTTTAATTTACTATCTATTTGTTAAGCATATAAATGTTTGCTTTTTTTAGAAAGCCTGAAAATTTAACATTATGGTTCCCGAACTAATTCCTGCCAATTTTATGAACACGGTTGTAATGGGTCGGTCTGCCAATTCGGTAGCTCATACGATTATTGAACGTCTATTGGCAAACCATCAAAAAGTACATATTATCGACTGTGCTATTCGCTTACGGGCAATGCAACTAGCCGAAGCAACGAAGGGTTTGGACTTTTTCGCACTACATAATGTCACTCTTCAGCGGGCCTTTACCCCCTATCAGCTCCTAGACCTTTTTAACTCAATTGCAACTGATTACCGAGTAAACGAATGTGAGCCTGCTATTAATATTTTTTTGGCACCATCAAAGCAATTCTTCGATGGAGATGTAAAAAAAGATGAGCGAATTCATTTATTGAATATTCTTACACAGAAATTGGAACGCTTCGTTCAATTGAAAATTCCGTTTATCTTCTCTGAGTCAACACCCAAGGATGATGTAACCTATTTTCAATACCTACATAATTTAAAGAAATGCGGAAAAATTATTCAACTCCCTGAAACATTACCAAGTAAAAGAGGAAAAAATAATGGGCAGAACAATCAATCCCTACTCACGACAAATTCAATCTCTTTCTGACGATAGATTCAAAGATTTCAAGAGAGGTTTAGCAAAAAAACATAAAGAAGCATTTGATGAAATCATGCGTATCGGTAAACGTCAATTAGTTGCTGGTGTCATGGCTTCGAATCCGTATTCCATCGAAACAGTTTTGCTGTCCGCCTATGTAGAAATGAAAACCGATTTGGAAGATATGAAAAAGGTGTTAAAAAACCTTCAAGCACAGATTGAGCGGTTGAATAATAGTAATGAAAGCAAAATTTGAAGGTTACTTATTTGATATTTATAACGTTGAAGATCAAATCGTCCTTTGGATAAAAAACGGCGATTCAATTAAATGTTTCATTGATTCTTTTTATCCAACGATTTATATTAAAGGCAACCCAAGCTATGAAGAAAGGTTCGTCCGTCGATTACGTGACTTAAATGCATTGCATCGAGAACCCGAAACGATAACGAAAAAAGCGTTTTACACAGGAGAATGGATTTCGGTAAGTAAAATACAAATTACGAAACCAACAGTCCTCAAAAAGATTTATCAAAAGCTTTATGCATTTTATGAAAAATTAGAAATCTTCCATTCTGACATCGATATTACCACATCTTACCTAGCTGAAAAAAACATATACCCATTCGGGATCGTAAAGGTTGAATATGAAGGTGAGAAGATTCTAAATATCCAAACGATCTCAAATTTAAAAGATTATGACTATCAATACCCGAAGCTAACTTACTTAGAAATTGCCTTCAAGGAAAACCATCGTATAGCATATTCACAAGAAAACCCTTTAGTTTTCCGAATTGGTGAAACGTTTTATGAAGAGCTATTTTATGAAAATGCATTGGTTTTATTAAAAAGAATCAATGAAATTTTACAGCTTTATGATCCAGATATAATTTTGAGTTCATTTGGAGATCAGGCGATATTTCCATTTTTATTTAGCTTGGCTCAAAAGCTAAAATTCCCTTTGTTATTCGATAGGGATAAAAATCCAACCATAAGGAAGATCACCAATAAAGGTACATCATTCGAAACCTATGGTCAGGTCATCTATAGAGCGTCCAGTTATCCGCTATTTGGTCGGCTTCATATCGATAGCAACAATTCATTCATTTTCAAAGAATCATTTCTATACGGTATCATTGAACTCGCACGATTGAGTCGAATTCCTATACAAAAAATGGCAAGGTCTAGCACGGGCACTGCCTTAACCAATATTGAAACGGCAATTGCATTTCAGCATGATTACTTAGTGCCCTGGCAAAAATCATCAATAGAAAATAAAAGGACTCTATATGATTTAATCAGAGTAGATAAAGGCGGTCTCGTCAGTATACCAGATATGTCGTTAGGCGTGATTCTAGAGAATATCATTCAACTTGACTTTGCCCAAATGTATCCATCTATCATGTCGACCTATAACCTCAGCCCAGAGACGGTGAACTGTCTATGTTGCATAAATGAAACAGAAAAGTGGTTCATACCTGGTACGGATTACTATATTTGTGGTAAGCGAAGGGGGGTGGTATCAGAAGCGTTGGAAAATATCTTAGACCGTCGAAAATTTTATAAACAGAAATTAGAATCGGAAGAATCGGATATCTATGAAGCTAGGCAAAATGCATTAAAATGGATGCTTGTCACTTCTTTTGGCTACTTAGGGTATCGAAATGCAAAATTTGGAAGACTAGAGAGCCACGAGTCTGTAACAGCGATAGGTAGAGAAGTTTTGTTAACTGCTAAAGATATCATCGAAGATAGTAATTTACTTGTTTTGCATATGATGACCGATTCCCTATTTGTTGCGACTGATGATGGAAGTATTATTGAACACGATAGGATACAAACTCTCTGTCGAACAATTGGAGAATCAACAAAGATAGATCTAAAAATTGAGGGTGAATATGCATGGTTGGTATTCCCTTCGTCCAAGCAAGACCCTCAAATAGGTGTGGTCAATAGATACTTTGGTAAATTTAAATCTGGAAAATTAAAAGTCAGAGGTATATTCATCAGGCGAAAAGATACACCTGAATTTATCAAAGTATTCCAGAATGAATTAATTAAATTATTTCAGGAATCTGATACTATCGAGGGACTAAAAAGTAAAAAAAAAGATTATATTCAACTTTTTTACAAGTTTGAAAAATTAATCACGGAAGACCAAGTTTCCTGGCAATCATTACTCTTAAAACGAACCATTACAAAAGGTTTAGATGAATATAAAGTAAATAGCCAATCCACGCAGAGTATAAGGCAACTAATAGAATTGAATATTGATATTAATCCAGGCGAAAAGATTAAGTATTTAGTAGTTCGAAATAAGTTTGGTGCAAAGGAATATGCCTCTGAAGAAGCCATACTAAAATCGAAAATTAAACCCAATGTTTTTAAACCGTTCTATCGAGAGTTTTTAATTAAGGCTTTCGAGGAAGTGGCAGAGCACCTGTTTGACGAACTTTTTTTCCAAAGTCTACGACAAAACCAATTGATTTTTGCATTCTAGAAGGTAGAGTCTGACTATGTGCGGTCGTTATGCATTAAATGCATCCTCTTCTCAAGTCATCGAACAGTTCGAGTTATCATATGAAGAAGTCTTAAGGAATAAGGAAGAGAGAATAGAAAAAGAAGTTTTCCCATCAAAAATAGAAGAAGTTATTGTTAGACCAAACACACAAAACGTTCTAGAAAGTAAACCTTGGGGTGCTAAAAAACTCGTTATTAATGGGAAACCATTAAAAGATCAGGTAAATGTAGCAACCATAGAAAAGTTAGATTCTTCTCCCCTTTGGTCAAAGGCTTTAAAGAGGAATCGTCTCCTGGTACCAGCCACTTCATATTTCGAATGGAAGGAAATAGACAAATATACAACGGAAAAATATGAAATTTTTAGTTCATCGAATCTACTATTTGCTTTCGCAGGTCTCAATTTACTTTATGTCGATGCTGATGGAAATAATCGGGACTGCTTTGTTATTATTACTACCGAAGCGAATGACAAAATAAAAACAGTTCATCATCGACAACCTGTGGTCGTGCCAATGTCAAATTACACAAAATGGCTCAATAACGATACTGAAAATCCATCTAGCCTACTTAACCAATTTGATGTATCAGAAATGGACTATAAATTAATCTGGTCAAAGTCAAAGAAGAACAAAGATAAAGACCAACCTTCCCTTTTTAACGAAATACTCTAAAATCATGTTTATTGTGTTAATAAATTCCCAAGGAAGAAAAACTCAGTCCTTTGCAAAAAAAATATAAAGTAAGTATTTCAATCTCATGCCGTAAAACATTCTTAAATCCCTATTAAATATAGATAATTTAGATAATTGATCATCACAATGAAATATATTATCATTATCGGATGCTGTTCACCTACGGAAGTAAATAGAGATTCGATTGCTTAATTAATTCCCAAAAGTAATTTCAACTCTATTGATTGACCGATGATGGAGAAAGACATTGTTTCACCGTTCGTTCCTTCTCAATTAACCACAAGAAGAAATTATAACCTAGAATCATTCCCGATAAATTATATTAAATTAAATTCCCTGGATCAATCAGGAAAGGTAGAAAAACAAAACCTAATACAGAATCAAAATAACCTACATAATAATCACTATCTTCCTCTTTTTCTTTCAATTCAAATAAATACCCAGATTCAGGTTTAAAATAAATATGATATGTTGAATCATCTTTTATTTCATTTTTTTGTTTATACTTATCAAATCATTCACTAATGATGTCATGAAGAATTTCCTGCGAAGGTTTCCTTACAACAAACATATTCGACCCCAAGACATCAATATTAACACCTACAAAATGATTATTTCTATTATATGTAGTCAATGCATCAGATTCAAATGTTTGAGAAACCAAATCGTTTCTTTTAAATTTTATTGAAGATTTTATTATTCGAAGTCCTTTAAATCCAAGTCTTTCTTCGTAAGCTTCTAACAGTCGTTCTCCAAGAGCATCCAACTCTGCTGTTAAATTTTGTATTTCCACATTTTTACCGAAAATATGAAGGTTCAAAGATTTAATACGAGCTTTATACTCTTTCCTGTCATTTCTTTGTTTTATATTATCCATTAAACTTCCGAACCAAGTAGATGAAAAGGCAAGAATTGTCTCACCTAAATAATTCAATAATGACGGAAAAAGAATAGTAGGAATTAACGGAATGAATACTGTATGTGAATTTTCCTTGAAATTATTATAGATATCAAAATTTTTTGTAAACGTATCTATTGTTAATTCATAATCAGTATACTTATCATTCAAACCAACAATCAATTTCAAAATTGAATTGAAATTAAAAATAACAAAAGAAATAAAGTATGTTCCCAAATAAGGATGTTCCAATCTACTCGTAAACACTCGAAAAAAACTTATCTTCGCTTCTTCTTGGCTCGAATCTTCTGTTCCCAAATCCTCTTTTTGCTTTGGCATATTAAAACCTCTATAGTATTTTAAAAAAGAGGGTGTTTATTCCTCGCCACCTCCAACCTAACTAAGCGTTAGATTTGTCTAGTTTATTATTGTAATATAATTAAAATTGAGGTTACAATTGCTCGGCCTAGGATTTACGAACTTTCTTTGCGAATCATATAACCCTACAATTTATATGTACTTCCATTTAGGCTTATGAATTTTTGGGTGACTATACATCAAATCTTCAATACTGTCAACAACTAACAGAGAGACATAAGGAGACAGATTACACGTTATCGAAAGGCGGAAAAGAGAATCACGGTGAAAATAGTTAGAAATTCAAAGAATTGAAAAACTAAATACAAATATGCTTTTTTTTGAATGGGTTTCATTTTAAAATCGAAAACAGATCATTAATAAAAGAATACGCAATATATCAAAAATAATTAAAAACTCCTCTTCGCGACCTAGAAATCGAAAATCGAACTTTTAATTTGAAAACTTTCAAAGACCGAGCCTAACTCCATACTCCCGATTCGATCTAATCTTCAATCAAGAAGGGTGCCCTGTCACATTCATTTAATATCTCTTTTTTAAAACTAGTATCTTGGTTCAGTTGAATATATATATTATACAATGGATACCAGCCGAGTGGAAAAGTAATTGGAGATACGATAAATCCAGTTAAGAGGCTAGCATAAGAAATTTCTTTCTTATAGACATCACTCGCATGAAAAACAAATCCGTCCCTAGCATTTTTAAGATCTATTTTTACTTCTTTATTAATATATCCTAAACTATCATTAGAATCTCCAAGAACGTAAGACCCATTGAATCTTTTCTTCTTAATTAATGCAAACTTTAGATTTTTGGGAACTAAGGATTGATCAAATAGAAAACAGACTTTATCCTTTAATTGCTCTCTATTAATATAAGTTATACTCTTCCCATTTTCAAAGTATAAATTAACCTGCGTTTCATAAGGAAAACCCAAGTTTATTTTGCTGATATCAATTAAAAATGTTTTTGTTAATTGCCTGGTATCAAAATCCTTTTCTCTTTCTTTTGAAGCACAATTAACCGTAATAAATAAAATACCTAAAAAATATACAATTTTCAATCTATACTCTCCGTGACGCCTGATCCAGAACATTGATAAGCTTGTAAGTTCTTTAATTTTTCATACCTATCTTGCTCAATCTTCTTTATAGGATCATATTCAATGCCAACTGATGTAGTATTATTATAGGTCATAGTCGGAAAGTAATATGAAAGGACCTGAGTGGCTTGTATACACCCAGCGTTTACATTAGCTGCTCTTTGGTCTTGTTGATAATTAGGATTTAAAGAGACTGCTACCGCTGTCAAAATTACTCCAACTCCGAATATAATTAAACCAGCCTTATATGTTATTGGAAAGTTCATTAGGATGCCGCCTACAACGATCAATGCCATACCAAATTTAACGACACCTAAATAAATCGAGTTAGCTCGCCGAATTCTTTCTCTTTCTTTCATTAAATTTTTTCCAACATTCCAACCATCCAAAAACGCTTGTACTTTTTTATCTTCAGGTGCAAAAAAATAGCTAACTAATGCATATGCTAAAGGTGGTGATATTCCATTTCCAGTAAAATCTCTACCTTTTATCGGATTACCATTAACATACATCATTCGATTCATTCCTTGTTCCGCATTAGAATAAACAATGCTATCGTTACTTAGAAATCTTCCAAGTGAAGAATCATAATACCTAGACTTATAGTAATATAACCCACTTTCTCTATCCTCTTCCTGTCCTGTATATTTAAATTTTGTAATATCTGGACCATAGGAATCTGTTCTAAGAATTTCACCATATGGTTTGTAAGTAATATGACTTTTACCCCCTCTTTCCCCGCCCACAAGTACGTTGCCATTACCATCTGTAATCATCGTTATACTACCCAAATGATCAGGATGAAAAAAATACATGCCTGTAACCCTTGTATTCCCGCCCGAAGAGCCACTTCCACTATTTCCACCTATACTTGCGTCATCGCCAACTGAAGGAGTATTTATCGGAATACCATTGCCTAAGCCAATTAGCCATATGGGTGTACCACTCGCACTTTCAGCTCCCCCAAAGATTGGAAAACATCCAACTGTCGATGTAAATGAAAAAATTATAACAAAAAACGCAGTTCCAAATCGAGGTAACTTGCCTATTAAGTTACCTTTCAAAGCTGGCAAGAACGAAACACTTACTATTTCTAATGTATTATTTAAATATTCGGGTTCTATAACTTGATCTTTAGTTTTATATACCAGTACAAGTAAAAACGCTAAAAGCAAAAACCATGGAAGGGCTCGATGTCCATTTTGCAACTTTCCATCTACATAAAGATTAGTGTCTTCAAGAAATGCAAATAGCGAAAATCTTAAACGATTATTCCAATAATCACTGCAAACTACATTTACATCCTTACAGAAAGGATTCACCAGCCAATCAGTCGATGCCATTTGATTAATTAAAATGGCATCACCACGACTATATTGCGCAACTATATCTCCCTCTATGCCCATTATATATAAAGTGTGCTGTTCTTGCTGTCCAGGACTACGATGGATTTCGTAAAAATTGCCAAAGCTATATGTTGTTGTGTCCGAATTTTGAATATATTTTTTTATTCTCATACCTGAGTAGTCGTAAGTATAATCAAACCTGTCTCCTCCGTTTGTTTCGATCTGCTTCAGTTTATTCTGAGCATTATATCGTAGAGTGTCTCCATTCCGATTAATCATATTTCCCATAGAGTCATAAGTATAATCTATTATACCCATATTTGGACTATTCACCTTACTAACCGCATGGATATGATTTCCATTTTCATATGAGTATGTTGCGGAACCTTTATTCAGTAAATTACCATTTCTGTGGTAACTATAATTTTCTTCCCCGAATTTCCCCATTGCTTTTGTTATTCGATTTAGATGATCATATTCATACCTTTGATTTCTAGATTCATTTAACAAATCATTGATTGAAGAAATATTTCCTTTTTTATCATATTCATACTTGATACTTTGCTCCACCGAGTTATCTTTCAAGTAAGTCACGAATGTTTGAGGTCTTAACCGAAGAGGGTCATACCCAATCCTTGTCAAAACTCCATTTCCAGTTTTTCGTTCTATGTAATATTTTTCATCAGCTACTTTAGGGCCCTCGTAACTAACAACAGTATGGTTCAAACTAGTCCCATCGTGAGAGTCCATTGTTAAGAAGGCTAACTTTCCATTACCTGTATAATGATTACGAATCAAAGTTCCTTCAGGGTATGTAATAGTTTTCAACCTCCCAAAAGGATCATATGTTCTTTGAAACAAAACTTGCAAATCATCAATTATTCGTTTTTCCCCAATTACATTTCCTTTTCTGTCATATGCATATTCAGTAATTCCTGAGCTATCCGTTACTTTTGATAATTTTCCAATCTCATTTGAATTGGAAATGCTATTTCCTGTATCATATTCATATACAATAGGAGTTTCATTCCCTGGAATGACTTTCGTGATCCGTCCCATTCCATCCACATTGTAACGAAAAACTATCCCTCGAGAATCTGATTGAGTAAGCAAATCTCCAGCAGCATTGTAAGTATAATTTGTGGTTCCAGAGTTTGAATCAGAATATTGAACTTTTCTCCCACCAATATCATAAGCAATATTCGTAATATCGTTAGCTGGATCTTTTATTTTCACAACTCTGTCTGCGTTATCATAAGAATATTGTAAAGATTCACCTTGGATAGTTTTCGAAATCAATCTGCCCCATAAATCCAATGATTGAATCTCTGTACTGATTATTTCAGACTGATTAATAATAACCATAGTGTTAGATCTTAAACCATAGGTAAAATTCGTAATCTCACCAGTAGGTGCAATAATCTCTTTGGGTCGTTCTAAAGTATCTTCAAATTGACTATAATATATTTTATTCGTCCAGAGAGGGGTCTCGCCTGTCAAATATGCATTGGATTCTTGTGTCTCTCTTCCTAGAGAGTCGAACCTAATCTCCGTAGTTGAAATAATTCCTTCTGCGACAAGAGATTCCTTTCGGATTACTTTTCCTTTCAAATTGGAAGTTTCCTTTGACCAAACACTTCCGTCCTCAGATTGCGTAGTTGTTTTCGTAGCGAACCGAGAACCATCAAAATAGTATTCAATTGATTCCTGCTTTTCTCCGTTTAGGAAAACACCAATTTTCCTTCCATATGAATCATATTCATAATTCGTTATATTCCCATTGGTATCTTCGACGCTAAGTTCAACATCAAACTTTGGATCATAATTTTTTCGACTAGTTTGATTCAAAGCATTTCTGGTGAGTGTCGGTTTGCTTCTGGTAATATCTTGATATTCATAAGATAAAGTTCTTCCCAATGAATCCGTCGACGTCATCATATTTCCGATAGAATCATAAGAAAAATATAATGAATACCACTGCCCTAAACCAACCAATTTACTTTCGGAAACAACATCTACTCCCGAATATGAATATTTTTTATTTTCTATCAAAGTCCCATTGATTGATTTCTTGATTTCGATGAGTTGAGCTAGGATTTTTAAACTGCTATTATTAGTATAATAAAATTCTTCCGTGGTAATTTTCCCGTTAAAATTTTCCTCACTGGAACTAATTTCATAACCGTGACTAGAATCGTAATTTAATGTCCGAGAAATCTGATCTTTCAACTGTCCATTTTCGTATGATAAATTATTCTGATATGATTGTTTAATTAATTTTGTAATACTACCATGAGGCTGAAATTTACTATAACCTATAAACTCTTCAGAAACAATCGTATTATTCCCTGTATAAATCTGCTTGCTTCCGACTAGACCAGGGAAATTAGGATTGTGCATATAGTTAATAATTTCTTTTAATTTCAGAGTCCCATCTAAGTAAGTTCTTTTTGTAATAGATTCAAATCCGTAATTTTCGTTTGTGTCAATATCTCCAGGCTTAAATCGAGCATTGTAATATGAATAAACTATTTTCTCTTCAGTAAAATCTGGGCCTGAAGAAATGCGAATATCAGAAACCAACATTTGCGGAGAAAGGTTAGGCAGTGATGTGGCATAGCTTCCACTACCCTTAACAACTGCTCCTGGCATATTCTTTTTCCATACATAAGCAATTTCTGTTTCAACACCATTTAAATTATTGATAACCTTTGTGAGCATTCCTCCTTTTACCAATGGAGAATCGGAGGATATTTGCCTTGTGGCACTATTTTTCCCAAATTGATAGAAAAAATCAGGTATTCCATCACCGTTGCGATCTTCGAAGCGACTCCCATTGATTTCAGTAGATTCAACATTAAAGTCAAATCTACCAACAAACTTCCCATTTCCTTTACCGTGGTATACGTGATAGTTTGTCGTATTCAATTCTTTGACAACGAAATCTAAAATTCCGTCTTCATTTAGATCAGCAAAATCAAAACTTGATACTTTACTAGCATACGGATCATCTTTTTCTGCGAAACGATCTGGTCTCACCACAGTATTTATATAATTACTCGAATAGTTGTCAAAATCAAATTTCCCACCAGTATTGAATGCAACTTTAACTTCATTATATAAAGAATAAGCATCTTCAACTCCATAATCATATGGATTAAAATGACTATTACGATTTGTAAAAGAAACATAATCTGCTAGTCCATCACCATTGATATCAACTAACCAATTTTTTCCCATATAACCAACAAGATGACGGGGGACATCCTGGATAGTTTGAGAAAGTGTTTTATTGTTTAAATTTATTTTTGTAACTACTAGCTGATATGCAGACCCACTTAAGTCCGCATTTCGGATACGACTGATCTCAAAATCTAGTTCATTCGCATGTCTATCAACAATCTCTTTGAGTCGATCCTCAAAAAATTGTCTATCAACTGATTTTGTTATAGTATCCTTTTGTGCCGCAGTAGCCGTGTTGGGATTGTTAACTAAGTCCCAATACAAAGGGCGATCATCAGGAAATACTCTTTCTGCTAGAAAATACTTACGGGCGTCATCCGTCTGTCCCCCATCAAAAAAAGAAAAGATTTCATTAGTATAGGAAAGTCTTTCTGCTTCGGCTGCACCAACTTCCTGAAACTGCCTTTCCTTGAGTGCTGCTAATTGGTATTGTTCTGGTGGTGGATTTACATTTACGACAAGGAGATGCTCTGGAATCCCATCTCCGTCAATATCTGCAAACTGATTCATACGGTGGGCGATAAAAGGATTTGAATCCATTGTTTCTTGCAGAGGACTACGATGCCCCTCGAACCAAATCACCTTTTCTGTAGCAAAACTTCTGCCTTGTGAGAGATAAATTGACATTCGATCATTCCAAAAATGAACAAAATCGGTTCTTCCATCTCGATTAATATCTACTGTATAGTCCCTTGGTGCTAAATTAGCTGTACGAGTATAGTTTTGAATGTAAGGTGTTAACGTAACATTTACAAAGGCAGTTGGATTTTCAAATCCACTCCCATTAGAAAAAGCAACGTGAAGTATCCCTGATCTTTCAAAAATAAAATCGGTTTTTCCATCGCCATCTATATCAGCTATGTCTATGTAAGTGTTATATTTAATAGGAAAATTCGGAGAACTAAAAACACGGTTGTTTACATAGTCATTGGATCGAATGTAAATTTGATCTCCGTCTGCTCTTCCTAAAAATCTAGAATATTCTGTAATTCCATCGCCATCTACATCCGTTGGCAGAACAATTCTATTGGCAGATAAAACGCCGTTATTGCATGAATCAACACCGAAGAAGGCAAATTCTCCGCATTTCATTCTAACATATGGTGGGCAAGCTGGGTAAAGAGTACAAATACATGCAATCGGTCCCCAGTTACATGAATCTCTGTTTTTATTCCCCAATGGATATCTTCCAATAAACTCTGTTTCTGGATTGTATTGAGGCATATCAACATTCAAAGCATTATAATCAAAACCATTCCCTGTTCCACCACCAGCCCTTGGAACTGCCCTGGGCATCACTTTATTATAAGCTTTAGCAAGCTTAACTTGTGACTTTGGAGGCTCAGATGCTTTCATCGAGAGATACTCAAAAATCACTCTCTTAAGAAGCTCAAACATTCTATCTCCAATATCCTGGTCTGCACCATAACCATCAGAAATGTTGTTAGCACCAGTAACTAATTTTGAATCGATGCCATTATGGCTAGTTGCATAAACAAATTCTAAGGGAAGGTGGGTTGATAATGAGAAAAAATTGTCTTTCTCAAAATCGATTTTCGCTAAAAGTGAATCCTTTGTTTTCGGATCAACGCTGTAAGTAAATTCATAAGAATGAACATGCGAATTATCTGAATAAAACTTTATTTCCTTTAACCGCCAATCACGAACAACTAGCTGTTTTTCTGAATAATCGTTTAAAAAATCTTCACGTTCTTCATAATTAAGTTTGATGTATCTAACTCCACCAGCATACGTAATTTTAGAAAGGTAAAGCTCTCCTTTTCTTAATTCCCACTCATAACGAATTACTTCGCCATGCGGTTCTCGTTGCTCTGCAAGTGCCCAAACACGGACTGCACCGTTATCAGCGAGAACTTGGGCATTTTCTCCGCCATAGGTAAAGCGATTTCCTGATTTGTCGTATGCAATGATTTGGCTTGGACCTAGGCCGAAGCTACCTTGAGGATAGAAAGAAACTAAGCTTTCATTTTTGGAATAGTATAACTGACCAGAACCATCACTATCTACTAATTGTCCATATTCCGACGACACAAAATGATCAGCATTTGATAAAGAAATACCATAAAGACTATCTCTCTTGATGTATTCAGCTCCATCTAACGACC
Organism: Leptospira meyeri; assembly: GCF_004368965.1. Taxonomy (NCBI): domain Bacteria; kingdom Pseudomonadati; phylum Spirochaetota; class Leptospiria; order Leptospirales; family Leptospiraceae; genus Leptospira; species Leptospira meyeri. Next base: position 284,515 of record NZ_SORO01000001.1, on the reverse strand, counting down.
AACCTTTCCCTAATAATCCATCACCACCGCCAGAATTATATGATAAACTCAAAGTCGGAGTAAGTCCACCAGTGCCCGAAGGAATCTCCAAAGGAATCGAAAATGAAGCATTCCCACCTGCATCAACGTTAACCTCAGGCATCTGTTGGGGTAATTTTTGTCCTCCTAAAAACGACAAAAATGAAAAAGAAAATAAAACGATAATAATTAGATTAAATATAACTTTTCTCATAACTCTCACAAAACTAATAAAGAATATAGTCTTGCCATCTAACAGGCATCCAAAGACCATGTCAACGAATACTTCCGAGAATTGATGAACCGAAGCACATTATCTCTGTTAACAATATTAAATATCTTTTTCCTAGGTATTTTCGCCATCCCAACCTATCCTGCCGAACTACGATTTCCAAATGGAGAAGTCTTCCATACGGAATTCGTTTATGAAGATGAACGTCTGCTTGTTGTCAGATTTAAGGGTTCTGAGTATAAAGTCCCTAAAAAAGATCTTGAATATTATGATTTAGTTAACAAGAGACAGCTAAATAATTCCTACAAAATTGCAATTTTATCGTTAAAAAATGGAAGTGTGATCAAAGGAACCATCGCAGACAAAAGCAAAGATGAGGTGATTATTAAGTCAGAACTGGGATTTTTGACAATAAATAAGAATGAAATCAAGAACGACGTGTCAGAAACCGACGAGCGTCCAGAATTTCCGATTATTTACCTAGCAAATGATAAACTTGATAACCAAACAAGAGTTGGAGGGAGCATTACATATTTGCCACTATTCCCGCCGTTAGGCAATCAAACTCCGCCGCTTTATGGAGTATCTATGTTTACCGAACCAGCTTTTTTACGTTTTAAAAATACGTATCAATTGGGCTTTAAGTTTGAGTATTTACAGTCCACTGGTCCAATCAATGAAATTACAACTCAATCTGGCTACGTTTACCTCCATCAATCCAAAATCTTTCAATCAAATCCTCTATTAGATTTTTATGGAATTGTAGGTATAGGAATCTCATCTATTTCCTTTCGCTTTGATCAGAACAATTCTATAATAGGGCAAAATCCATCTGCATATATCGAATTAGGCTGGCAGGGTCTTAAATATGGACATTCGTTCTATCGCATCGGCTGGAAGAACTTGTGCTTTTTTGAAATAGAAAAAATCCATTGTGGTTCGGGGCTGGAAATGTCAGGAGGAATCAATTTCTAATGAAATTTATTAAATCATCATTTTTCTTTATATTCTTTTTGATTTGGAATTGTTCAAATCCGCTGACTGAGGGAGGAAAAGCTAACAATGCTAAGGTTGAATGGCAATTAGTTGCCAATTTATCAACTAACTCAGCGGTAGTGACCTGGAAATGCTCGGGCAAGGTTCCTGGTTTTTTAGTTACTACAGGACCTAATTACAATAATGTTGATACATCCTTTTTAGACAATGAAGTTCATGCAGTTGTCCTCTCCAACTTGGTTACAGATTCGGATTACAAATATGTTCCTTCCTGCGGAACCAAAGAGATCGGTATTGGTATTCCATCAACTTTTAAAACTCTCTCGGATAATGCAGTTATATTCCGTCGGAGTATCTGGATTGTAGGAGGAATTGGTTCTGATAAAAATGCAGTAAGTGAAATTGATTATTTTGATCCAGTTGAAAATATTTGGCACTCAGCTGTTACAAATGTTCCGACACCAAGGCTCAATGCTCAAATAGTATCGTTCAAAAACAAAATCTATGTAATTGGCGGAATTGTCAAAAACGGTGCAGTTTATACAATGAGTCGATTAGTTGAAGCTTATGACCCACTAACTAATACTTGGAATCGAAATCTGTCCGATATCCCCTCTACTCTGCAAGGAGGCGTCATTGGTTCCTTTGATGAAGAAATAGTCATTTTAGGAGGAACCACTACTACTGATATGACCACTGGTACAATTTTTAATACTATTTATAAGTTTTACCCAAACATCGGAAATACTGGGACTTGGGTAAGTTTATTATCTAGCACGAACATTTTTCCAAGAATTGATATGGCTGGGTGCACTTACAACGGAAGTTTAGTTTTTACTGGTGGAAGATTCTATTCCGATGGTCTTGCTTATGCAACTACAGATGCCTATGCTCCATCACTCAATTCAACATCAGGTAAAATTGAAGCATCTATTTCCCTAGCTCGTCACGGCTCAGGGTATGCGTGTTATCGACCTATTTCCACAGATCCATTCCCAACTGACACTCCCGCATTATTCATTGCAGGAGGTTCTACTGGAACGAATATTTCTCAACCAGTCACTGCTGTAACAAATTCGAATCGATTTGAGTATTCATATTTGGGAACCGCCTCTAATGCTTTTGTCACAGGATCAAATACTCCTATAGCTCTTTATTATCCTGCGATGGAAGTTTCCTATGAGAAAAGGAAACTATATCTATTCGGTGGTGCATCAGAATTCAACCTACCTGTTGATCAAGTATACTCTCTTGATTTAGCAAATCCTGGCGGGAATCCGTGGGTTCCTGAATCAATCAATATGCCGAGAAGTCGCTTCGGTCATAAAGCGATTATCTTAAGTAGGTAAATATGAAAAAGATAGGTATTGTTTTCTTTCTCCTTATTACCTCCTTTTTACTTGCAGACTCCATTTCTGAAGAAGATATTTTTCTATACAGACATTCCCTGAAAGAGAAGAAGTTTTTTGAAGCTCAAGATATGCTTTCTAAGTTTCAGAATTTGAAAATCGACCAAACTAAACTAGAATTATTAGAAACTGAACTGTGGATAGCTAAAGGTGAAGACCTTTATACTAGAAAACAATATAGATCTGCTTTTCCCTATTATAGTGATGCTTATGCTCGATGGAGAACAAATCCGTTGATAAAAGAAAGGTATACTGAACTTTCGGGAAAGTTACTCCACGATGAAGAGCTTCCAAAACAATCGATGACTCAGAAAACATTTAAACTGCCGATTGAAAAAGAAAAGGAAATTGTTTATTTACCCACCAATGCTGAAGCATATTTCATAATTAATAGTTTTCGAATCGGTGATTTAGAAGATCAAACTAAGTATTTTTATGGGATTGGAGGTTCTATCTTTACCTTACTACTCATTCAGGTTATAATAAATCTGATGCTGCTAATAAGAAAATAACAAACCGAAGTTGACTATTGATAAACAATTACGAAAATATATTCCTTGAAGTTCATCTATAGAAATAGACTATGCGATTAGCCTATCTTCTTTCAAAACTGAAAACTGCATAGATTGACAAACGATGGAGAGAGACATTATTTCACGGTGTGCCCTCGATCACGTAATCATAAAAAGCGGGAACCTAGAATCATTCCCGATATGGGTTATAGGGATTACTAAACAGGTATTTTCAATTTATTTCGAATTGCATTTTTTAGCTTAGAAATATGATATTTTAAATAAATCCAAAAATCTACAATTAACCAATTTCTACTAATTTCCTTTTTGACTTTACTATCTTCAAAGTATTCTGGTAATTCTTTTAAGTATTGATTTCTAAAGTCAGCATCTAGATACTCCACTTGGTCGACTTTATATCCATTCCCTGCCCTATTAGCTTGAATAACAGATATATTTGGTATATCTTCACCTTCAAGACTACTTACGAATCTTTTATATTTATAACTATAAAAAGAAACGCTATACTTTTGTGAAGATGCAATAATTTCCTTAAATTCATTAGTAAAAGTTTTATCATAAAATACTAAATAGTATCCTTCATCCAAACGAGATAAAACTTTCCCTGCATATACATTGTCTTTTGTAAATATGTAAATTTTATGATCATTTTTTGAATAGCCAACTAAATCTCCTTTTTTCAAATTAATGTTAGATTTAAAGATATAGCAAAAATTTTCGGAATGGTTTACGTTACCCGCACTATGCGTTTCAAAGGTATATTTAAGCATTTGCTCCCATCTTTTAGCAAAGGTATCCTTAATTCGATTGATTTCATTTTCTTTATTTTCAACCAACTGAATCAATCTTCTGTGATCATCAGTAATGACTTTAATTTCTTCTCTTTCAATCCAGTTTTTAGTCCATCTTCTAACAACTGCCAATGTTTTTTGGTGAAATAAATTAATTAATGGTTCGATAACAAAAGGGACAAAAATCGTAACTAAAATAGGTAAGCTAACCCTCCATTCATCATTCCACAAAGAAGATTTAAAGCATTCTAAACCATAATAAATATCGTTTTTATTTAGTTTCGTGAATAAAATTAGTAATATGTCAAAATTTTTAAAAGTAAACGAAGCAATAAAGGTTCCAATAAACGGATGACTTAATCTAGATTTTATAACGTCTTCAATTAAATTAGATTTCTTTTCTGAATCTTCGGGCATTTTGTAACCTCTTTAGGTATAAAAAAAGCGAGGAGGTTTATTCCTCGCTGCCAATAACCTAACATATTGTTAAATCTGTCTAGTCAATTATAGTAATATTATGGCGATTGTAGTTCAAGAATTGCGGCCTCTGATTTACAAACCTTTTTTTACAATTTAAAAACCTTAATCAGATAACCGATCCAGAATGAGGACGCTAAGAACGGAATATAATCTATGTAAAATTCTTGTCTCTTTTTACGGTCACATCGACAAAATATACAGTTCAGAAGACTTAAAAAGTAATAGTGAATATTTTCTTCGAGTAGATATAAAAATTGAAAATTTTGTTTAGCTATCTATTCATGGAAGACGATTAAATATTCTAATATATAAAAGGGATATACCTATATGACTTATTTTTATATAATCTATACTCTTCTCCATACAAATTTTCTAGAAAATCTTCCTCGCAACGAACCTGTATTTCAAATATCAAAACAAAAATAATATTTAAATAGAAAACTAGGTGTGTCGGCCAAATAAGGCAAACACCAAGATTTAGGAGAAATAATCCAAGATACGTAGGATTTCTTACAAAACGAAAGATACCGTCAGTAATCAAATCCTCTTTAGAATTCTCATCTATACCAACTCGCCATGAATTTTTCATTTTTATTTGTGCATATAAGCAAAAACAAAGACCAAACAACCCAACGATAAAACCAGTAATATCCCATTCGATTCCAACCAAGAGATTGAATTGGGCATTTAACCCAAAGAAATCTATTTTTAAGGTATGAATTCCAATAATTAATATTACGTAATAGGTAATTGCTTTAAAAAGGATATTCATTAAGGCTTGTAAATTGGATTTTGATTGACCGATTACTTCTGGATCTTTTCCAGTTTTTTTCTTTTGAATAACCCTTTTAGTTTTCCATAAAAATATATAGAGCGAAAACAAAATTCCAACAAGAACGGTTTCTATTAACATAACAATCTCCCATCAATAACACGAAACTTTAGAACTTCAAAAGACATCTTACAATTCACTAATTAATTGCGAATTTTTTCATCTGTAATCTGACTGAATTTAAAATCGCGAGAAGTGCAACCCCGACATCTGCGAAAACGGCTTCCCACATTGTTGCCAGTCCACCTGCACCTAAGATCAGCACAATACCTTTTACCACAAAAGCTAGAATGATATTTTGCCAAACAATCAGTCTTGTCTGCTTTCCAATATTGATTGCCATAGGTATTTTACTTGGTTTGTCGTCTTGTATTACTACGTCGGCAGTTTCAATTGTGGCATCACTTCCTAGGCCACCCATCGCAATACCCACGTCACTTAACGCTACAACAGGTGCATCATTAACCCCGTCTCCGACAAATGCCACGGTTTCTCCTTTCGATTTGATTTCCTTTATCTTGTTGACTTTATCTTCTGGAAGCAAATCGCCAAAAGCATTCTTTATACCTAGTTTTTCTGCAACGAATTTGACGATCGTGCTTTTATCGCCGCTTAGCATTGTAGATTTTACACCAAGCAAATTTAACTTATGAATTGTGATTTGAGCATCTTCTTTTATGCGATCAGCAATAGTAATATAGCCGACAAACTTTTTATCGTAAGCGACCGCAATTACCGTATAAACAATAGCTTTGGGATCAATGTCGTAAACGATCGCAAATTTATCCATCAGCTTAAAATTCCCGACTAATAACTGCTTTCCATCCACCTCAGCTTTTAATCCATATCCAGAGATTTCCTCTATATTCTGCAAAGAAATCCCATCACTTACTGAGTCAACAAAGTCGATGATAGCAGTTGCTACTGGATGACTACTATGACTTTCCAGAGCCTTTACCATTTTTAGAATTTCAGCTTGGTTAAATCCTGGAATGAAAACAACTTCTTGGACTTTAAAAACTCCTTCAGTCATTGTCCCAGTTTTATCCATAACCAAGTTTTGAATGCTAGCAAGAGCATCTAAAAAATTACTACCTTTAATCAAGATTCCATTTCGACTTGCTGCACCAATGCCACCGAAGTAACCCAAAGGAATGCTTATCACTAATGCACAAGGGCAAGAAATAACCAGAAAAACCAAAGACCGATACAACCAATCCTTAAATTGATAGTCTGATATAAAAAAATAAGGGAGTAAACATGTTGCTATAGCTAACAGAACAACAATAGGTGTATAAATCTTTGCGAATTTCCGAATAAGTAATTCTGTAGGTGCTTTCCTAGAAGTCGCGTTTTGAACTAATTCCAAGATTTTACTTAGTTTACTATCTGCGTATATTGCTGTTACTTTTACCTGGGAAACAGTATTAAGATTAATCATACCAGCCAATACGGTATCGCCTTTTGCTTTCGTATCAGGTTTACTTTCACCAGTTAAAGCCGCTGTGTTAAATGATGCTATCTCAGATATTAATATTCCATCGAGACCAAGCTTTTCTCCTGGTTTAAGTTGTATAATCTCATCAATGTTTACGATTTCGGCCTTTACTGTTTGTTGCTGATTATTTTTTAAAACAGTCACTTCATCTGGTCTTTGATCAAGCAAAGACTTAATGCTAGACTTAGCTCTTTTAACCGCTATGGTCTGAAAGACCTCACCAATGGCATAAAATAACATTACTGCAACACCTTCAGGATATTCACCAATCGCAAATGCTCCGATAGTAGCAATACCCATCAAAAAGAACTCAGAAAAGATCTCTCCATTTCCAATGCTAATGCCAGCTTCCTTCAATACAGGGAAGCCAACAGGACTGTAAGAAAGTAAATACCAAAATATCCTAACCCAACCATTAAACCATTCAGGCTTTAATACATTATCGAAAAAAATCGCAATGAGAAGAAGCACTAGAGATATAAGGCTTGGTAAAAATAATTTTATCGGATGACTGTGATCATCCTCATTTTCCTCACCATGTTCGTGATTATCTATTTCATTTTTCAATCCTTTTGCCTCTACTTTGGAGTATTCATCTTCTTCCTGAGTGCAACAGAGGGACTTAACCTTAGCTTTCTGAATATATTTATCTTTCATGTTCAATTTCCTCACAAATAATCGCTGAACAATTCTGCTTCTGCTTAATCTTCCTCGAGCCATTCGTAAAATACTGGAAGTAGAAATAATGTTAATAATGTAGAGGAAATAAGTCCTCCGATGACTACAGTTGCCAATGGCATTTGTACTTCTGCACCTAACCCTTCACCAATTGCCATTGGAATAAAACCTAAAGATGCAACCAAAGCTGTCATTAAAACAGGCCTTAGTCTCGATACAGCAGCTTCTTGCACTGCTTCTTTAAGAGACATTCCACTCTTACGCAAATGATTTATGTTATGTATTTTGACAACTCCGTTGAGTATAGCAATGCCAGATAATGCGATAAATCCGATTGCCGCCGAAATGCTAAAGTTCATTCCTCTCAAGTAAAGAGCAAAGATGCCTCCTGTCGTTGCAAAAGGAATACTCAAATAAACTAAAATTGCTTGTTTATAACTATTTAAACTCTTGAGTAAAAGAAAAAATACAGAGAACAAAGTTACAGGAACGACAATTGCAAGTTTTGACTTCGCCTTCTCCAAATTTTTAAATTGTCCTCCCCAAAATACCTGATAATTATCAGGTATGCGAAGGTTAGCTTCAATTTTTTCCTTTGCTTCTTTAACAAAACTTTCCATATCACGATTTTCTAAATTAATAGAAATCGCAGCATAACGACGACCATTACTTCTGGAAATAGTAATTACTTTTTTTTCCAAAGTATAATTAGAAACCTCACTCATAGAAACTGCACCCAGATCCAGCGTTCCTATCGGCATTTGTTTTAAATCAGAAAGTGAATCACGATATTCTTCTGCAAGCTTCACAACAATCGGAAATTTTTTATCGTTTTCATAGTAGTTACCAACGCTTCGACCACTCAAATATGCATTATATGTGCTATTGAAATCTTGAATGGTGATACCATATCTAAGGATACGATCGTAATCTGGCTTAAAATCTAAAACTTTTCCGTGTCTAAGTGCTAAAATAGGATCAAGTTCAACATCACCCACGCCATCGATGGATTTCAGATTTTCTTCAGCTGCGTTTTGAAGTGAAATTAAGGTCTCTAAATCGTTTCCTAAAATACGAAAGGTAATATCTGCACGACTTCCTTCCAACAATTCGTTGAATCTTGCTTCGACAGGTTGGCCAATAGATATCTCATCTTCAGGAAATTCATTATTCAATCGAATTCTTAACTTCTCGATAAATTCATTCCAGTCCTTTTCCTGAATCAGGGAATCGATAGAGTCCTTTTTCAGGATTACAAAAGTATCAGACATATAAGTGCCCATCGGATCATTCGCAACTTCTGTAGTCCCAGTTCTTGAAAACACAAATTCAACTTCTTTGAATTCACGCAAAAAAGTCTCAATCTTCTTCTGTGATTCGGTGGATTTAGATAAACTGACATTACTATCTCGAACCACAGTAATCATAAGGTCTCCCTCTTTCAGCTGAGGAATAAAATCACCTCCCAACCTAAAGAAAATTAGGCAAGAGACACAAAATAAAGAAACAGCAATTAACAGAGCGAATCGTCTCTGTTTAAATCCGAAAAGAAGAATAGGTATATATAGATTCTTAAGTTTATCGAATCTGCCGTTCTTTTTAGATTTTTTAATGTATCCTTTCACAATGAACAGACATAGTGTTGGAATGATTAGTAAGGTAATTAAATAACTTCCTCCAAGTGCTAATAATACTGCCTCCGCCATAGGACGGAACATCTTTCCTTCTACTCCATCTAAAGTTAAGATAGGAACATATACAGTTGCTACTATGATAATACCAGATGTGACTGGTGCCAATATTTCCCTAGAAGCATCCAGCACAAATGATATTGGATCAGAAACAGGACTGTCACCTAATTCTTCTCTCTTCGCAAGCACATTCTCGACCATAACAATGGCAGCATCAACGAGTAGCCCGAAATCAATTGCACCGAGGCTCATTAAATTTGCAGATATATTAAAATAATACATCCCTATTGCCGTGAACAACATAGAAAGAGGAATAATGATGGCGACAAAAATGGATGCTCTAAAATTTCCCAAAGCAAGAAATAGAATCAATACAACTAGTAGTGCACCTTCTGTTAAGTTTTTAAATATTGTTGCGATTGTCGCATTAACAAGAAAGCTTCTTTCGCTTAATATGTTGATCTCTACATCTTCGGGCAATTGAATCTTCTTTAAGAAGTCTTTCAGATCACTTACAGTTTCCCTACTATTCGATCCCATCAACATCATCACTGTTCCAAGAACGATTTCTTTTCCGTTATGTGTTGCTGATCCTAGCCTCTGCATTCCATGAACTCTTACAACTGCTACATCACCTACTCGAACTAAATTACCTAAACCATTCTGACGGATTGGAATTTTTTTCAATTCTTCCAATTTCAATCCACTTCCGAAAGATCTGGCGATGATCATTTCATCGTTTTTCTCTATATAACCTCCGCCAAAATTATCTCCAACGGAATCAAGAGCATTAACGATCTCATTAATACTAATGCTTTGTGCCTTTAACTTATTTGGGATTAAGTCAATATGTATTTCCTGTGCATATCCTCCTATTGTATCCACTTCAGCAATGTTCTTCACATTAGATCTGATTTGATTTCTTATACTTAAATCTTGTATCGTTCGAAGATACGTCAGTTTTTCTGATTCATCTAACATATCCAACTTAGAGCCAGATTTTGCAGTAACAGAATACATCAATATCTCTCCAAGCCCTGTAGTAATAGGCGTTAATTCAGGCATAGCCCAAGGTGGGATTCTATCTTTTACATTCTGAAGTCGTTCCATTACGATTTGCCTAGCACGATAGACGTCAGTCCCATCTTCAAAAGTCAAAACCACATTAGACAATCCGAACTTGGACAATGACCTAATATCGACCACACCAGGAATTCCCGATAACTCCGTTTCGATAAAGAATGTTATTGTTTTCTCTACCAGTTCTGGATCTAAAGAACCTGATTTTGTATTCACTTCGACGATTACATTAGAAATGTCTGGTAATGCATCAAGAGAAACCCTGGAGAGAGAATACAATCCTAATGAGATCAACAGAAACGAGAAAATGATTACAAAACTTCTATTTTTGAGCGAATACTCTAATATTCTACTTAACATTGATGGCTCCTTCGAAATCAGGATTATTAGTTAAAAACAAAATCTCGGTGATGTTGTCCACAAACTGCATTTGATAGTCGTATATAGCTTCATGAGTCTCATGAAGTTGTGTTTCAAGTTCCAAATAATTAATTAGGCTGATACGACCTTTGATAAATTCATTATCCGCATAACTTAGTTTTTGTTCTATGGAAGAAACTAGAGAAATGGAAAATTTATCTAAGGATTTGTTAATGGAATCGTATTCTATTAAGCTGGAGTTTAGCCTGGTCGTTAAGATTCTTATTTGATGATTGAGAAGATAGTTCTCAGATAAGGTTCTAGCTTGCATACTCTTAACAACATCCTCGTTAGTGTCCAACGACGGTATAGCAAACGAGACACCTAAGTCAAAGAATCTATTGGCAACCCCAGACTTATCTTCCCCAACCGAACCTTGCAGTTTTAAATCTGAATACTTATCTAATCTTGCAAGTTCTACTTCTTCCTTTGCTTGTTGGATTCTGCTCTGAGATTGTTTTAATACAGGATTCTTACTGATCATTGCTGACAAAAGATCACTTTTAGGTAAAGGTTTTCCTTTCTGAAGCCAAGGAGATCGAATTGAAATTTCCTTTTCCAATCCTAAGAAAAAATTCAGCTTCTCCCATTCAACCGATCTATTTTTCTCAAGAACAATTAAGTGCTTCTGAAGTGTTAACAAACGATTCTGCACAAGATACAGCTCAACTTTTGTTTCAGGGGAAACGAAAACTTTCTTCTCGATAAAGGATTCAATTTGAGAGACTCGCTTGATCCTATCCTGAATGTGAGAAGCCTTTTCTGAAGCGATTAAGTAGGAGTATACCAACTTAATCACACTGAATCTATATTCTAACTTACTTTGCTCTAGCTCTGCTAAAAGGGACTTTTCATTTGCTTCGGCAATTTTGATTCGCAAGTCTCTCTTTCCTGGATAGTAGAAGTCTTGGCTTAAACCCAATGCGTATTCGGGACCAGATTCATTACTTGCCCGTCTTCTACCGTAATCCAAAGAAATGTTCGGGTTCTTATATTTTCCCGCTTTTTGTTTTAAATTTTCAGCTTCTTCTACTTTCGCCTGCCCAGAGAGGATTAAATCCGCTTTGGATTCGGCAATACTCAGTATCTGATCAAGAGAAAAAGACTGAGAATATAGTGGTACCGTCAAGACGAAGCTGAACGCAAACGCATTCCTTAATAATAACATATTTTACTCCAATATAATATAAAGCGAAGGAAGAAGTGAGCTTTATATCAGATTTGAAGTTTTGTTTGAGTTAGTTGTTGGGAAAAATAAAGATCTGAAAATACCAACTCAGGATTTTGGTATTCAAGATGGTCAATTAGTGAGATTGAAATTTCAGAAATAAAGGATACGGAAAAAACGATAAAAACAGGTTTGAAATACTTAGTCGATTCGAAGATAGAATAATCTTTCTGACAAAAACAATCTTCGAAGCTATGGCTTTTTCCATCACAGGGGGCTTCCGAATTTTGATGTTCCTGATCGATTACTTTGGAAATAAACTCATCATTTAAGCACTGAATATCAAATGTCTCAAGGAAATTACAGAATACAGAGATAGATATTCCGAATAACAATATAGATGTGAATATTTTTCTTAACATTCTTTTAAGCCAGCATCATACGAGGAGACGATCTAACTTTCCAAAAGTTAACTAGATTTACAAGAAAATTTACTACCTAAATGCAACTGGTTATCAACATCTTAAAAAAATCGAAGGCTTTCTTATTTAACAGACCAACTTAATTTATTCGCTTCCCAATCATAAAACCATCGACTCTTCAAGTTCACATCTTTCAGCATTACTTAAAACTTTCTATAGTGATACCTATGCAATGTGACGAACTAATACTAAAAGACATACTAAACAAATCACTCCACGATGATGAGCATCCAAAGCAATCGATGACGCAGAAAACACTTAAAGTGTCGATTTAAAAAGAAAAGGAAATTGTCTATTTGCCATCAATGCAAAAGCCGACTTTATAATATATGGTTTACTACTTAAAAATCAGTTACGAAACAGAATTCCTTAAAGTTCATCTATAGAAATAAATAGAGATTTAATCTACACTTTCTCAAAAACTGAAAACACTAGAGATTGACCGATGATGGAGAGAAACATTATTTTACTGTTTTCCCTCCATCATGTAATCATAAGAAGCGAGAACCTAGAATCATTCCCGATATGGGATATTATCGTTAGGGCATAAAAAAAGCGAGTGGTTTTAATCCTCGCTTTCAATCAGCTTCCGATTTATATATATTTTTAATGTTTAACTAGTTCTCTCTTTTTACGGCCTCTACCAGAAAAATTTACTGAATTTTTTAATCGTAAAACTTCTTGTTTAGACTCTTTTTCAATTTCATCCTGAAATAGTATTTTGAAATCAATTTCTAAATACTTATTCAAAACTATTGCTACTTTTTTCGAAATTTCGGCTTTACCAGATAAAAGTTTCGATGTCAATGGGGCATCTCCTAGAAGAATTGATAAATGATTCTGAGTAATTCCCTTTTGATTCATTTGAAAATGAATTAGGGCTGGTAAGTTTACTTTATCAATTCCCAACTTACCATTCTCATATTCTTTAACGGCTTCTAGTAATGCTCCATATCTAGTTTTCTCTTCTATCGATTTTTTTTTAGTCATTAAGATTAAAATTTCTTTTAACGCTGTTTCAAATTCCTCCTCAGTGTTTACCTTTCTGACCTTCACGACGTTGTTTAGTTTTGTTCTCATGGGTTTTAAGTTTATCTTTATTATCTTTAAGTTTATCTTTATTAGTATTGCTGTTATTCTTTGCTATTTTCTTAATATTTAAAGTATCGTATTCATCGTGTGTAAAAACGCCATAAAAAATAAATGTCCTATTCTCCAAATCAATGAAGAGGATCATTCTAATTTTGTTTGTAATATCAAAAACGTAACAATTCGGAGAAACATAATCCACCCGCCAACGAAGTTGGTAAATTTCAATGATTTCCTTGGAAGTAGTTACTTTTGATACTTTAAAACTTTCTATTATTCCGATTATAGTTAGTTTATGCTCCTGAAATTTCTTTTCCTTTAGTTTTCTTTCTAGATGTATTCTGTTTACAAATTCCATTAAATTTACCTTTCAGATTAATTATTGACCTTTCGATCCACTTCGATTGCGACATTGTTCTCTCCTAGTGGGGTATAAATTATTCATTTATACCCATGAAAGCAGGGTATCTAATTAAAAAAATCTGTCAAGTATTAATTTGTATTTTTTACAACTAATTATACTGATATAAAAAAAACCTAGAATTTATTCCAGAGGCTCTAATTGAACGGAGTATTTTTTTGTTAAGTGTTATGATAAACTCCTAACTGATTTTCTAGAGTTTCGGCTTCGGTCTTCCTTACCCTCTTTTCAAGTTTAAAAATCCTACTCGGAGAATTAGACCAAAATGATGTAACTAGAAATGGAATGGAGTCTATGTAGATATCTTGTTTATTCTCTAAGGCAACTTCCCCGTAATAAACCGTTTGATTCTTATCGAAGATCCGAACTATTAACCTGTGTTTGTATCCACCGAGTAAGGAATCTCCTCTCGCTGTCTCAAGACCTAAGTCAATCAATACCGAAGGATTCTCTCTATTCCTTTTCCACCATAGCCTTGTCGCCTTGACTTCAAAAACCTTAGTTAAATGTGCGAAGTCATACCCTTCCCTATAAACGAAATCATAGGTTTGATTCACCCTGATTTGATCTAATCCATAGGAAGAAATCTCTGTTTTAACTGTAGATTGGCAATTGAATGCGATTAGTGTAAGTGTTTTTTTATGTTAAATTAGTAGGCTCCTTTGGTCATTTTAAACCGTTACTTTAACAAGCATAATTTGTACAATACATTTGTATGGCACACTTATGTTACGTATTTTTGGAAATCGGGACATAATAAGTCAAAAACCTTGACGAATTATCTACGATCCGTAAAGAATCGTTTATATGACTCAAGCCGAAACAGTGGAAAAAAGCTCGAAAAAGAGGATTCTAGGGGATACTACAGGAAATGAACATCTTACCCCTGATTCTTCCAAGCCCACTAGGTCTTTAGCACACACTAACCCACTTAGAAGCTCCCTCAGACCCCGCAAAAATAAACCATTCAGAAATTACACAAACCCCCTCAAAGCTTCTCCAGAACTCGACAAAATCTATGCCACAAAAACCTTAACGATACTTTCCAAATTATTTCCTAAGTCCTGCAATTGTCCTAACCCCAATTTAGTTTTCCACAAATTCAAAAACAGACCTACAATGGCAAGATGTAGTAACTGTTACAAACAGGTTAGTATAACAGCTAACACCCCTTTAGATAGATTCAAATTACCCCTATCCTATTTTTCATATATCCTAGAAAATCAAATTCTAAGTTACCCTAAGTCTTACACTTCTAGCGAGATTTCCAGAAAGTTAAATTTACCGTATAAGGCTAGTTATAGACTCAAAAGACGAATTCAAATCTTTTGTTCGCTACTTAATGATAAACTAAGGGAACAAATGTATCGGGAACTAGATGAACATTATAAGAAAAATCCAATCACACTTCCAAAGGAAGGAAGTTATAAAGAAATAGCTAAGGAAAACCCTGTTTGCGTAGCAGATTCAGTGATTTTGTTCAGTTCAAGTTTGAGAGCAAACTCTTTCCGTTCTAGAAGATATAACACTGGAACAAGTTCAATATATCTTTCCAATTCTGTAAGAAACGGAGAGCAAATGGGAATTTTGTGCCATACTACTGGAGTTGTCGGCAAGTGGACATTCTATGAGTCCTTACCATTAGCTAACAGTTATTATCTTCAAAAAGATTTAGAATCCAAAATTCCTAAGAGTGCAATTCTTTGGACAGATCAAGGTTATGAATTTTTGTGGGATTATAAAAATCATAAATCTGTGAACCATTCGAAGCGAAGTAATGATCCTAGATACAATATGTCTAGGGAAAGGTGGATTACTAAGCAAGGTGTCACTAGTAATAGTGCTGAAGCAAAGAACGCACTTATTAAGGGAAGCTTTAAGGCTTATCAATATATAACCCCACGCCTCTCAAAATTGTATATGGATGAGTTCTCTTTTCTTTCTAACGTGAGGTTTGCAGAACACTTGAGAGAGCTTCTAATTGGGTCTAGTGTGTGTGAAGGAGATAAGTTTTGCTCGAAGGGGGACTCGAACCCCCACACCTTGCGGCACTACCACCTCAAAGTAGCGTGTCTACCAATTCCACCATCCGAGCGGGTGTATGTAGGACAGGTTAGGAAAACGGGTTCTTTCGTCAAGGAGATGAATTTTCTCTTGTCACTCCTCCTTGCCATTCGGTAGGTTGTAGGGGTCATCCATATGCAAGTATCCGATCTAACCTTTCGACTCAAACTCCTCTTTATCGGTTTTTTTTCTCCCCTTCTTATTTTGATTGGTCTCCTCCTTTCGGCGCCCTACTGGTTGAAATCATCTGAAACTTACCAAAAATCAGATGCAGCTGTTTTAGAGATAACAACCACTCCGCTCACAAAAAAGAATTTAAAAGCGGTTGTCACCTTATCCAGCCGCTCTGATTACAGAAAACTGATTCTTGTTATACGAGAAGATAAATCGCAAAACCAAGTTTTTTCCCCTTTGGAAATCGAATCCAAAATTAAGGAACAACTTGTCTCACAAGGTATGAGCCAAAACTTGCTCTCTTCTCTTGTAATCCAAACATCCAAAATGGGTGACACAGACGAGGCATCCAAAAACCTATTAAAAATAGCCGTTTCCGATAACCTAGGAAGCATTTTACTTCTCTGTCGGGAGTATGAAACCAAAAGAGTTTTAGGAACCTATCGTAAAACCTTAGCCAGTTTGCCAGTCAAGGTTACCGCTTACGGATTTCCTTCAGAGTTCTCAGGTTCCAATTGGTTTTTAACCGAAGATGGGGTCAGAGAAATCACTGGTGAATTTGTACGTTATCTGTATTCTTATATTAGAGGTATCCTTTAAATGGATGAAATTAAAGATTCCAACGAACTGATTGAACAACGCATTCAAAAAATTAACGATTTAAAAGCAAAAGGAATCAATCCTTACCCCCTTCGTTTTTTTCCCAATGCAGATTCAAAATCCCTAATTGCAGGATTTGATCCAAACCAAACAGAAAAAAAATCATTCAAACTGGGTGGACGTTTGCATGCAAAACGTGTGATGGGTAAGGCAAGTTTTGCTCATTTAAAAGATGCAGAAGGACTTATCCAACTATATGCGACCCGTGATGATTTAGGAGAAGAAAATTATTCTCTGTTCAAATCATTGGACTTAGGAGATTGGATTGGAATCGAAGGTTGGTTATTCCAAACACAAAAAGGAGAAACCACACTCCACTTAACAAGCGTTCAACTTCTCGCAAAATGTATTCGCCCTCTTCCTGTTGTCAAGGAAAAAGACGGAGTAGTTTATGATGCATTTTCTGACGTAGAACAAAGATATCGTATGCGTTATGTGGATTTGGTCGTGAACGAAAATGTAAGAGAAACATTTAAAATGCGTTCCCGAATTATTTCCGAAATTCGTAAATTTTTAACAAATGAAGGATTTTTGGAAGTTGAAACTCCAATGATGCAACCGATTGCTGGTGGCGCTGCGGCAAGACCGTTTGTCACCCACCACAACACGCTCGATATGGAACTGTTTCTACGAATTGCTCCTGAGCTCTATTTGAAAAGACTTATCGTGGGTGGGATGGATCGGGTGTTTGAACTCAATCGAAACTTTCGTAACGAAGGGATTTCCACAAAACACAATCCAGAGTTCACGATGATGGAAGCCTATATGGCTTTTGGTGATATGGAAACCATGTTATCTCTCACAGAAAGAATGATTGTATCTGTAGCACAGTCCATTGGCAAAGGTCTAAAATTTGCTTATGGGAAAGACCAGATTGATCTTTCTCCTCCATGGAAACGGGTCAAATACATTGATATTATCAAAGATTATTCAGGAATTGATTTTAGTAAAATCACAGATCTAAAAGATGCAATCGCACAAGCAAAAGCCAAAGGTGTGGATTCTTCTGATTCTGTATCCATTTGGAAGGTATGTGATGATGTGTTTAGTTCGCTTGTCGAACCACACCTCATCCAACCTATCTTCATTACTGATTTTCCAAAAGAACTCTCACCGCTAGCTAAGTCCGGGGAAGATGACCCAAAATATGTGGAACGATTTGAACCTTATGTGGCTGGACGTGAAATTGGCAACGCCTTCACCGAGTTAAACGATCCTTTTGACCAAAGAGAAAGGTTTGAAGAACAAGTAAAACAAAGAGAAGCTGGTGATGATGAAGCCTTTATGATGGATGATGATTATATCCGCGCTTTAGAATATGGACTTCCACCAACAGGTGGACTTGGGATTGGAATTGACCGGCTCGTGATGTTACTCACAGACTCACACTCCATCCGGGATACGATCCTATTCCCACTTATGAGACCGGAATAGGATTTAAGAACCAAACCATACTGGCCATGAAAACTTTTCTCATGGATAAACTCTGAGAAAAGTTTTTGGGAATAAAAAAAGCCTCTGCGGATTTTTTCCGAGAGGCTCTTTTTATTTAACAATCCTAAACGATTACTTTTTGTTGATGTTGAGTTTTGGTTCTGACTCGATGGTGCGAATCAGTTTGGACAAATTCGACTGAAAGTTTGCTGTTTGCCCCGAACTTAGACTGAAGTTGATGGTTTCCTTTCTGTTTGTATAACTAACCGCAATGTTTTGGCTTTCTCCGATTTTCGGGATGAGTTCAGATGAAATCGCAGAGCTAATGATGATGGTATCAGAATAGTCAGTATTTGTCCGTTTGAGATTATACCAAGTATCCCCTAACTTTAACGACACACCAATGGGAATATCTACGTCAAAGGTTCCTATTTCATAGAGAAGGAAATACTGCACAATGCCCGTGCCGTTGTCCCTTTCTGCTTTAAAATACATACAAGGGCGTTTTCCAGGAAACAACCCAAGAAATTTTCGCAAGCAGATATCCTTAGAAATTGCCGTTTGTTGCTCTAAGGTTGGTTCCGGTGTGACCACATAGGCTTTGGTTCCTGAGCAGGAAACAACAACCAAAAAAGTGAGAAAAATGGAGGAAATTCGGGTGAGGGAGAAGATTCTTTCCATGGTAAGCTCAACCTTTTTCGAGGTGCAAGGTTTAGCAAAGGAAAAAATCCTGTTCCTATGGTATCTTATCCCAAAGGAAAAATAAAAGTCCTACTCCTGGAAAACATCCACAAGGATGCTTACGAACTTTTCCACCGAGACGGTTTTGACGTCACCCTCGTCAAAGATGCAATGGAAGAAGCGGAACTCATCGAAAGAATTTCAGATGTACATGTTTTAGGCATTCGCAGCAAAACAAATGTTACAATCAAAGCTCTTGAGAATGCTAAAAAATTAATGACCATCGGATGTTTCTGCATTGGAACCAACCAAGTGGAATTAGAAGAAGCAGAAAAACGTGCTGTCCCTGTCTTCAATGCGCCTTACAGCAATACAAGGTCGGTGGCAGAACTTGTGATCGCGGAGATCATTATGCTGGCACGAAAAGCAACCGATCAGTCTCGAGACGTCCATTTGGGTAAATGGAATAAAATTGCAAAAGGTTGTTTCGAAGTCCGAGGAAAAACACTCGGGATCATTGGCTACGGACATATTGGATCACAAGTATCCGTACTCGCCGAATCCATGGGAATGAAGGTAGTTTTTTACGATATCATTTCTAAACTTCCTCTTGGAAATGCATCTTCTGTCCATAGTTATGAAGAACTACTCAAACAATCTGACTTTATAACCTTCCATGTTCCCGAAACAGATGAAACCAAAAATCTATTTCGCAAAGAACACTTGAACCTTGTAAAGCCAGGTGCTTATTTATTAAACCTATCTCGCGGGAAAGTATTAGAAATTGATGCTCTTGTGGAAGGATTAAAAACGGGGAAACTTGCGGGTGCCGGTGTGGACGTATTCCCAGAAGAACCAAAATCAAACGATGATCCGTTCTTAAGCCCACTCCAAGGTTTGCCAAACCTAATCCTTACGCCACATATCGGTGGTTCTACGGAAGAAGCACAAAAAAACATTGGAACTGAAGTTGCCGAAAAACTGTTGAAATATGTAAACAATGGATCAACAACTTTTTCTGTGAACTTTCCCAATATTGAGCTTGGAAATTTAAAATCAGGATACCACCGAATTTTAAACATCCACCAAAACCAACCAGGATTTTTAAGAGATATCAACTCGATCATTTCCGATTTAGGTGGGAACATTTTAACACAAAATTTAAGCACCTCATCTAATATTGGTTATTTGAGTATGGAAATTGATAAAAATTTGGGTGATGAGTTAAAAGACAAAATCAAAGCCCATAAACATTCCATTCGGACTCGAATCCTGTATTAAGAACTTGGGAAGGAACCATCCAAATGATCGAAATCCTTCCCATTTTTACAAACTCTCCCCTTAGAAATTTTAGTTACCTCGTTTATTCAAACAGAACAGGCGAGGCGTATTGTATTGATCCTTTTGATGCAAAACAAATCCTAAACCAATCGAAAAGGTTAGGAGTGAAAATCAAAGGTATACTTAATACCCATGAACATGGAGACCATACTCAAGGCAATTTAGAATTAAAGGAAGAAACAAAAGCCATTGTTTACGGTCATAAAAATGCAAAAGATAAAATACCCGGATTAGATCAAATTTTAAAAGAAGGTGACATTGTTTTTTCCGTGGAGGAAGAATTGCTAACAGTTTGGGACACGCCCGGTCATACATTTTCTCACCTAAGTTTCGTTCGAAAAAACCAAAAAACTATATTAGGAATTTTTTCCGGAGATACTTTATTTAATGCAGGTGTAGGAAACTGCTTTCGAGGTGGAGATCCCCAGGTATTGTATGAGACCATTTCTTCGCGTTTTGAATCCCTTCCTGATTCTTGTTTGCTTTATCCAGGCCATGATTATTGGGAAAATAACCTCAAATTTTCTGAACATATCGACCCCAAAAATGAGTTTCGGAACAGTTACAAATCATCCTTAAAACCTTTTCAAATTTCAGAAATGGATGCGGAAAAAATAATAAATCCTTTTTTTAGAAGAAATACGAACTCAGTCAAAGACCGACTAACAGAGTTAAAAGAAACCTATACCGATGATCGTTCTGTATTTTTGACACTTCGAAAACTAAGAGATCATTGGTAATTTTGTATTTTACAAATGACAAAGAAAGTTTAAACTTTAGCCAATGACGATCATTACTATTTGTTTACTTGCCTCTATTGGCCAAATTTATTTATCAAAAGGAATTGTTGCCATTGCAATGGCAAAAGAAGGAAAAGGATACGACAACCACCATCCGAGGATGCAACAAGCAAAACTTACTGGTTGGGGAGCTCGTGCTAATGGAGCACATCAAAACGGATTTGAGGCATTTTCCATTTTTTCTATCGCCATTTTATTCAACCTACTCCTAGAAGTTGATTTTTATTGGTTAGAGATTCTTGCGATGAGCTTTGTGGCTTTGCGATTTATATATATATATCTTTACATTGCGGATCTACCAAAAGCTAGGTCTACCATTTGGACTTTAGCTTTTCTTTGTACAATGATTATGTATTTACTTCCGATTCTACCTTGAAAAAAATTCATCTGCTCTATCTCAGTGTTTTTCTTTTGGTTGGTTTTTTCCTTTATGCCCAAACAGAAGAAAAAGAGGCACCAAAAGAATCCATCCCAAGAGAGTTTGATTTTCAAAAAGCCAAACGCATTCTAAAAAGATTTTATAAAAAAGTGGGAACCGACTTCTATTGTGGCTGTTCTTTTACTGAAGATAAAGAAAATTTTGGCAGACTCAAAATTGATTTTTCATCTTGTGGGCTCGCAAGCAGAAAAGACCGCGATCGCCAAACATGGATTGAGTGGGAGCACATTGTACCTGCTCATAGTTTTGGAAGCCAACGGGAATGTTGGACACAAAAAAACTGTGAAGCCAATGGGAAATCAGTGCGCGGACGAAAATGCTGCAGGGCAGCTGATCCTGAATTCAACCGAATGGAAGCGGATATGCACAATATTGTTCCCGTTCCCGGAGAAATCAATTCTGACCGAGGGACATTCTCCTACGGCGAAATTGAAGGGGAAGATAGAATCTACGGGCTTTGCGATTTTGAAATCAATTTCAAAGAACAAACGGCAGAGCCGAAATCAAACATCCGCGGGGATATTGCTAGAGCCTATTTTTATATGGAGTGGAAGTATGGAATTCCCGTTCCAGAAAATAGAAGAAAACTCTATGAATCTTGGAACCAACTGGATCCGCCCGATACATTTGAAATTCGAAGAAATGAAATCATTGAGAAAATTCAGAAAGTAAAAAATCCATTTATCGACTGAGTTTTACACGACATTCCGTTTCTAAAAAATTCCGAAACACCATCATTCTCCGGGATGGTGTTTTACTGAAAGGATGAACCAACCAAACACTTCCAAAATTTTTTAAAGGATAGTCTTCTAAAACAGGAATGAATTTTCCCTCTTGGAGTCCTTCCTCAATATCCCAAAAAGAACGAATAAGGATCCCTTTCCCCTTTAATCCCATTTGCACAAGACTTGCTGCATCGTTTGATACAAAATTTCTTTTTTTACTCAAAGATTCTAATGTATGATTTGTCCCAGAAAATTGGAGATTTTTATGAAGGTCTAAATATAAAAGATTATGTGTTTCTAAATCTTTTGGGCTTTGCAATTCTCGATTTGTTTTGAGATAACCTGGACTTGCAACAGCTACAATTCGATTTTTAAACAATTCCACTCCCATTAAACCAGGTGGAATATCCGAACCAACCCGAATTCCTAAGTCAATTGATTCCTCCATTAGATCTAACAAACTATCGGTGACAATGAGTTGGATGGTAATTTTGGGATTTTGGACTTGGAACTTCTCAATGACATCGGCAACAAAATTATGAGACATGGAACTCACACAAGTAATACGGAGTGTTCCCTCTAACTCGTCTTTGTTGGTTAGTGAATTTTCTAATTCTTTGACACTCTCCAAAATGGCTACGACCTTTTGATAAATCAAATCGGCATCTCTTGTCGGGATCACTTTTCTCGTATTTCTATAAAAAAGCTGTGTATTCCAAATCTTCTCCAAACCCTGGATTCGCTTGGCAACAGCAGCCTTCGTCACACCCATTCGACTGGCAGTTTGGGTAAAACTTCGGTCTTGGACCACAAAGACAAAGGTTTTAAGGTCATCAACATCGCGAATGGAAGAAATCATCTCACCATTGTAAACCAAAACGATACAAATTGTCAATTATATGTTATATTGAATATTTTTTATATACAAAAAAGAGAACCAATAAAGACCGGGTTCTATGAATGCAATTGAACTCAACGGAATTTCACTAGCAAGTTTAGTGTTACGAATCGCTATCGGAACAAACCTTTTAGGACACGGCCTAGTCCGAATTGGAAATAAGTATGGAGTTTTTCGAGAATGGATGAACACTCTTTTTTCCAATACACCAATACCATCGACCCTGATTAGTACAATGGGTTACATCATCCCTCCCATGGAACTTCTATTAGGTGTTTTAATCCTAATCGGCTGGCAAACAAAATTAAGTTTATTATTAGCCAGTCTTTTGATGTGTTCCCTTATTTTTGGAATGTGTTTGTTAGAAAAATGGGAAATCGTTGGAATTCAAATGATCTACATGGTATGTTATTTTTTAGCTTTATACTCTGTAGAAAACCAAATTCTATCCATCGATTCATTTTTGAAAATGAGGAATTTATGAAAGCAATCGCAGCTGTTTATGATTCAAACGAAAAAAAATCAGTATTACGAACGTTAGATATTCCATCCGAGCCAATTGGGCCCCATGATGTTCGTGTGCAAATAAAGGCAATTTCTGTCAATCCAGTCGACTACAAAATCAGAAATTCAATTACAATGGAAAATCCAGGTCCTAGAGTATTAGGATGGGATGCTGCGGGTGTGGTGACTGAACTGGGTGGGAAGGTTTCGACTCTACAATTGGGAGAAGAAGTTTTTTATGCAGGGGACCTCAAACGTCCAGGAAGTAATGCTGAATTTCAAGTCGTGGATGAATTCATTGTAGGAAAAAAACCAAAAACTTTAAATTTTAAAGAGGCAGCTTCACTTCCTTTAACAACGATTACTGCTTATGAATCCATTTTTGAAAAATTAAAACTTAATCCTTTGGCAAATAAAACTGTCCTCGTAGTAGCCGGTGCAGGGGGTGTGGGAAGTATTACGATTCAAATTTTGAAACAAAAAACTAATTCAAAAATTATTGTGACCGCTTCTAGAGAAGATTCGATCTCATGGGTAAAATCCCTCGGTGCTGATTTTGTCCTGAATCCCAAAAAAGATTACTTAGAACAAATTCAGTCCATTGGTCTAAAGGGTATCGATGAAATCCTTCTTTTTAGTGATCCAAAAGACCATTTTGAAAACTTAGCCAAAGTGATGAATCCCTTTGGAAATATATGTTCGATTGTCGAATCTGGTTCTCCCCTCAACATGAATCTCCTCAAGTCCAAAAGTAATGGATATTTAAATGAATTTATGTTTACGAGATCCATGTTCCAAACAGAAGACCGAATCAAACAAAAACAACTGTTAGAGGAAATTGGAGGGCTTGTGGATATGGGAAAAATCACCCCGACAAACAAATTAGATTTGGGAGAAATGACAATCGAAAGTCTAAACAAAGCACACGAACTGTTACAAACTGGAAAAACAATTGGTAAAATTGTACTCGGAGGAATGAAAAAATGAATACAGGCCTAAAAGACAAAAAAGTTTTAATCACAGGATCCACAAAAGGAATTGGATTTCAGACCGCCCTTAGTTTTGCAAAAGAGGGTGCCGAAGTTTTCCTCCATGGTAGATCAGATGCTGCAGTGAAAATTGCCACTTCTGAAATCAAATCAATTGTACCGAATGCAAAGTTAGGTGGTGTGTCAGCCGATTTAGCTTTAGAAGAAGGTATCCAAAAACTTACGAAAGAAATTCCATACCTTGATGTACTTGTAAACAATGCAGGGTACTTTGAACCAAAACCCTTTTTTGAAATTAAGAGAGAGGATTGGAAAAAAATGTATGAAACCAATGTCTTAAGCGGGGCCGAACTCACGCAGCACTATTTGAAAGGAATGATCGAAAGAAACTACGGTCGTGTTGTTTTTGTTTCAAGTGAATCGGCCCTAAACATTCCTGTCGAGATGGTGCACTACGGGATGAGTAAAACTGCACAACTTTCCGTATCTCGAGGAAGTGCGGAAGTTTGTAAAGGAACAAATGTGACAGTCAATTCGGTTTTGCCAGGTCCCACTCTATCAGAAGGTGTGGAAGATTTTATCGAATCCCTAGCAAAGGAAAAAGGAAAATCGAAGGAAGAAATGGCAAGGGACTTCATTCGAGAAAACAGACCCTCATCCTTAGCAGGGCGTTTTGCAAAGCCAGAGGAAATTGCAAATGTCATCCTCTTCTTAGCAAGCGATCTTGCTTCCATGATCAACGGTGCCTCCGTTAGAGCAGATGGGGGAGTTTATAAATCCATATAAAACCTGGATTACGGAAGGATCTGTTTTTCTAAATTTAGGAAAAGGAATTTTGCTTCATTTACAGAAAAACGGCAAATTTCCAAGCTGGAACCAGTATGAAAGAATATGACATCATTGTCATTGGTGCGGGAGCTGGAACCAAACTTGTCACCCCACCTTCCAAAATTGGTAAACGAGTTGCTGTTTTTGAAAAGGAAACTCCGGGAGGGACTTGTCTCAACCGGGGCTGTATCCCTTCCAAAATGGTCATCTATCCTTCCGAACTCATTCGTATGGCAACGGATACGGAAAAATTTCCCGTTTTTTTTAAAGAAAAACCCGTAGCAGATATAACTCAGATTTTCAGACGGGTCAATGAAACGGTAAAGTCAGATTCCGATTCCATTCCCCTCGCCTACGAAAAAAATCCAAATATTGACTATTATCCAAAACAAGTTCGATTTATCGATAGTCGCATCCTTTCAGACGGAGAAGAAACATACACCGCCAAACATATATTTATCGTTACAGGAACAAGACCCAATATCCCAGAAATTCCTGGACTAAAAGAAACTCAGTTTTGGACATCCAGAGAGGCTCTGTCCCCAGACAAATTTCCCAAATCCCTTATCATCATTGGAGCAGGATTTATTTCTTTGGAATTAGGTGCAGCTTATCAGGCATATGGTTGTGAGGTGACAGGACTTACCAGAACTGATATTTTGCGAACGGCAGATGGAGAGATCAAAAAGGAATTAAACAAACATCTACCTTTCCCGATAGAATCTCATTATCAAATTGAACAAGTGGAATTCAAAGATGGATTCTTTACTGTAACAGGAGTTACAAAAGAAGGAAAAAGGACCATTCATTCTGCAGAAAGGCTACTAGTGGCTACCGGAATTCGACCTAATACCGATGATCTTGGTTTAGAACATACAAAAATCCAAACAAACACAAACGGATATATCCAAGTGAATGATCACTTAGAAACTACAGAACCTGGAATTTATGCTTTTGGCGATGTGATCGGTCGGTATTTCTTTCGCCATAGTGCCAACTTTGAAGGGGAATATCTCTTCGACCTTTTGTATGGAAAAAAAGAGAACCAACCCATCAAGTACCCTCCGATGCCAGAAGCTGTCTTCACCCATCCTCAAATTGCGAGTGTGGGATTCACCGAAGAGGAACTCATCCAAAAACAAATTCCTTATTACAAAGGTCTGAACCCTTATTCTTCAAGTGCCACGGGGATGGCAAGAATGTCCAATTCTGGATTTGTAAAAGTTCTTGTCTCAAAGGAAACCGAACAGGTGCTTGGTGCTCATATCATTGGTGAAGAAGCAGCAAACCTCCTGCACCAAATCCTACTTGGGATGTATTTAAAAGCCAAACTAGACGATTACTTAGGAATGATCTATATCCATCCCGCTATTTCTGAAATTACAAGAAATGCTTTCCGAAAAGTAAAAGAAGAAAAAGGAAAAGATGTTAAATGAAAAAGTTTTTATTCAATCGTTATGATAAAGAAACATTAAAAAAACGCGTGCAGATGGACACAAGGGAGCGCCGCGTTATTTCATTTTACCGTTATGTGAAACTAAACGACCCAATTCAATTTCGGGACAAACTGTATGATGCTTTTGAAGATTTGGGAATCCTCGGTAGAATCTATTTGGCAAAAGAAGGAATCAATGCTCAATTTTCAATCCCGGTAGAAAACTATGATGCCCTACGTTCTGCCGTAGATTCAATTCCTGAACTAAACAAAATCTATTTTAATGATGCCGTCGAAGATAAAAAAGAAAGTTTCATCAAACTCGCCATTAAAGTTCGAAAAAAGATTGTAGCAGACGGACTTGATGATTCAAAGTTTGATGCTTCGGATGTAGGAACTCATCTAACTCCATTAGAATTTCATGAAGCACTTTCCGAACCTGGCGTGGTTGTAGTGGATTTACGGAATAATTATGAATCTGAAGTAGGACATTTTGAAAATGCCATTCTACCAGATGTCGGAACTTTTAGGGAAGAACTACCTCTGGTGGAAGATCTCTTAAAGGAAAACAAAGATAAAAAAATTCTACTCTACTGCACAGGTGGGATTCGTTGCGAAAAAGCCAGCGCTTATTTGAAATACAAAGGTTTTTCTAAGGTCCACCAATTACGTGGCGGAATTATCAATTATGCAAAGGCAGTGCAAGATGCCGGAATCCCTTCTAAGTTTAAAGGAAAAAACTTTGTTTTTGATGATCGGTTGGGAGAAAGAGTGACCGACGATGTCTTGACAGTTTGTTATACTTGTGGAAAACCAAGCGACAGACATACCAACTGCGCCAATCTCGGTTGCCATGTTCTTCTTGTTCAATGTGAAGATTGTTCTAAAGAACTTCTTGGTTGTTGTTCAGAAGAATGTAAAAATATCATCTTACTCCCAGAAGATGTACAAAAAAACTTACGAAAAGAAAATATCAAAAACAAAAAATATCCGACACACCATCTAACAAGGAAACTAGTAGGAAAATAAATGCAAAAATTTGCCATCGAATTAGAAGGTCTAGAAAAAACTTATGCCAACGGAGTGAAAGCCCTTCGCTCCATTGATCTAAAAGTAGAATCAGGAGATTTTTTTGCCCTACTTGGGCCCAATGGTGCAGGGAAATCAACAACCATTGGAATATTAAGTTCTCTTATTAATAAAACGGGAGGTAAGGTCAAAATCTTTGGAACAAACATTGATTTCCAACCTGACCTAGCCAAAACCTTCCTAGGAATTGTTCCCCAAGAATTTAACTTTGGAATTTTTGAAGCGGTGGAACAAATTCTAATCAACCAAGCGGGATTCTATGGGATTCCTTATAAGGAAGCCAAAGAAAAAGTGGAATACTATTTAGATAAATTATCGCTTTTCGACAAACGCAAGTCTGCTGCGGGCCAACTCAGTGGAGGGATGAAACGAAGACTTATGATTGCTCGTGCTCTAATCCACGATCCTAAACTTCTTATTTTGGATGAACCTACTGCCGGAGTAGACATTGAAATCCGTCGGTCTATGTGGGAATTTTTAAAAGAATTAAACAAAGCAGGAAAAACCATCATTCTGACAACCCATTACCTAGAAGAAGCAGAATCTCTTTGTAAGAACATAGCCATCATCGATAAGGGTGAGATTGTGGAAAACACTTCGATGAAAAAACTCCTCCATCGTTTGGACAAAGAAACTTTTATCATCGACTTAAAGAAATCGATCAAATCAAAGCCAATGTCAAAGAAGTTTTCCTGGGAATGGCTAGACGACCATAGTTTGGAAGTACAATTAGATAAAAAAGATTCAGTAAACCAATTGTTTACAGAACTAACAAAACTAAACTTAGAAGTGCTGAGCCTAAGAAACAAATCCAATCGTTTGGAAGAACTCTTTTTATCATTAACAGGAAAAAACTAATTATGTGGAAACAAAACTTCACAGCCTTACAAACCATTGTGCGAAGAGAATGGATTCGCATCATTCGGATCTGGGTTCAAACTCTCATCCCACCGGTCATAACTATGGCCTTATATTTTTTGATCTTTGGAGAACTGGTCGGTCGTCAAATTGGGAAAATTGGAGAATTCACCTACATTGAGTTCATCGTACCGGGACTCATTATGATGAGTGTCATTACCAATTCATACAACAATGTAGTATCTTCCTTTTTCTCAAGTAAGTTCCAACGAAACATTGAAGAGTTACTTGTATCACCAACCTCACCTTACACTATCGTCATCGGCTATACCTTTGGTGGTGTAGTGCGAGGAATTTTTGTGGGAGTTCTTGTCACTCTCACCTCTCTATTTTTTACAAACCTTCGGTTCCATAACCCTTTTGTGATTCTCTTTACTGTCCTTATGACATCAATTTTGTTTTCTCTGGGCGGATTTTTCAATGCTCTCTTTGCAAAAAAATTTGATGATGTCACCATCATCCCCACCTTTATTTTAACTCCACTCACGTATCTTGGTGGAGTTTTTTATTCGGTGAAAAACTTACCTGGATTTTGGCAAATTATTTCTTACTTCAATCCCATCCTTTATATGGTGAATCTGTTTCGTTATGGATTTATTGGTGTTACCGATGTGAATTTATATTTTTCTTTTGGATTCATCATTCTACTTTCAGGAATTCTTTTTATCATCAATGTGAGGTTAATGAAAATTGGTTATGGAATCAGAAACTAAACACTCAAGACTGAATCGTATGGAAACCATCCTTCAAAACAAATTCCAACCACAGTCTATCCAACTCCGAGATGTTTCTCTCGAACATGCGGGTCACCCAGGAATGACCAAAGACTCGAAAGAAACCCATTTTAGATTAAAAATGGTTTCCTCCAAATTTTCGGGAAAATCTACAATAGAAAACCACCGATTGGTCTACGCCGAACTCGGAGAAGAATTTAAGAAAGGGCTCCATGCGTTAGAAATGGATCTTTCTGCTCCTTAAGTGAGTCTAATCAGTATGACAAAACCTGTTCTCATCAGTTTTAAACTTTGTCCCTATGTCCAACGATCTGTGATCAACCTACTAGAAAAAAATGTAGATTATGATATCAAATACATTGATCTCGCAAACAAACCCGATTGGTTTTTAAAGATTTCTCCGTTTGGGAAAGTTCCCGTTTTACAAGTCGGGGATGATGTGATTTTTGAATCCGCAGTCATCAACGAATATTTAGACGAAACGAGTGCACCCGCACTTCATCCAAAAGACCCCATCCAAAAAGCAAAACATCGCTCCTGGACGGAATTTGCCAGTGCCCTACTTGTGGACCAATACGGATGGACGATGGCAAAGGAAAAATCTGACTCCGATAAAAAACGTGACGAGCTCCTTTCCAAATTTAAAATTTTAGAAGCGGCCCTTCCATCTCCTTCCGACAATACTCTTTTCTTTGCAGGATCCAAAATGCATTTGGTGGACACCGCCTTTGCCCCATTTTTTATGCGTCTACAATTTTTGGCCGATCACAAACCAGAACTCTACTTACTAAAAGATTTTCCTAAAATCCGAAAATGGAGTGAAACTCTACTTTCATTGCCATCGGTAAAGAATTCTGTTTTACCGGAAGTGCCTAAAGAATATCTTGAATTTATCAAAGCCCACCATTCCTGGATGGGAGGAATACTATAGGATGACAATCCCAGAAATCCAAAAGAAAATTGAAGATGGTCTACCCGGTTGCCGAGTGGAAATTCTAGATCCGTACCGGGATGGAGTCCATATTAAAGCAGTGGTTACCTTTTCTGGCTTTGCTGGCAAGGGGCTGATTGAACAACACCGGATGGTGTATGCCACTTTAAAAGATGAATTAAAAGAAGAAATCCATGCTTTGGCATTGGAAACTAGGAGCGAATAACCATGGAACAAGAGTTAAAGGATAAAATTGAATCCTTAATCAAATCAGAAAACGTGTTTCTATTTATGAAAGGAACACCGGAAATGCCACAATGTGGATTTTCAGCAGGAGTTGTCACAACTCTCAAACAACTCGGAATTCCTTTTGGTTCCTTCAATGTTCTATCTGACATGAAAATCAGAGAAGGAATCAAAGAATACACAAATTGGCCAACCATTCCACAGCTTTATATCAAAGGTGAATTTGTTGGTGGCCATGACATCACGGTACAAATGGCTCAGTCCGGTGAGCTCACTAAAAAAGCAGGTTAATTTCAGATGATTCGCCTCTACCAGTATGATACTTGCCCCTATTGCAGACGAGTGATCCAAACTACGGAATCTCTCGGTCTCATACCAGGCAAAGATATTGAATATGTTGAGGCATCGTATGGGACTCCCGGCCGAGCAGAAGTAGTTCGGCTTGGAGGACTATCTCAGGTTCCCTTCCTCGTAGATGGTGATGTTCAAATGTACGAATCTGCTGACATCATTGCGTATTTAAGATCTAAGTATTCTTAAATAGATTAGAAAAACCAAAGAAAATCATTTAAATCCTAATAAATCCAGGATTTTATCACCAACAAACCTTGGTTTACCGCTGAATGGGAATTCATGGATATACAAAACAGGGTTGAAATTGATTTCAAGAATAGCATAAGTTTTGGGATCTGGTTTTGATTCAATCTGTGAGGAAATGATATCAATCCCACAAATCACTGCCCCAGCCGCTTTGGCACAAGAAACAGCAATGGATTTAAAATCAGGATGTACTTTGTCTGTAACATCGAGGGAATCCCCTCCTGTAGAAATATTAGAATTTTTTCGAAGGAAAATTTGTTCCCC
The DNA here is from genome assembly GCF_004368965.1 of Leptospira meyeri. NCBI lineage: Bacteria > Pseudomonadati > Spirochaetota > Leptospiria > Leptospirales > Leptospiraceae > Leptospira > Leptospira meyeri. Next base: position 252,943 of record NZ_SORO01000001.1, on the reverse strand, counting down.
AAGACTCGGAACCGAATCAAAACCAAGGCCCTGATCTTTTAGGATTTGCGATTCGACTTCCGACATCTGGATTTTTTCCAGAGCAGTTTTATGCCCTTCCCCACGCCTAGGATCTTCATTCTTTTTTTGGATCAATTGATGAATCGTATTTTTTCCATCTCCTATGACATTTGCAGGAACGCGGTTACAAATAGCCACCACTTCATCACCTAACACCAAAAATCGATATTCCGGACCTTCAATAAACTCTTCAATGATGATGGAATTAGAAAGTTCCAAAGCAATTTTAACAAAGGAGGTAAATTTTTCTAAACTATCTCCGGGCACAGAGATTCCAATCCCTAGTCCAAAGTTGGTTGTGACAGGTTTGATGACTTTCTTTTTATCCAAAAAGAAAGTATAGTCTTCCAATGCAGATTCTAAATTTGAATAATTTCTACCGATTGGTACTCGGATTCCATTTTCCTCTAACACTAGTTTGGAGGCAATTTTATTCTCCATCACCAGATATGTCATCAAACTATCAAGTCTAGTTTTACTCGCCTCTTTGACAAACTCAGAATGATTGCCTTGAATGAGGCGAAGAAAATTTTCTTTACGGTCGACCATCTCAATTTTGATTCCTCGAGTTAGGGCATCCCGAATGATGATCTGTGTGGAAATTTCTAAATCTTCAAACCCTGGTGGTAATGGTTTTGTTTCTGCCACTTCAAACCCCGCTACAAAGTTTCAAGGGTTTGATTTGAATGGGTTTTTGATTTTTCTTTAAATGACTTCCCTCTAAGTTTTCGATCTTTTGTTGTTCATAAATGGACTGTATACTTAAATCTTCATAATACTTAATTACGTTTGGTGGTAGTGGGTATTGTAAAAGTTCTTCTTTATGCAATTTTGCAAGTGTAAGACCAAATTCTCGGAAACTAAGGTGATGAATTTCTAAATCAAACTCTGACATAGTGGACCCAAGCCCACTTGGATCGTTCCATTTCTCCCAGAAATTTTCCCATGCTTTGCTATAAGGGCCATTTGCATTATTTTCATCCAAAAGATCTGCAATCGGTTGGATTTCGACAAAGAGTTGGTAGGTTAAATCCCGTAGACTCATCTCTTCCCCAAGAAACTTAATTTTAGTTTCTTCCTTTCTGCCGAACCAAGTAGTGACTTCTTGGTTTTTTCTCCAATCGATCATCTCCACCAAATCTGCTTTAGGTGATTCATTTAGCATACAATAGAGAAGGACCATATGTAAAAAATAGAGCCTGTTTTCTTCAACACCTATGGCAGAAAAAGGATCCAAATCCAAAAGCCTGATTTCTAAGTATTCTACCCCACGTTCCACAAGAGCATCGACCACCCGTTCGTCACCCTTAGGCACTTGTTTTGGGCGGACAAGCGAGTAGTATTCATTTTCCAATTGTAAGATATGGTCATTCAATTGATTCGTTGGTTTTCCGTTAAACTGTTTGTATGGTGTGTAAGATTTAGAAACTACCTGACACATATCAGAAGCATACTCTTCCAAAGAATTTACCGAAATTGGATATTTGCCTTGCACTTTACTTGTATATCCAATGTTCGAGAGTCGAAGGGTTGTAGCAAAATCTGATTTTAAAGTTTTGGAATCTATTTTTTTGATTTGTTTGGATTCTTCTGTAAACGTAATATCCGTTAAACTAGAAGAACCAAATAAATACAATAAGGCTGGGGATATTCTGTAAAAATTTCGGATGGTATCAAAATAAATTTGAGATTTAGTCACTGGCGTTAAAGGTTTTTTGAAACGTTTTTCAGAGACCACCGACAACATACAAGTGTCGAAGGAAATATTGTAATGCACTCCTGAAATGGTTTGCATCTTCTTTCCATAACGGTGACCGAGCCCATTCCGATAGATGGTTTTTTTTCGACCTTCGATGGAAGTTCCATAGTTTCCTACATCAATTTTGTTTTCCGATGGCAAAACCGGTGGCATACTAAAGGGCCAAAGATATTCCGAATCCAATCGGCTAGCAGTAAAGGCATGTAACTCAGTGAGTTCTCGTAAAGCATCGGGAATGGATTTATGAACATTGGTGGCATATTCGATTTGTGCTTCAGCAAAATCGGTTTTAATGAGCGGATGGGTAAGACTTGATCCGAGTGATTTGGGATGAGGGTTCATGGAAAGTTGAGATTTTCCATCCACACGTACACTTTCTCTCTCTAATCCATGTTTGGCGCTAAGTAAACAGGCTCTGTATTCTTCTGATAATAAACTGCGGGTTGAATTTTTTTTGGTCGATGTTAATAACTTTCGTTTCATGGTTTAAAAACCTAAAGGGACTCCTTCCCCTTTGGGGTCTGACACGCCAATTAGACGGTCTCCCTCTCTCACAATGGCAAATACTTTTGCACGATGCCTAATATATTGGACTTGGTAAAATGGTAATTCCGTTTCATGAAAGGAGTCTTTTATTTCCGGATCTAGAAAAATACGATCAGGTTGGAATTGGTGGTGGATTCTCGGATAAGAAACACTTTCATACAATCCTTCTTTTTGGACCAGATACCGGTATAAAGTATTAAAGATGGAGGTTGGAATTTGGGAACCACCGGGAGCCCCAATCACCATTTTGGTTTTCCCAACCCCATCCAAAAGAATGGTTGGACTCATACTGGAAAGAGGAGTTTTCCCGGGTTCAATGGCATTTGCCTTGGAACCTACGAGTCCATAAAGATTGGGAACTCCAGGGGCAACAGCAAAATCGTCCATTGTATTGTTTAAAACAAGACCCGTTCCTGGCACCATCTGCACTGCCCCGAAAATTCCATTGATTGACTGGGTTGAGGAAACGGAATTTCCATCCTTATCCATAATGGATATATGAGTTGTATTATAAGATTCTGGTTTTTTATTTTCTTCTTTTGGTCCGGGCCAACTTCCTGAGACTACTTTTTTTTCAATCTCATTCACTTCCTCTTTCGCATACGCTGATGACAAAAGTTTGGATACTGGGACAGTTGTGTACAAGGGGTCTCCACCGAGTTCGGCTCTGTCCCGAAAAGCAACCCGCATTGATTCAATCAAACGAATCATCTCGCCTACATTTCCCGAAGGAAAGGACTTTCGTTTTTGCATTTCTGAATATAAATTCATCATCGTTACAAGATGAACGCCAGAGCTAGGTGGCGGCATGGTTATGATAGTATGTCCCCAGCTAGAACTAACCAAAGGATCAGTCACCTTCACTTGGTAGTTTTTGAAATCATCGATTGAGAGGAAGTTTTCATATTCAGAATAATAGTTTGCAATGAGTTGAATGGTTTCCCCTTCCATAAACTCTTTTTCTGCATTTTCCACAATACGTTCCAAAGTTTTTGCCAAATCTTCTTGAATGAGAAGTTCACCTTCCCTAATGGCCCGGTTATCGATCCCAAAAACTTTTTTCATAGCAGGGTTCATTTCTGGCCACGTTTTAGAAATGACATTTGCCAAATCAGCATACACAGAAAAACCATTTCTCGTATAACGAATCGCAGGTGCCAAGACAACACTTAAAGGTAATTTTCCATGTTGTTTTTGAATTTGTAAAATTCCTTGTACGGTTCCAGGAACCCCTGCACTGTAGGCCCCTTTTAAAGTTTTACCGGGAACCACTGAGCCATCTGGATTTAGGTAAAAAGCAGAAGTTCCTTTTTTCGGAGAACGTTCCCGAAAGTCATAAGCCCATTTTCCTTTTTCGGGCAAATGAATGACCGCAAATCCTCCTCCAAGTAAGCCGGTGGAATGAGGACGAAGGACTGAGATCGCAAAACTAGAAGCTGCAAAAACATCCACAACATTTCCCCCTTGCTTCCAAACCTCCATTCCCGCTTGAGAGGCCAGAGGGTGATCGGAAGAAATGATGATTTCCTTTCCTGAAAATTCATAACGACTTCGTTTATCGGCTGCTCCTTCAATCTGGGGGATGTGAACAGTCACCTCTTCCTTTCCAGGAAAAGAACCATTTAAGAAAGGGAACGTCTCACAACTGTTAAATAAAAATAAAACTAGGAATAGAAACTGCGTTCGATAAAAAAAACTCAATCGAAGATCCCCATTTGCATTTTGGCTTCTTCACTCGCCATAGAACGAGGTTCCCACTTTGGATTCCAAACGACATGAACAACCGCTTCGTTAATCCCATCGACTCGGAGGGCATGGTTTTCAATGTCTTGTTTCATCTGTGGGCCGGCAGGACAAGCAAGCGAAGTGTAGGTCATAGTGATTTCCGCTTTTTCACCTTCTACCTTGATATCATAAATCAAACCCAGTTCAATGAGAGAAATTCCAATTTCTGGGTCTTCCACCATACGAACACTATGGAATACTTCCCATTCTTTTTCCGTTTCTGGATCTCGAATCATAAATTACCCTCACTGAATTTTACTAAGGTCTGCCAAGGAAGAAGACCGCAACGATAACGACCAGGATGGTTACGAAGGACTTTCCAAAAAGATATCTCTTCTTCGTCCCCAATCAAACAAGAATCATCGCCTTCCAAAAATTTTTTCCGATCTAATAGATGAGACTGGAATTGGTTCGGGTCTAGCCCGTCTTTCTTTCGAAAAAGAAGACCTGCCGCACCTGAGCAGATCGAACAAGACTCACCACCAAGTCCCAAAATCTGAAAACCATGGTCTTCTTTTTCATGGTAATAAATAAAAATTTCATCACCGCAAAGAGGATTCAATCCTTTCAGTGTTTTGTATGGAACCGAAGGTTTTTCCCATAACCCAAAGGATTTCCATCTTAGAAAATCTTCAAATTTACTTTCTTGCGACACGACCAAAGATTGATTTTACTTTTTCAATCGAATGTATAAGGGCATCGATGTCTTCTTTTGTATTGTATAAATAAAAAGAAGCACGACAAGTCCCAGGAATGGACAATTGTTTCATAAGGGGTTGGCAACAATGGTGACCCACACGAATGGCAACACCCTCTTCATCTAAAATGGATCCAACATCATGCGGATGGATTCCTTCCATAGTGAAGGATACAACTCCTCCCCTTTTATCTAAATCTTCTGTTCCATAAATACGAAGACCACCAATACGATTGAGGCGTTCCAAAGCATATTCGGTTAACATCCGTTCGTGATCTTTGATATTCTTCATTCCTACTTTTTGTAAATAATCCAGAGCATGGCTAAATCCAATCACACCAGCGATGTTAGGAGTACCAGCTTCTAATTTGGCAGGAAGTGCCGCATAAGTAGAAACTTCGAGTTCCACAGACTCAATCATGTCCCCACCACCAAGCCAAGGAGGCATGGCTTCCAAAATTTCCTCTTTGCCGAATAGAACACCCACTCCCGTTGGCCCAAGCATCTTATGTGCGGAAAATGCATAAAAGTCGACATCCATATCCACCAAATGAATGGGCATATGGCAGGCAGCCTGTGCCCCATCGACCAAAACTTTTGCACCCACTTGTCTTACACGATTGATAATCCTTGTTAGGTCATGAATCGTACCTGTTACATTGGACATTTGGCTGATAGCAACAAGTTTAGTCCTTTTGGTGATGATTTCATTTAAGTTGGACAAATCGTAAGTGGTATCTTCCTGGATGGGAATGAATTTTAAAAATGCCTTTTTCTCTAAGGCTAACATTTGCCAAGGAACCAGATTGGAATGGTGTTCCTGGACGGATAAAACGATCTCATCACCTTCACTGATATTGGTTCGGCCCCAAGTTTGTGCCACTAAGTTGATGGCATCTGTTGTTCCCCGAGTGAAGATGATTGCTTTTGCACACTGTGCTTGAAAAAAATGAGAGGTTTTGATCCTTGTACGTTCAAAGAGTTCTGTTGCATGTTGGGATAAATAATATACCCCCCTGTGGATATTGGCATTGTCATTTGTATAATAATGACTTGTTGCATCAATCACCGACTGCGGCTTTTGCGAAGAGGCACCGTTGTCTAAGTAAACAAGAGGTTTACCATTTGGCAATGTGCGAGATAAAATAGGAAAGTCCTTTCTGATTTGGTAAGGATCTAAACTCATACCGCCTCCAAGTCTACTTCCAAGTCTGTCCCATTCACTCGAACAGGAAACATCAGAAGCGGTTCTGTTGCAGGAAGTGCTAAAACCTTTCCCGTTCGGACATCAAACTTTGCAAAATGCCTAGGGCAAGTAATGACACAACCTTCTAATTTTCCACAAGAGATTTCCTCTCCATCATGCGTACAAGAATCTTCAAACGCAAAGAAGTCCCCTTCAACTTTCGTCACGACAACATTAAAATGACGTGTTTTGACAACCACCAAACTGCCTTCGCCAACTTCGGAAACAGAGACTAATTTTTTAAAGGCCATCATTTGCCTCCTACAAGAATCTCTTTGATCTCAGATTCTAATGACAACTTTACTTCTTCCGAAAAACCAATGGAATGAATGGTTTCACCATAAAAGGCGGTGACGAGCAAAGACTTAGATTCTTCCGGTGTAAGTCCACGGGACAAAAGATAAAAATACTGTTCTTCGTCTATGTCACCCACAGTAGCCCCGTGTGTACAAGAAACATCTTCCGCAAGAACTTCCAATTTAGGATTGGCCTCCGCTCTTGCTTTTTTATTTAATGATAGGTTAAACGATTCTTGGTGGGCAGTCACCTTCTTTAAGTTTGGTGGAATGATTAAATTTCCAGTAAATATATGGTGGGATTTATCAGTCACAATGGCTTTATAACTGATTTTGCTAGTGGTATGGTCAGCATGATGGAACATTTCCATATCTAAATCTTTTAAGTTTCGACCACCAAGAGCAGACACACCATCCACAGTTACCTCTGCACCTTTACCCAGTAAGTGAGCATGCAAAAACAATTTAGAACGAAATCCTCCCATCGGATAATAATGGTATTTTACATGGGAATCATTTCTGCCAAGAATACAAACATTACGAAACCTGTATAAATCCGGATCGCTCGACTCACGGTCCAAAATTTCCAAATAAGAAGAATCTTCTGCAATATAAAAATCCAAAGCCGAAGTCAGATGTAGGTTTTCCGAATCATGATGGTTTTTGATATGGATTTGTGTTTTGGTTGTTTTGCCTTTTCTGAGATAAAAAATCCGCACAGAATGTTTGGGTTGATCACCTTCTTCTTCAAAATCAAAATCAGATTCTCCTTCTTCAAGAAGAATGACCTCGTATTTAGGTGCCACAACCAAACAAAGAAAGGCAAAATAATCTTTTGGTGTGTATTTTAAAATATCTGAAAAAATGGAATCAATGATTTCTTCGGATAATGCCTGTTCCGCTGTATTTTCTTCAGATTCAGAAGAATCTGTGGAAATTTCCTTTGGATCAAATTGTAATTCATTCCAATCGACTGAACCAATAGGGAATTTTCTCCATTTTTCCTCGGAATCTTTCGGAAGTTCTAATTGGTTCCAAATTTCCAGTAAGGAAGTATGAAATTTTTGATTTTGTTCTTTTGTTAAAACCAATCGATTTTTTATGAGCGAGGAATTCATTTGACCCCTTCTCTCTCCAAAATCCAATCGTAACCAACTTCCTCTAGTTTTAAGGAAAGATCTTTGCCACCTGTTTCCAAAATTCGTCCATCAGCAAACACATGTACAAAATCAGGAACAATATAATTCAACATCCTTTGGTAGTGAGTGATGAGTAAAATCGAACGTTCTGGATTTCTGTTCGAATTGATTCCTTCCGAAACTATTCGCAATGCATCAATGTCCAAACCAGAATCAGTTTCATCCAAAATGGATAAAACTGGTTTTAACAAACTCATTTGTAATATTTCAGCTCGTTTTTTTTCTCCCCCAGAAAAACCATCATTCACATAACGACCGATAAATGACTGTGGGACTTCTAAAAGATCCATTGATTGTTTTAACTCTTGTTTGAATTCTTTCACGGGAACTTCTTTGCCCCGGTGTGCTTTGAGAATGGACTTTAAAAAATTTCCAATGGTAACACCAGGAAGCGAAGTTGGGTACTGGAAGGACAAAAATAGTCCAAGCCTTGCCCTCTCATCTGTTGTTTTGTTTAAAATGGATTCTCCCCGAAAGAGAATGTCCCCCGATGTGATCGTATATTTTGGATGGCCAAGAATGACATTGGAAAGGGTACTCTTTCCTGACCCATTGGGTCCCATAATGGCATGAACCTCTCCGGGTCCGATGGTGAGATTGACTCCCCGGAGGATCGTTTTGTCCCCTACACTAGCGTGCAGAGATTTAATTTCGAGAATAGCGGACAAGGTGGTATCCTGTTTTGTATGTATTTAGAATGATTCTATAATTTAGACGAATCCCTTCTACCAGGAAAAAGCACCACTCAAAAAAAACAAGATTCTATTCCGACCAACCCACCTGCGCAATCAGGATCTTTCCATCCATGAGAGAAAAGGTAAAAATCACGTATTGGTTTTGGTTTGTGATATCGTACAAAGGGTAAGTGACCCCCCATTTTTTACGGAACCGCTCCGACTCTTCTTTGTGTTTTAAAAAGTATGGTTTCCAAGCGTAATTGTTTCCAATTTGTCTGGATCTTTCCAAATACCCACCGTTCAATCGATCCAAATCGTAGGTTGGAGTGATTTGATAACCTTCTCCATCACAAACAAAGACTTTTAGGATCTCTCTTGGCAATGAACCTAGGATTTGGCCAAACCGGTATGAGAATTCATCTTCTTTGACATCAGAAAGTTCATAAAACAAATCTTGGAGTTGGTCGATGATCCTTTGTTCCCGAACTCCTTTTTCCCTTAGTTCTTTCGAGCGAACGCTGGAAAAGTTTTCGAGTACTGTTTTCATTTTATCAGAGAAAGTATTGCGGTTGAGAAAGTGAGGATTGGGGGTGGAAAAGTAAAAACCCTGCAATAGATTGGCCCCCATCGAAAGTGCAAGATTCACCTCTTCTTCGGTTTCTATTCCTTCAAAAAGAAGCTGGCTTCCCAATTTTTGTGACATTTCTGAAATAGCGCCAAGGACCTGTTTGAATGAATTTTTATTCAGACTCTCTCGCATAATGCGGATGTCGACTTTCATAATGTCAGGGTGTAAGTATCCAATTCGTTCCAAATTGGAAAATCCTGTTCCCAAATCATCAATCGCAATTTTTAAACCATAATCTCGGAAAATTTGGACAATTTGGATGAGGCGATCGATCGAACCGTCAAACTCATCCTCGGTGATTTCGATCACCACTTGGTTGCGATCAATTCCGTATTTTTCAATCAGTTGGATGATATGGAAGTTTTCGGCAAAAAGATCAGTATGATGGACTCTAGAAAGAAAATTTGGCATCATATTGAAAAAGAGTTTGGTCCGAAGGGAACTCTCTTTTAAAGTCTGCACTGCCTTTTCCCTAAGGATGCGGTCAATATTATACACAGGAACCGGATCCTGGTCCCGATTGTGGAAAAGCCCACCTAAAGAGTGGTAGGTGTTTTCCTCAGGATTGAACTGGCGACCCAGCACTTCATACGCAGAAATGGAGCGATTGATCGCATTGACGATGGGTTGGAAATGAGGGACAAAGTATGTCTCGTTCCAAAACTGGTTTCCTTCCGTTGATTCCGTTGTGAACATGGTTCCCTTTCGTCCAGGCTAGAACTAAGTTCAAAACTGACAAGTCAAAATCCCTAAATTTGAGACAACTTTAAGTAAAAATGACGCAAAGTTGCCCAAAATATGTCAATTTGACTTAGATTGAATACCCATCTGGGACTGCAGTATGACGAGGTACCACGATGATTCCTTCTCGAATTCGTATGTATTCATCTTCATATTCTTGGAGATTTTGTTCGTTTAACAGACGCACGTTGGCTCCAATGGCGCAGTCTTTGTCGACAATTGTCCGGCGTATTTCACAGTTAGGTCCAATCCCAATGGGGATCTTCCCTGACTTCCGATCAAAGTATCCGTAATGGTCAAGACCCATAATGATTGAGTCATAAATCTTGGTTCCCGAGGCAATGAGTTGGCGAACTCCAATGATGGAACGATGCACCTCACATTGGTTCAAAATGGTTCCTTCTGAAATGAGAGCTTGGTTGACCACTGCCTGAATGATTTTAGAAGGAGGGAGTGCTCTAGCCCTCGTATAAATCGGAGTTTTTTCAAGATATAAATTGAACTTAGGTATATGATCGGTTAACATCAAGTTGGCTTCGTAAAAAGCTTTGATTGTTCCGATGTCTTCCCAATAACCGTCGTAAGTATATGCCTTTACTTTTCTTTCGCGGATGGCCTTTGGTAAAATCTCCTTTCCAAAGTCGGCCATATTCCGGTCTTCTAACACATCAATCAGAGTTGATGTGTTAAAAATATAAATTCCCATATTGGCAAGGAAGTTACCATGTTTTGTACGACAGGATTCTACCTGAGTTACATCTTGGGGTTTTTCGATGAATTCCTGAATGAACCCACCCACTCCCGATTTTACAATTCCTAATCCATAAATTTGGTCTTCAGGGATTGCGTTGGTAGCCACAGAAATTTCTGTTTCTGGATCCATCAAATGGCTTTGCATAAAATCTGATAAGTCCATATTATAAAGTTGGTCACCGGAAAGAATGAGGACGTATTTCGGTTTTTGTTCTCTGATATAGGGAAGGACTTTTCTTACAGCATCCGCTGTTCCTTCAAACCAATTGGCACTGGAAACAGTTTGTTCTGCGGCAATGATTTCTACAAAACTCTTTTGATGGATATTGTTTGTTGCATAGGTACGATTGATATGTCGATTGAGGGAATAGGAATTAAATTGGGTAAGGATAAATATCTTTTCAAAACCACTGTTAAGTGAATTAGAAATCGGAATGTCGATGAGGCGGTATTTTCCACCAAAACTGACAGCAGGTTTGGATCTTTTTTCTGTTAGAGGTAATAAACGAGTTCCTTTTCCCCCACCTAAGATGATGGTCAATACTTCATCTTTTTTAAGAATGAAGTCTACACAATCAATAGAGTCTTCTTGAAATCGCATACCTTCCCTTGTAATTCCATTGGACGAAAAAGCAAGAAAAGGTTAAAAAGATTTCTATTTTTTTAAAAGAGCCTCTAAAATTTGTTTTCCATCCATCTTTCCCGTATATGGATTTACGGCTCTTTCTGGATGGGGCATCATTCCTAGAACGTTTCCAGCTTCATTACAAATCCCTGCGATATCATGTAAAGAACCGTTCGGATTTTCTTTATAACGAAAGACCACCTGTCCATTTTTTTCTAATCGTTCTAAAGTATCTGCATCGGCAAAGTAAGCACCTTCCCCGTGAGCAATGGGAATAGAAAGTGTCCCTTTGATTTCTTTTGCGATCTGATTTTCTGAAACGGGAACGAGGTCCACATCCTTACAAATGTACTTTAAAGTTCTATTATGAAGTAAAGCTCCTGGAAGGAGTCCGGATTCAGTGAGGATTTGGAATCCATTACAAACTCCTAATACCTTTCCCCCTTGGTTTGCGTATTTCACAACCGATTCCATAGCATTCGAAAACTTCGCCATAGCCCCGCATCGTAAATAATCTCCAAAAGAGAACCCACCGGGAAGTACGACTAAGTCCGGTTTATCAGAAAACAATTCTTTGTACCAAGTGTATTCTACACGAGCACCGAATTCCGATTCCAGAACTGATCCCACATCTTTATCACAATTGGAACCAGGAAAGGTAACCACCCGAACCTTCATACTTTCTCCACAACCAACCGGTATGTTTCAATGACTTGGTTTACTAAAACTGATTCACAAATTTCTTTAGCGAGTGTTTCTGCCTCAGCCTGTGACTTGGCATCGATTTTCATTTCGATGTATTTTCCAACTCTTAAGTCAGAGATGGAACTTTTCCCTTGGTCGTGAAGGGTGCGGAGAACGGTTTGGCCTTGGGGGTCAAGGACCGATTCTTTGAGGGTAACATTTATTTTTGCGACAAACATAGAGTGATTTTATCTTCCAATTCCAAGTATTTTTTACGTAGTTCTAGGATCAAGGATTCGGGCAAAGCGGGTGCAGGAGGATTTTTGTCCCAATCGGTGGTTTCAAGCCAATTTCGTAGGATTTGTTTATCAAAACTTGCCGGGGTTTTGCCTAGAGCATAGGTTGAGGCATCCCAATACCGTGAGGAATCCGGTGTTAGGATTTCATCAATTAAAATGGGATTCCCATCAATCAGGCCAAATTCAAATTTTGTATCACAAAGAAGAATCCCTTGGTTTGCCATTTGTTTATGAGCAGCATGATAAAGATGAAGAGAAAGGGTTTTTAGTTTTGAAAATAGTTCCTGACCCACCTCTTTTTCCATGGTAGATTCACTTACATTTTCATCATGACCAGAATCGTTTTTCCTAGCCGGAGTAAAAATAGGAGATTCAAACCGGTGCGATTCCAAAAGACCTTGGGGATACCGAACATGGGCAATGGTTCCTTCTGTTTTGTATTCCTTCCAAGCAGAACCTGTCAAATACCCACGAACTACACATTCAAAATCAATTCGTTTTGCTTTTTTGACAAGGACGGAGCGATCTCTCAAAGACTCCTCATTTTGAAAGGGAGGGGGAAACTTAGAAACTTCGTCAGTAATCAAATGATTTGGAATTTCTGGGAACTGACGAAACCAAGCAGTCGAAATTCTTGTGAGAATTTTTCCTTTGTCAGGAACAGGTTCTTCGAAAACAACATCAAATGCAGAAATTCGATCTGTTGCGACAAGAAGAAGTGAATCTCCTAAATCATACACATCTCTTACTTTTCCCTTATAACTAGGAGTCGGAATCATAACTGTATACACACCATTGCCATATCATCACTCGGAGTGGAAGCACCACAAAATTCTAATATTTTAGTTTGGACCGACTGCAAAATATCGGTACCCGACAAGACTGACTTATGAAAAATTTCCTTCATTCCTTCTTCTGTAATGTATTCAGACTTTGGGTTCATTGCTTCACTTGCCCCATCGGTATACATAAAAAACATAGATCCTGTTTTTAATTGTACGGATTGTACTTCATCATTGGCAGCAAAATTAATCCCCATAATCATGGGACTCATTCCTTTCAAAAAACTAGTTTCACCATCCATATAAACAATAGGAGCAGGATGGCCTCCGTTGATATAAGAAAGTTTTAGATCCTGATCAAGAATCGCATAACAAAAAGTAATTGCATAATCTTCCGGCAAAACTAATTCCATATTTTTTCTTAGATGTGCCACTCGTTCTCTAAGATCCATTGTGGAGACTAAGTTAAATAATTGCATTTTGAACATGGCACCAATGAGGGCCGCACTCGGTCCATGCCCAGAACAATCAGCAATGACAATATGCAGTTTTTTTTCTTCGATCCATGAATCAACAAAGTCTCCACCAATTTGTAAGTAAGGATGGAATAAAGTTTGAGCTTTGATTCCGTTCCAGATAAAACTTTTTTCCGGGATCAATTGGTCTTGGACTCGTCTTGCCGTTTGTAATTCTTTTTCGTATTTACTTTTTTGCCTGTATAACTCGTCCTGTAAGTCCTTCAAACGAATCACAGAATGAATTTTTGCTACAAGTTCCCTTTTGTTAAAAGGTTTATTAATAAAATCATCACCACCATTTTTCATGGCTTCTTGAAACCCAACTTCTCTTTCTATCGATGTGATAAAAAGGATTGGAAGGAGTTTGAACTGATCCATCGTTCGAAGTTCTCGACAAAAGGAAAATCCATCTTGGACTGGCATATTCACATCTAATAAGAGTGTATCGATCGCCGTGTTTAATAATACCAAACGTGCCTCTTCTGCAGAAAAGGCAGTGTATGTTTTAAATCCCTCTTGTTGCAAAAGGTATTTCAAAAGTTCCACGTTTTCTGGAACATCATCTACAATGAGTATGGTATGAGTGGACTCTTCTTTTGGCATATTTTAATCCAGTTCCGATTTCAGCTTGGATCTAATATCTTGGATTTTTTCACTACGGTTGGAAACAAGAAAAAGGAAAAGAAAGAGAAAGTGGAAGGCAATTACCCCAAGCCACATACTTTGTTTCATGTCAGAATCCATCCCTCCCTTTCCCAGAACACTACCGGGATGGTTTCCTGGATTTTCAATCCACCGAATGGCTCCCCAAGTAAGGACAGCACTGACGGCACAAAGGACGGAAAGATAAGCCGAAAGAATGGCTTTTTTCGATTTAGCAGGAACTAAATACCGAAAAATAAAATAACTTACCAAAGAAATACAAAGAATAAAGAAAGATTGCAACCTAGCATCCGTTTTGTCCCAAGGAACACCCCATGCACTATAGGCCCAAATGGGGCCAGAAAACAAAACTCCAACCGCAAATAAAAAGGAAAGTTGATTTGCGGTAAAAGCAAGCCTATCCCAAAGCAAATTTCTGGTAAAAAGAAAAACTAATGAAAAAACAAAGGAAAGGATGGGGCCATATAACGCGACCCAGGCGACCGGTACGTGTAAATAAAATATCCTGTGACTTAATCCTTGTTCCAAAATGACATTAGGATACACTAACGAAAAGATAACGGCAAAGACAAGTGTGGTGCACACAACGAGATAAAAACCGATGTCGAAACCAGGGTGGAATATCCGAATCTTACGTTCCATTTTATTCCAAATTTTCAAAGATAGAAAGAAATTCTAGGAGAAAACAAGGTCTCAGTGCTCATTCCTTAGAATCTCAATCATCACTGAACCTAGGGTTGCGTAAAAAATCATAAAAAACAAGAGAAGGCCCACGGAAGGTAGGTAAAACCCTGGTTCCAACCAATACCGATGTTCCGCTTCTAACCCAAAAAGAAAAAGGGGAATGGAAAATGGCAGTTGTAATAAGGGGATGATAATTTCTTTCAAACGACTTTCAAAAGCAATAAGCCCAAGAGAAACTCCAAGAAAAACGAGAGACCCACTGCCAAGGTTTGCAAAAAGCCATTCTCCAAAATACCGATCCATACTCATATTTTGAAAAAAAACAGAAAGAACAAGAACAAGAGCTCCGTTCACAAGGATGGTACAAAACCAAATTGCAAACGACTTGGCCAAATAAAGGGAAATGGGACTCACAAATGAGAGACTTGCCTCCCAACCCATTGATTCTCGTTCTTCCCAAAGACTTTGGCTAACAATCACAAAGTTAAGAATAAAAATAATGGCCCATTTGATCCCTCTTACACTTCTTTCTGATAACATCTCATTGACTTCGATCGAAGTATAAAAAATAAAAACCACTGAAACACTCAAAGTAAAAAGGGAAAGTATCCCACCAAGAGACCGACCAATCAGATAAAATTCTTTTTTAAGTAAGGTGAGTAACAAAAGCTCCCCCCTTCTCAATTTGTAATTGGGATGTACATTTTAATTCGCCGGGAATTGAATGGAGGACTGCCAAAATTAATTTTGATTTGGATTCTTCATTGAGAAGATCACTGAGAATTTTTGAGGAATCAGCATCTAACCCGGTATAAGGTTCATCAAACAAAATTACCTCTGCTGAAGAAAGTAATACACGAAGGATGGCAGCCTTTTGTTTCATTCCACGCGAAAAGGTGTGAATGGGATCCCAAATCCGTTTCTGTAACCGGAAGGATTCTAGAAGATGGTTCTTCTTTGTTTGATCCAAAGGACGTCCATCTAACTGAGCAAAATATTCCAGATTCTCTTCTAAACTTAAGGAGGAGTAAAAACCCAACTCATGACCAAGATAACTCATTTTTTTTTTGCCTTGGTTCCAAGTCCACTTGGGAGATAACTGTGAATGGTGGTAAATTTCTTTGAGAAGTGTGGACTTCCCAGCTCCATTTTCGCCGAGCACTGCCACAAGGCCCGTCTCAAAAAAAGAAAGATAAATCTCTTTCAGTAAGACCTTTTCGCCGACAGTTATAGTAAGCGCTTTTGTTTCCAAAAGGGTTTGGTTCATTCTACACCATGTTCTTCCGTAGCTTTAGTCTCGCACTTCTGTTTTTATTCCCCACCTTCATTTGGGGACAAAAAATAATTGGAAACGTGGAATACCCAGAAATCCTCTGGGGCAAAGATCAGGAATTTGATACTTCTGATTTCCCCAATGGATCTTTTATTTATCACAAAGACGACTTTATCCTCGCCAGAGGAAAACTGTTCCAAGGCGAACCCCCCAAATCCAATGGAAGTTTTACCTACGAATCAGAAACCATCACCAATTCAGGAAAATGGAATAATGATACTCTTGAAATTTTATTTTCTGGGAAACCAAATGTTCGTCTAGAAGTGATCAAACGTTTAGAAGCTGGCATACGTTTTGATCCCCAATTTTTTCCCTTCCGGTACAACTTAGGACGTTTGTATTCACTTGAAATGAAATATGAAAAAGCTCTCGTTGAATTTGAATATGCCAAAGCAGAAATGCCAAATTATTTTAAAACTTATCTCCACATCGCCATCCTTTCAGAAATCACGCGCCAAGTATATTATGCGATCATGAATTACAAACTTGCGGTAGAAAAAAACCCCTATGATACCGAAGCATTAATTCGACTGGCTGACCATTATTTGGCGACAGGTTTAAAAAACAGAGCCCTCCTCTATTTGAACAAAGCTTTGAAGATCGAGGAAGAAAGTCCTAATGTGAAATTAGGATTTGCAAGACTAGAAATGGAAAAAGGAAACTTTCATATCGCTTATAAAATTTTTAATCGTACTACTCTCACCACCGCGGAAGGAAAACCAAAGCCTTACGATAAAAAATTTCATTATTATTTTGCAGAAACAGCTTCCAAAGTCACCGATTATGAAACCGCTGAAGAAGAATATACAAAGATGCTCACGTTTACAAATGATCCTTTTTTTGCCACAGTCTCATCCAAAGTGATCGCAAGAAGACGTGACATTGCGAAAAAATTCGCCGAAGCAAAACGAACTCAATTGGATGATTCAGAAGAAGAAACGGCTCCCCCCAATGAATGATTCCTTGCTTCTTTTAAAGTTTGTAACAACTTAGATTTTGGGTTCGAAAGGATTGCATTCGTTGGGCCAAATTCTACAATTTCACCACCATCCAAAACAAAAATTTGATCACACATATATGATAAAAATCCTAAATCATGAGAAACAATAAACATACCCAAATTTTCAGTTTGGTTGATTTGTTTTAGTTCTTCTGCAATTTTTTTTTGGACTAGAACATCAAGAGCGGTGACTGGTTCATCCAAAAGTAAATATTCTGGAGATGTAAGTAAGGCTCTTAAGATTGCAAATCGCTGTAATTGACCTCCACTTAACTCTTGCTTTGTTCTATTCAATAATTCCTTTGGCAAATCAAATCGGTTACAAAATGTTTCAATTCGAACCCATTCATTTTTTTTTGTCTCCTCCGATAAAAAAAATCCTTTTTTGATTCGAATTGGCTCGAGTAACAGTTCTCTCATCGTACCTATATGGGAAAAACTTCCATGTGGATCTTGGAAAACTGGCTGGAGTTTTGGATTTTGCCTTTGCGGTAATTTCTCTTCTTTCCAAAAAAGCGATCCACTCCACTCGTATCCAGCAGCTTTGTCTAGGAGTCCCAATGCCAACCGAAACAAAGTCGATTTTCCAGATCCAGATTTTCCGATCAGGCCGGTAATCAGTTTTGGATTTGCTACTAAATTGATATTCTGTAAAAGTGTGCGACCACCAACACGCACCGAAATATTTTTAAGCGTAAACATAAGATTCAGTCCATAAAATCATTGCGTTTCTTATTTTTAACATAAAGTTGAAAGAGAAGGAGAATGGAGAATTGGAACAAATTAAGATCACAGAAGTAGGTCCAAGAGATGGACTGCAAAACGAAAAAACCATTCTTTCCACTCAGGATAAATTTGAATTCGTATCACGTCTAGTAGAAAGCGGATTCAAACATATAGAACTCACTTCCTTCGTCCGCAAAGATCGAATCCCACAGATGGGAGATGCATTAGAACTCTCAAAACTCATCCTTCCCAAATACCAAACCCAAGTGCAGTTTTCTTCTCTCACCCCCAACGCCAAAGGGTATGAAGGTGCAAAGGAAGCAGGTTTTTCCGAGGTGGCAGTTTTTACAGCAACCTCGGAAACCTTTACCAAAAAAAATATCAACATGACAATCCAAGAGAGTTTGGATTTTTTTAAACCCATTTTTTCCCAGGCAAAATCCGATGGAATCAAAGTCAGAGGATACATCTCTACTGTCATCGCATGCCCTTATGAAGGGAAAATAAAACCCGAAAAAACTTTAGAGGTCGCTGAACGACTGCTTGATGCCGGAGTGTATGAAATTTCACTCGGGGAAACTATTGGAGTTGCGGTTCCTTCGGAAGTAGAATCTCTTTTGGAAGTACTTTTAAAAAAAATCCCCAAGAATCTACTAGCTGGTCATTTCCATGACACCTTTGGAATGGCCATTGCAAACACCAAACAAGCACTCTTAATGGGACTTCGTAGTTTTGATAGTTCTGCAGGTGGCCTTGGCGGTTGCCCTTATGCCAAAGGAGCTGCGGGTAATGTTGCCACCGAGGACTTAGTTTATTTTTTACATAGGGAAGGGTATGATACAGGAATCCAATTGGATTCTCTGGTTTCAGCAAGTCGGTTTATGGAAGAAAAAATCGGAAGAACACTGACTTCAAGAACTTACATTGCCATGAAGAATGCAGATTGATTTATACCTACTCCACAATAAGTTAGAAGATCTAAGAAAGAAATACCAAAATCTAAGTTATTTAGAAACAGATCCTATTTGTTTTCCGAAACAGTATGAAGACCCACTTGATATAGAAGTGGTTTCTTTGATTTCCTGTTTGTATGCCTATGGAAACGTAAAAAGTATCCAAGGTTTTCTAAAACCAATCTTTATTAACCTAGGAAACTCTCCCTACCAAACCTTCTTAGATCAGGATTCAAAGTTTCAAACCTTTCTCTCTGACTTAAAGGTTTATCGATTCCAAACAAAAAAAGACAACCAAATCTTCTTTCAAACTTTAGCAAGGGTAGTCGCAGAGAAGGAAAGAACATCCCCTCTCTTAGAATCAATTTTTCTAGATACAAACGAAGTATTTGAGGAAACAAAGTCCATCCCAAGGTTCCAAAGTTTTTGGGAGGAGGAACTGAAAAAAACAACGGGAAAAAAAAATCTTTCTTATGGGTTACAATTTCTCATCGGAAAACCCGAAGCCAAATCTCCCAAAAAACGTTTATCCCTTTTTTTACGTTGGATGGTAAGGAATTCCTATCCTGATTTTGGTATTTACAAAAGGATACAACCAAACCAGATCCCATTCCCCTTGGATGTTCATATCCAAAAATTAATTCAAATTTTAGGAATTACAAACCGGAAAAGTTTTGGAGTTAAAGAAGCATATCTGATTAAAGAATTCTTTAAAAAGTTAAATCCCGCTGATCCTTTGTTATACGACTTTTATCTCACCAGAGTGGGAATTATTGAGAAATGCACTGCGAAATATAAGGAAGATATTTGTGAAGTTTGTTATTTAAAGGATGTTTGTTTGGTATTTGGTAGTGCCACGGGGAATTGAACCCCGATTGCAAGGATGAAAACCTTGTGTCCTAACCATTAGACGATGGCACCGTTTTCAGAACGTGTTTAAGAATTATTAAAACTCTCTTTTTGAGTCGTCGGGGATTCGAACCCCGGACCCATTCCTTAAAAGGGAATTGCTCTACCAGCTGAGCTAACGACTCGTTCTGTAGCCAAGAATATCGAACCACCTTTCTCGGTCAACAACTACTTGAAAAAAAGATTGAGAGCTCCCGTTTTTTTTAGTCCATAATGATCGTGTGCTCACGATCAGGTCCCGTCGATACAATTCCAATTTTTGTATTCACTAGGTCCTGTAAGGACTTAATGTAAGACTGGCAAAGTGTTGGTAACTTTGAGAATGTATTGATCCCAGAGATGTCATCCTTCCATCCTTTGAACTCAGCAAACAACGGTTTGACGTCTTCCAATCCTTGCGATGGGAAAAAATCCAATTTTTTACCTTTGTATTCATAACCAATAACGACTGGAATCGTTTCGTAATGACTTAATACGTCAATTTTAGTCAATACAAGTGAATTGATCCCGTTCACAGTTACAGCATGTTTGATCATTTGTACATCAAACCAACCACATCTTCTCGGCCTTCCCGTAGTGGAACCATATTCTCCACCTAACTTTCGTAGCACGTCACCTGCTTCGCCTAAAATCTCTGATGGAAACGGCCCCTCCCCGACTCTGGTTGCATAGGCTTTGGTAATCCCAATCACATCCTGTAAATATCGAAAACTCACTCCTGAACCGGCAAGTGCTCCACCAGTAGTTGGATTGGAGCTAGTCACATAAGGATAGGTACCAAAATCAATATCAAGTCCAGTTCCTTGTGCCCCTTCGAGAAGAACTCGTTTGCCTTTTTGTAATTCTGAATTGAGGTAGTACACTGTGTTCACAATGTTTTTGCCCATTTTGTCAGCAAAATCCAAAAGGAAATCATACATTTCTGTGATATTGACCGGTTCCAAGTCATAGTATTTAACCAATTCTTGGTTTTTTACTTCCAGAATATGAGTCAGTTTTCGTTTGAGAAGGTCCTTATCCAAAAGGTCTCCAGCACGAACACCGTTGCGAAGCATCTTGTCCGCATAACACATTCCGATCCCTTTTTTTGTGGTCCCAATCTTTCTTTCAGGCGAAGAGCCTGCTTCTCTGGCCTCATCGATCAATCGATGGTATGGCAGAAGAATATGACATGAATCACTGATAAGAACTTTTTCTTTTACTTTAAATCCATGCGATTCTAAATCAGCACATTCCTTTAAAAAGTATTCTGGATCAAGAACCACTCCGTTTCCAATCACACAAGTGGTATTGTCATAAATAATTCCAGATGGAACCAAATGGAAAATGTATTTTTTCCCACCAACCACAACCGTATGACCGGCATTCGCGCCACCTTGGTACCGAACAATGATATCTGTATCTTTGGAAAGATAATCGATTACCTTTGCCTTTCCTTCATCACCCCATTGTGCTCCGACAACTAAATTTGCAGGCATAATTCCCTCATTTCACCTTATTTACAATTTCTTCTATGGAATCAAGATGTAGGGCAAAACCACATGCATCTTTCTTAATTCCCGTAAAACTTTCATACAATTCGTTATAAACGCCACCGGCAAAAACCGGTTCCGGATCTCCTTCCACATACCCTTGAAACATAAACCCGGTATAATAGGATAGATCTCTCACGAGTGAAGGATCCCAAATACATGGAATCTCTCCGAGAACTTTTGACCACTCAGCAAAAAAACTCGTAATGGATTCCAAATCTCCTTTCAGGACATCCCATTCTTTCGGCTCTAAAATCTTTTGCAATGAATCCTGGAACCTTGGCATCTCGATGACGGGAATGGGTCGGAGTAACAACTGGATCATCTGCATATGAGACTCCGATGTGTTTTCTCTTGCCGCCAGAGAAACTAACTCTGGTAAGTTTTTTGTATATAAAAGTTGTCGTAGAACTTTAGTTTGTTCTTCATTCCAACCAAGAATTCCTAAAACAGAACGGAAGAAAGAGGAGTGACCAAAAACAATAGTAAAAGAAACTTTCGGAACTGAAGTATTCCAAAGCCGATTCAAAATTTGAATTTGAGATAGGATATGGTTTGCATCGCTCTTCCCAAGCGACTCCACGCCAATTTGTAAAATTTCTCGTCTTGACGCATTGCGTTTTTTGTGGTCACGAATCTTACGTGCAAAGTAAAATACATTTTGGTTCTCTTCCCAATGGGAACGAGCAGCCATTCCTTTTACCACTTGGAGAGTTAAGTCCACACCAGGGGAAAGTTCATTCCCATCCCAGTCTTTTGTCACAAGTAAACTCTCAAAGCCATGATCCAGATGAGAACGAAACGAATTCGAATAGTCAAATGAGGGAAGGCTGATTTCAGAATAACCTTCTTTTTCAAAGAGCTCTGAAAATGATTGTAGTAAAATCCGCCGGTTTTTGCTTTCTTCAGGGCCTAAAAAATGAAATCCATCCGGAATCCACTTTTGTTCCGAGGAAATTAATTTGTTTTTTTGATTCATACCGGGATCTCGATCACCCAAGAAGTCAGTTTAGAGAAATCCAGGATTTACGCAATCAATTGTAAAAATCGAATAGACAAATCGAAAGTTTTCAGTAATTTAATGTCGGTTTAGAGGCATACATGACAGAAAAAGAAGCCACTTTGGGACGCTGGCATAAAGAATTTTTTGAGAACATCCACCTATTTGTAAAATCAGGTCTCACCGAGTCTGAAGCAAAGTCCATTTTAGAAGAGTTTTTAATTCTCTCACAAAGTACACCAAAACCAAAGGTCATGGATATCTTCCAAGAACCAGAACGATTGGAAGAGATTGGAGTTTTCACGGACATTCGTCCTGAACCTCGCGACTTCATGTTAAAATTTCTCGATCCCATCATGAATAAATTCAAGGTGGAAGGAACAGAAAACCTGAAACTTTTGGATGGGGTCATTGGCAAATATCCTGTCACCTTAATCTCCAACCATTTAAGTCATTTGGATGCACCGGCAATTTTTACTCTGCTTTACAATTCAGGACCAGAAGGAAGAAAAATTGCAGAGTCACTTGTCTTTATCGCAGGGAGACTTGCTTTCGAACCAGACTTCACCCGCCTGGGTCTTTATATGTTTGGGACGCTTCTTGTTTGCTCCAAAAAGGATATGGCCGACAACCCTTCTCTTTCCGATGTGATGACTAAAATCAATATGCGAGCATTCCGGAATTCTCAAAAATTACAATCAGATGGAAAGGTTATTTCTATTTTTCCAGAAGGAACAAGGTCTCGCGATGGAAGACTTATGCCATTTGTGGACACAGTGTACCATTATGTTGCAAACAAGGTAATTCTTCCGATCTCTCTAGAAGGTACGGAAAAAATTCTCCCAATAGAGGGTTTACTTTTTAACCAAGCAGTTGGAAAACTTGTTATCGGCAAACCAGTGCTTGTTGGAGAACTTACAAAAAAAGAAATGGAATCTTTTCCATCTCATATAGAACAAATTTCTTTTCCAGGAACAGGCGATAAAAAACAGTTTATCATCGATAACTTAGCACTTCTTGTCGGTAGCAACTTAAACAAACACAAACACGGAACCTATCGTAATCTTTATAAAGGTGATGTCAGAGAAACCAACCAACTAATTTCACTTCCTAAAAAACCGGATGAACATGTGGTCATCATTGGATCTTCCAATATGTCTGTTGCTTTTGCATGTGTGATGGCAAATAAAAACGTAAAAGTGACTATCTACAGTCCCGATTCAGAAATGGTGAAACAGAGTAATGAAGAAAAACGAGATATAATCCATTATCCTATTTACAAACTACCACCAAACATTGAATTCTCGGATAAACCAGAAGTACTGGAGTCAGCCACTCTCTTCATCCAAGGTACAAATCCTTGGGAATTTGATAATATTTATTCAAAAATCAGAAGCCATTTGCAAAAAAATAAATCACCAATGGTCAACGTCATCAAAGGCTTTACCGGTTCAAAAAAAGGACTAATTCTTGAAGATTTACATGAATTGTTACTGATTGAAAGAGACCGATTAGCAGTTGTTTCAGGGGCTTGTTACCCAGACCAAATCATGGAGAGAAAAATATCTGGATTTGAAATATCTGCATTTGAAGACTCACTCATTCCAAAACTCAAAGATCTTTTAACAAACAATTATGTTTTTACAAGGACCGCCATAAATTCCAGGGACACCAAAGGTGTCCAACTCGGTGGGGCTTTAAAAACTGTTTATGCTCTTGCCATGGGGCTTGTGGAAGGATATTTCAAACGAGAGTTAGGTGGCAATGTGGATAATACATTGTTTCACTTAAGCAATCGTTTTTTCAACGAAATGGTTTCAATTGGGGTATTACTGGGAGGCGATCCAACTACATTCAATGGCCTATCCGGTATGACAGATTTTATGTTGGCTTGTTTTGGATCTGACACAAGAGACAGAAAGTATGGATACGACCTAGCATATGGAACAAGACCTGAAAAAATCACAAATGGATTTTATGGACTCAAAGTTTTACCAAACCTTATCCAATTAGATGAAAAAAGACATCCCATTGTCACGGCAGCCTACCGAACAGTTATCCAAAATGAGGATTTTGATTTGATTGCCGAAAAATTACAGATGCAACTGGCTCGCTAAGGTTTCGGAAGGTACACTTGAAATTCCGTGTGTCCGGGTTCCGATTGGAACAGAATCCGGCCACGGTGCCTTTCTTCCACAGATTGTTTTACAATCCCAAGACCAAGTCCTGTTCCTTCTCCTTTTTCCTTTGTCGTATAAAAGGGTTCAAAAATTCGTTTCTGAATGGCAGGAGGAATTCCTGGTCCATTGTCCTGAATCCTCACAATAATCTCAGTTTCCAATTCGTCCACTTGTATGGTAAGAATCCCCTTAAAGGCCATGGCCTGTAATGCATTGTAAATTAGGTTTGTCCAAATCTGGATGAGTTCATCTGGATAACCTGCTAAAACCGGATTTGCGTTATACAAACGAATGCATTCTACTCCGGTTTTCATTTTGTTCTGGTAAAGAGTCAGGACCGTTTCGATTGTATCGACTACGTTAATATCCGACTTGGCTTCGTTTCGATCAAAACGCCCGTAATTTTTTAAACTATAAACAATTTTAGAAGTTCTTTCTACTGCAAGACGAATTGATTCTACACTTCTAAGAGTATTCAACTCTGACAAAACTAACTCTAATATGGGGGAAGATTTAAAATGAGATAACATATTTTGATTTTCTATAATAAAATCAGAAACGCCTAAATCTACGATTCTATCAGCCAAATCATAAGCAGTTTCGATTCCTAAATCAACAAAAAGGGCCTCCAAAGTTTTTTTGGCTTTTCTTGATTCGGCAAATACATATGTCTTTGGTTTGATTGTAAATAACTCAATCACCCAAGAAATAATTTCATTAATTTCCTTCTCTGAATACTTTGAGAAACATTCTTTGATTTGAAACAATCGCGTTCCAAAATTACCCATTCGATTATGAATCTGTTCACTAAATGCTGAAATGGCAGCAAGAGGATTATTGATCTCATGGGCCACACTTGCAACTAACTGACCCAAGGTGGCCATTTTCTCGGAAAGAATCAATTGATCTTGTGTTTTTTGTAGATCTTCGAGAATACGATTCAATTCTTTTGTTCTTTCTTTGACTGCAAATTCTAATGCTTCTTTGTTTTGTTTGGATTCGGTGATATCAATAAGAATTGCAAGTAAGGTTGGTCTACCATGGTTATTTAGAATTGTATTCCCCGAAACAACATGACGAATTTCACCCGTTTTCGTACGAATGCTCGCTTCCAATCCGGTGCTCCATCCTTTTTTTTGGACTTCCTCCAATAGCCTTGCACGGTCTAGCTTTGTGATCCAAATATTCAATTCATGAGAGGTTTTTCCGACAATTTCTTCTCTTGAGAATCCAATTAAGCGGCAGTATGCCTCGTTGACATCGTCGTATTGACCAGTTTCGGCGTTCGATAAACTAACAGCTGCTGGGTTTAGTCGAAATACACTTTCAAAAAGTTCTTTGCTAATCACCAATTCACTTTGTAATACAGCGGCAAGGTATTCCTTTTCTTTAAGCGCAGTGATATTCTGACCTGCCGAAAGTAGATACTTTCCATTTTCTACAATTCGGCCACTAAAGAGGATAGTGACAGTAGCCCCCGTTTTTGCAACCAGTGGCACCTCTAAATTTAATACATATCCATCCCTTTTCAAACCTGCCAGAATATATTCTCTGTCATTGACATTCGAATAAATCCCTAAATCCAAAGTGGATTTACCAATTACCTCTTCTCTTGTTCTTCCAAGCCATGTACAATAGACTTCATTGGCATCAACATAGAGTCCGGTCTGCATATCAGTGAGAGCCATCCCAATAGGACTTGCACTAAAGGCAGTATGCCAAATGGAATCTGATGTGGATAGGGAAGGGAGCATGTTTGGAATGTAGAATTTAATCGGAAATCCAAACGATTGCAATAAAAAAAAAGCCCACTCAAAGTATGAGTAGGCTTCTTGGTCCCAAAGTTAAAAAGGGGGCTTACTTATTTTGTAGCAGCTTTTTCTTTTTTGGCTTTTTTAGGTTTTTCTTCTTTCTTAGCGGGCTTTTTCTCTTCGCGTTTTGCTTTTGTTTCTGCTTTTAACTCATCTTGAGTTTTGCGATCCACAAGTTCCAAAATACCCATCGCTGTGTTGTCTGAAGGGCGGTTTACCAAACGAATGATTCTTGTGTATCCACCTACTCTTTCAGCATAACGATTCGCTAGGTCTTTCAAAAGTTTGTTTACGATTTCTTGGTCACCAAGGTGGCTATAAAGATACCTTGTGTTGTGTAAAATCGCAGCATTTTTCTTTTGTTCGTCAAGATTTGCTAAGTTTGCATCTAGGTTGCGTTTTGCTCTTGTGATGATTCGTTCTGCATAAGAACGTGCCACCTTCAACTTCGCAACAGAAGATTCAATTCTTTCGTGGCGAAGTAAAGAGATTACCATATTTTGGATCATAGCTTTTCTATGATCTGCGGATCTATTGAGTTGTTTAACTTTATTACGTTTATTCATCTTAAAAATCTCTCATACCGAAAGAAAGCCCCATAGAGGAAAGTTTCGCTTTCAACTCTTGTAAACTTTGTTCGCTGAAATGTTTTGATTTCGTCATTTCGTCTTCAGATCTCTTCACGAGCTCACCAATGAAGTCGATTTCCAAACTGCGAAGAACGTTAGTCGAACGAACCGATAGTTCCAATTCTTCTACATGTTTAGATAAGGCTGCTTTTAGTTTTTCGTCAGCTTCATCCAACTCTTCTTCTTCTTCTTCAATTTCTTCTTCAAAGTTAATGAAAACAGTTAGGTGGTCTTTCAGAATTTTTGCTGCTTGCGCAACAGCATCTTCAGGAGAAACAGATCCGTCAGTCCAAACTTCCATCGTCAGTTTTTCGTAATCAGAACGTTGTGCAACACGAGTTTCCGATACTTCAAACAATACTTTTTGGATTGGTGAAAAAATAGAATCGATTGGGATCGTTCCTAAAACTTCGATGTCTTTCTTCTTATCTTCCGCAGGAACGTAACCACGTCCTCTTTGGATTTCCAAATCCATAATCACATTGGCATCCTCATTGAGAGTGGCAATATGAAGATCTGGGTTCATGATTTCGATTGAAGAGTCTACTGCCAAATCAGCCGCACGGAAATAACCTGCACCTTTTAGTTCTAAGTGGATTACTTTGCTTGCTTCTTTGTCTTCAGGCTCGTATTTGATTCGAACTTGTTTTAAGTTAAGAATGATACGAGTTACGTCTTCTGCTACACCTTCAATATAAGAGAACTCGTGAGAGACTCCTTCAATTCGAATTGCGGAAATTGCCGCTCCTTCGATAGAAGACATGAGCGTACGACGAAGGGAGTTACCGATCGTAGTACCAATTCCTCTTTCGAAAGGTTCTGCAACAAACTTACCGTAGTTTGGTGTATTCACATCGGTTGTGAATTCGATTTTTTTGGGTCTTTTAAAACCTTTTAATAAATTCTTTGGAGACAATGTCGTATCCTTCTTCTCTAAATTCTTACTTCGAGTACAACTCTACGATTACCTGTTCTTTCACAGGAATATCAATATGCTCTCTTGTTGGAAGTGAAGTCACTTCTCCGGAGAACTTGGTATAATCCACACTGACCCAAGAAGCAGTTCGATTGATTGCTTGAGCAAGTTTGATATTTTCTTCGATAAACGCGGATTTTTGGAACTTCTCACGAATTTCGATTTTATCACCAACATTCACACGATAAGAACAAATATCAACTCGGTGACCATTCACAAGAATGTGTCTGTGAGCCACAAAGTTACGAGCTTGTCTTCTTGTAACAGCAAAACCCATACGATAAAGAACGTTATCCAATCTTCTTTCAAGGAATTGGAGTAAGTTCTCACCAGGAATCCCTGGCGTGTGAGATGCTTCTTCAAAGTATCTACGGAACTGTTTTTCTAAAACACCATATGCGCGTTTTACTTTTTGTTTTTCACGTAGCTGTGCACCGTATTCTGTTACCTTACCTTTTTTCTTAGGAGGAAGACCTGGTGGGTACTTTCTCTTTTCAAGGGAAGATTTTTCTTTATGTAATGTATGACTATTTTTGAGAAAGAGGTTAAGACCCTCTCTTCTCATCAATTTAACAACTGGACCTCGGTAACGTGCCATATCTAATTCCTACACCCTTCTTCTTTTTCGTGGTCGGCACCCATTGTGCGGGAGCGGAGTTACGTCTTTAATGAGTTTGATTGCAATCCCTTTTGTGGTCAAAGAACGAATGGCAGATTCACGTCCAATTCCAGGACCTGAAACCATTACATCCACTTCAGAAAGACCAGCAGCTTCGATTGCTTTCTCAGCAGCATTAGTAGCAGCTACTTGTGCAGCATATGGAGTGGATTTTTTGGACCCACGAAATCCCATCATTCCGGAAGAAGACCAAGAAAGAACGTTTCCAGCCATATCGGTAATCGATACGATTGTATTATTAAACGAAGCTTGGATATAAACCTTACCTCGCGGAACGTTTTTCTTTTCTTTTTTCTTAACCTTTTTGGTATCTTTTTTATTCTTTGCGTCTTTTTCAGCCATGGATTCAGTCCTCTACTTAGTAGCCTTTTTCTTATTCGCTACAGTCTTCTTGACTCCCTTACGGGTTCTTGCGTTGGTTCTTGTTCTTTGTCCGTTGACTGGAAGTCCGCGTCTATGACGAAAACCTCTGTAACAACCTACATCCATCAATCGTTTGATGTTTAGGTTGACTTCGGAACGAAGATCCCCTTCTACCTGGTATGATTCTTCAATGACTCGTCGGATCGCGGCTTCTTGTTCGTCCGAGAGGTCCTTCACCCTGATAGATTCGTCAATTCCTGCTTTTTTCAGGATATTTTGAGAGGATGTCTTACCAATACCAAATACGTATGTAAGACCGATCACTATTCTTTTGTTTGATGGTAAATCAACACCCGCGATACGTGCCATATCTTCCTATCTTTGCCTTTGTTTGTGTTTTGGGTTCGTGCAAATCACTCGGATTACACCTTTTCTGCGAATGACTTTGCATTCTGGACAGATTTTTTTGACTGATGCTCTAACTTTCATTATAGTTTCCTATTTCTTTCTGTAAGTGATACGGCCCTTGGTTAAGTCATAAGGAGAAAGTTCCACAGTGACTTTATCTCCGGGTAAAATACGAATGTAGTGCATACGCATCTTTCCTGAAATGTGCGCTAGAACCTTGTGTCCATTCTCTAGTTCCACACGGAACATGGCATTTGGTAACGGTTCTAAAACGGTTCCGTCAATTGTGATTGCTTCTTCCTTAGCCAGGGTCTATCTCCTACTGGATTGATTTTAAAATAGTGTTAGTGATTTCTTCCATACTTCCCAACCCATTGATTTGCCGAAGGATCCCGGAGCCTTTATAAAAGTCTATTAGGGGCAACGTCTTGGTGTTGTAAGTATGCAGACGGTTTTTGATGGTCTCTTCGTTGTCATCCGAGCGTCCTTCTTTGATCGCTCTACCTAGCAACCGTTTGACGAGTTCTTCGTCAGGAACGTCTAGGTTGACAACGGAGTCGAGCTCCATGCGAAGCTCTTTGAGGATTTCCGAGAGAGCCTTTGCTTGCTCCACCGTCCTAGGAAATCCATCCAGTATGAATCCATTTGCACAATCAGCTTCGACCAATCGGTCGCGAATTATGCCTATAACGACAGCATCTGGAACAAGGTCTCCAGCGTCCATATATTTTTTTGCTTCTATCCCCATCGGGGTCCCGTTTTTTACGGCAGCACGGAGAATATCTCCGGTAGAGATCTGTGGAATTTGGTATTTCTCTTTGATGATGTCAGCTTGGGTCCCTTTTCCAGCACCTGGGGGCCCCATAAAAATGAGTCTCTTCATTCGTTACACTCTTCCCTTGATTTTAGTCTTCTTCATGAATCCTTCGTAATTTCTCATCAGGAGTTGGGCTTCGATTTGTTTCAATGTTTCTAGCGCCACACCCACCATAATGAGAAGTGAAGTTCCTCCGAATGTATACACTAAAGTTCCACCACCGGTGTTAGAACCGAGGTTTAAAAACTTTATGATGAGATACGGAGCAAGAGCAAGACCAGCAAGGAAAAGAGCACCCGGTAGGGTGATTCGATTCAAGATTTTCTCGATCATATCTTTGGTTTGACTTCCAGGACGAACTCCTGGAATAAACCCACCGTATTTTTTTAAGTTATCAGCTAACTCTTGTGGGTTGAACTGAATTGCCGTATAAAAGTAAGCGAAGAAAATGATTAGAGATGTATAAATCACATAATAGAAAAGGGCATGGTACCAAATTTGTGAAAACGGATTGAAATAGTCCATAATCACAGCCCAACCAGCCCACTGGCCACCCTTAGAGGATAACCATTGAACTATTGTTTGTGGGAAAAGGATAAGTGAGGATGCAAAGATAATTGGCATTACATTGGCACTGTTCACTTTGAAAGGAATGGATTGGCTACGCGCCTGAACCATCTTTCTTCCCACCATTTGTTTTCCGTAATTTAACGGAACCCGGCGAACCCCTTGGGTCAAAATCACCGTTAAAGCAATGAGAACGATAAAGATAATAATAAGGATAAGGATACTAAGGGCATCAGAAGTATCAGAAGTAAACATGGCTATGAGTGCTTCTGGCATACGTCCTATAATCCCAGCAAAGATAATAAGAGAAATTCCGTTACCAATTCCTCGTTCCGTGATCTGTTCTCCGAGCCAAATGAGAAGCACTGTTCCCGTTGTGATAGATAACATCGCAATCGGAAGAAAGTAACCTTCCACGGATGGATTGATAAGACCAGGATATTTCGCCTGCGCTGTACCCGATCCAGTAGACCAGGAATTTGCAAGTTGGATCACGGCAAGTGATTGGATCGCACAAAGGATAAGAGTTCCGTACTTAGTGTACTGTTGGATCTTCTTTCTACCCTCTTCCCCTTCCTTTTGCATCTTTTGCAAACTAGGAATGAGAACCATTACTAACTGCATGATGATGGAAGAAGAGATATAAGGCATAATCCCTAATGCAAAAATAGAAAATTTCAAAAGAGCACCACCAGCAAACAAATCTACCATTCCGAGAAAACCTTCACTCGGATCGGCAGTAATGCCCGTTACAATCAAACTGTTGATTCCAGGAATGGTTACGTGAGTTCCCATTCTAAAAAGTAACAACATACCTATCGTAAATAGGATTTTAGATCTTAATTCCGGGATTCGAAAGATGTTAGCGATGGTTTGAAACATAGGTTATCTAGTTTTTTTTCTCTTCTTTTTTCTTTTCTCTAATGATGACTTTTCCACCCGCTTTTTCAACTTTCTCTTTTGCAGAGGCAGAAAAAGCATCTACCGTAATGGTGATGGCACTAGTCACTTCTCCAGTTCCGAGTAATTTGATTGGTCCTTCTACTGACTTAATCAATGATTTGGCTTTGAGAATGGCAGGAGTTACTTCCCCAGAAAGACCTGCTTTTGATAAAGAGATCAAGTTTACTGGTTGGAACTCTACCGAGAAAATATTTGTAAATCCGCGTTTTGGCAAACGTCTGTGGAGAGGGAGCTGTCCCCCTTCGAATCCACGTCTCATCGAAGCGGCCCGTGCTCTTTGTCCTTTGGAACCGCGAGTGGAAGTTTTTCCCATTCCGGATCCAGGACCTTGACCCACACGTTTCGGAGAAGTTTTTGCACCTTCCGGAACTGGAACCAAGTTTTTGTTGCCGAGGGATGTGGATTTTTTGGGACGTTTTGCCCCAAATCCACGACCTTGTTCAATTCTATCTTGCGCCATACAATTATACCTTTTCCACTTTCAACAAGTAACCTACTTGTCGTAACATCCCTTTCAATTGGGGGGTCATTTTGTGTTTTTTGGATTGACCTTTCTTTTTAAGGCCGAGTGCAATTAGAGTTTTTTTGTGTATCGGAATGATACCAATAGAACTCTTTTCTTGCGTTACGATCACTTCTTCCATAGCCAGATTCCTTCTTATAGATCTTGCCCAAACAAGTGTTTGAGGCTAACACCACGTCGTTTTACCGCCATCGACGGAGTTTCCAACTGTTGTAATGCATCCATAGTCGCCTTAACAATGTTCATCGGGTTTGAAGATCCCCATGACTTTGTTAAAACATCTTGAATTCCTGCTCTTTCCAAAACGGACCGAACAGAAGCTCCTGCAATGATTCCCGTTCCCGGGGAAGCCGGCTTCAAAATCACTCGAGCGGATTTAAACTGTCCCACAACATCGTGAGGAACGGTATGACCGATATAGTGAATGGATTTTAAATTCTTTTTTGCCGATTCAATGGACTTTCGGATGGCATCTGGAACTTCATTTGCTTTTCCAAAACCGATTCCTACTTTTCCTTTAGAGTCACCTACAACGGATAGAGCGTTGAAGGAGAAACGACGTCCCCCCTTCACTACTTTGGCAACTCGGTCGATTTTTACGACCTTTTCAGTAAATTCTTTTGTTTCTTCTTCTAACATCATTTAGAACTCCAATCCACCTTCACGGGCAGAATCAGCAAAAGCAGCGATCTTTCCATGGTAAACCATTCCAGATCTGTCGAGAACCACTTGGGAAACTCCTGCCTTTTTCGCTTTCTCAGCGACCACTTTACCGAGTTCGGTTGCAGCGGATTTACTCTTCTTAGAATTTTCATGTTTCGGAAAATTTTTCTCTAGAGTGGTTGCATAAACAAGCGTTACACCTTTTGCATCATCAATGATTTGTGCCGTTAGGTAACGGTTTGTTTTGTTAAAAACCAACCGAGGTCTTTCCGATGTAGAGCGGAGTTTGTATCGAACTCGTTCCGCTCGTCTCAATCTTTTCGTATTTTTAGCTGTCTTATTGATCATGACGTTCTACTTCTTACCGGTTTTTCCGGCCTTTCTACGGATGTATTCGTTCTGATATTTGATTCCTTTTCCTTTGTAAGGCTCAGGAGGTCTTTTCGAACGAATGTCAGCCGCAACTTGTCCAACCAGTTGTCGGTCAATTCCCGATACTTTGATTTTTAGCTGATCTGCAACATCGATTTTGATACCAGTAGGTTCAGGGAAAACCACCTCGTGAGAATATCCAAGAGCCATTACTAGATCTTTACCGCGTTTTTGAGCACGATATCCAACCCCAGTAATTTCTAGGTTTTTTTCCCAACCAGTTGTCACACCTTTTACGCAGTTCATCGCAAGTGAACGAACTAGACCGTGGAGAGCCACAGTCTTTTGGTCTTCACTTTTACGAGTAAAAACTAGTTCCCCGTTTTCAACATTTGCGCTGACACCTTCGTAAAGCGGAGTTTTTAGTTCCCCTAAAGGCCCCTTGATTGTAAGGGCTTCAGCTTCTGCTTTCACTTCTACCTTTGCAGGCAATTTGATAATACTTTTTCCAACTCGAGACATGGTGATATCGTTCTCTAGAATACCTTACAGAGAACTTCCCCTCCTACCCTGAGTTTACGAGCACGTTTACCAGTCATCACACCTTTCGAAGTAGAAAGGATGAGTGTTCCTATGTTATTTCGGAACGGTCGGATTTCACCAGATTGGATATAAACGCGACGACCTGGAGTGGATACTCTCTCGATCATACGGATTACCGGTTTCTTTTCCGTGTCGTATTTTAATTTCACTTGGAAGTCATCGAAACTTCCGTTTTTTACTGTTTGAACATCATCTACAAAACCTTCTTCTTTAAGAAGATCTAGGATGGACTTTTTGATTTTGCTACCAGGAATCACACAAAGCTCATGTTTTGCTTGTTGTGCGTTTCTGATTCTTGTTAGCATATCTGCTATTGGATCTGAAAGACTCATACTTACCTTAACCTAATTACCAGGAGGACTTTTTCACACCGGGGATCTGAGCCTTGCTAGCAAGGTCCCGGAAGCAAAGACGACACATATCAAAGCGGCGCAAATAAGCGCGTGATCGACCACAAAGAGGGCAACGATTGTACTCTCTCACTTTGAATTTTTGCTCTTTGGCGTGGCGTTCCATCATTGATTTTTTCGCCATGAATAATCTCCTACTTACCTGCCGCTCGGTAAGGCATACCGAAGGCTTGGAATAATTCGAACGCTTCTTTGTCCACTTCCGTGTTCGTTACGAAAGTGATATTGATCCCGTAGATCGTATTGATTTTATCAAAATGAATCTCTGGGAAGATGATCTGTTCTTTTACGGACAGGTTATAATTTCCTCGACCGTCGAAACCTTTGGGGTTTACACCGCGAAAGTCACGAACCCGTGGAAGAGCCACGTTAATGAATCTGTCAAGGAACTCATACATATGATGACCACGAAGGGTAACTTTGCAACCAAGCACCATTCCCTCTCTCACTTTGAAACCCGCAATGGACTTCTTAGCGAATGTTTTCACCGGTCTTTGGCCTGTGATTTGGCCAATTTCTACCAAACAAGCTTCCATCGCTTTTGGGTTTGTGTGGGCTTCACCCATACCAACGTTGATCACGATCTTTTCTAGTTTGGGAACTCGCATGACACTTTGAAAGCCGAGTGACTTTTGGAGTGTAGGACGAATTTCCTTCTCGTATTTTGATTTAAGCCTAGGTACCATAACTATACTTCTTTCCCTTCAGGTCGAGTCACTCGTACGGATTTACCATCCTTCTTAGCAAAGCCCAAGCGTACAGCCTTAATTTTCTTCTTTGGCTTCGCCTTGTTCTCTGCTTTTGCGTCGTGAAACATCACATTGGAAATATGGATTGGGAATTCGATTTCGATCGCTCCACCTTGAGGGTTCTCTTGAGTTGGGCGCACGAATCTTTTTCTTTTGTTCACACCTTCGATATAAACACGGTCTTTGCGTTTGTCGATTGCTAGAACTTTCCCTTTTTTTCCTTTTTCTTTTCCGGAAATCACTAGAACTTCATCGTCCTTCTTGATTTTCGTTTTTTTGAATTTAGTGGGCTCGGAGCCTCTATACGCTAATTTAGCTGCCATTCTAGAGAACCTCCGGAGCGAGAGATATAATTTTCATGTATTTTTTATCGCGAAGTTCACGAGCAACAGGTCCGAAGATCCTGGTTCCTTTTGGATTTCCTTTGTCATCAATGATGGCAACGGCATTGTCATCGAATCGAATGTAAGTTCCATCTTGACGACGAACTTCTTTTTTCGTTCTCACAACAACGGCTCTTTGAACTGCTTTGTTATGCACTTTTTTACCTTGCCCGTCACGAAGACCGTATGCAGGTTGTGCTTCTTTCACAGCGACGATGATTTCGTCACCAAGCGTAGCGTAGCGTTTTTTTGAACCGCCAAGCACTTTAACGCACATGACTTTTTTCACACCCGAGTTATCGGCTACTTGTAAAATAGTTTCTTGTTGGATCATACTAATTTCGCCTTCTCAATTACCTTTACAAGTTTATGGTGTTTCTGTTTAGAAAGTGGTCTTGTTTCCACAGCGATGACTCGATCACCAACTTGACACTCGTTCTTCTCATCGTGAATTTTCACGCGAGAAGTTCTGGTCATAATCTTCTTAAACCGTGGGTGCACTTTTCTTGTGATGATTTCGATCACTACGGTTTTTTCCATAGCATCGCTCACGACTACACCCTGAATGGTTAAAGACTTTTTAGAGTTTTTATCTTCCATAACCTACTTCTTCTTACCTTTGCTAGTTTTGGCAGCTTTAGGAGCTGAACCAGCCTTTGGTGCGATTTGTTTGAGTTTGCCCTGTGCGGTTAGTTCCTTCTCACGAAGGACAGTTAACGCTTGGGCAATTCTCTTCTTATGATTGCGGATTAGTTTTGGGTTCTCAAGAGATCTTGTGACACCAAACTGGAATCTTGCTTTTCTTACTTCTTCGGAAGAGGAAAGAATTTCTTTCTTCAAATCTTCTGGAGATAGTGATTTGAAATCGTCTTTCATAGAACGTTCCTCTTAACAAATGAAGTTTCTACTGGCAGTTTGAAAGCCGCCAAATGAAGGGCTTTTCTTGCTGTTTCTTCATCAATCCCCGCCATTTCAAAAAGAACACGGCCCGGACGGATCTCAGCAATCCAGAATTCTGGGTTACCTTTACCTTTACCCATACGAGTTTCGGCAGGTTTTTTAGTGATAGGAAGATGAGGGAAGATCCTGATCCACAATTTCCCACCTCGTTTGACTTGGCGGTTAATAGTAATCCTTGCAGCTTCGATTTGTCGCGCAGTGATACGACCGGAAGAGATGGCTTTTAAACCATACTCTCCGAACGCAACGTAAGAACCTCTTTCGTCCTTACCTTTTAAGCGCCCTCTTTGGCGTTTTCTAAATTTTACTCGTTTAGGTGCTAACATGATTGTTTCTCTTTAGTACTTCTTAACTCGTTCTACGTTTTACAGCGTATTTATCTTCATCGGACTCTTCCTTAGTTGGGAAGTAGTCACCTGTATAAGTCCATACTTTCACACCAATTTGTCCAAAAGTCGTGAGAGCTTCTTTGAATCCAAAATCAATTTTAGCACGAAGAGTATGAAG
Organism: Leptospira meyeri; assembly: GCF_004368965.1. NCBI lineage: Bacteria > Pseudomonadati > Spirochaetota > Leptospiria > Leptospirales > Leptospiraceae > Leptospira > Leptospira meyeri. The sequence continues at coordinate 216,285 of NZ_SORO01000001.1, read as the reverse complement.
AGGAACTCGTCCTTCCATATACTTTTCTGTCCTTGCCATATCTGCTCCGTTTAGTCGTCCAGAGATTTGGATTTTTACGCCTTCTACCCCACCGCGCATGGCACGACGAAGTTCTGCTTTCATCACTCGACGAAATGGCATCCTTTGTTCGATTTGAAGGGCAACCGTTTCAGCAATTGCTTGTGCAATGACTTCTGGTTTTTTCACTTCGATGATATTCATCCCAATCGGTTTATCAGCGTATTTTTTTAGCTCTTGTTTTACCGCTTCAATGTTTTGGCCTTTTTGCCCAATTACCATACCTGGTTTAGAAGTATGGAGGTTCACGTTGATTTTTTCAGGGAATCTTTCGATTACGATTTTAACAACGGAAGCGTTTTTGAATTTCTTCTGAAGGAATCTACGGATCTTGATATCTTCGTGAAGATTTTTAATGTAATCTTGTTTGGAATACCAAATTGAATCCCAGTTACGTGTGATTCCGATTCGTAGTCCGATTGGATTTACTTTTTGACCCATAAATTAGCTAACCTTCTTTTCGATTTCAGATACGACAACAGTGATGTGGCTTAGGCGTTTACGGATCCTAGAAGCACGTCCTCGTGCTCTTGGACGGAAACGTTTCATGATAGGACCGTCATCCACATAGATTTTTTTAACGTAAAGTGAACTTGGGTCCAAACTTTCGTTCATTTGGACTGCGTTCGCCACTGCTGAGTTCAAAAGGTTGATGATCATTGAACTTGCTGCTTTGTTTGTAAAACGCAAGATATCAATGGCTTCCTTATAATCGTATCCACGAACTTCATCAGCAACCAGGCGAGCTTTTCTGGCAGAAATTCTGAGGTGTTTTCCTACTGCTTTTGCTTCCATCTCTCTACCTATTTCTTCGCTACTTTTTTGTCCCCACCATGACCTTTGAAGGTTCTAGTGGGAGCAAATTCACCGAGTTTATGGCCGATCATGTTTTCGTTAACATATACCGGAACAAACGCTTTGCCATTATGAATCATTACGGTGTGACCGATCATGTCTGGATAAATGGTACTTCTTCTGGACCAAGACTTGAAGGGAGTTTTTTTCCCTTCAGAGTTTAAGTTGGTAATTTTTTTCATGAGGTGGTCGTCAATGAACGGACCTTTTTTTAAGCTTCTAGCCATGATTATCTAGACCCTACCTATTCCTGTTTTTCTTACGTCTTTGGACAATAAAACGGTCAGACGGTCTAGTCTTACGTGTTTTAAATCCTTTCGTAGGTTTACCCCAAGGAGTCACTGGGTGACGTCCTCCGGAAGTTCTACCTTCACCACCACCGAGTGGGTGGTCCACAGGGTTCATAACGACCCCTCTTACTTTCGGTCTTTTTCCTAACCAACGGTTACGTCCCGCTTTACCAATGATCACTAAGTTGTGGTCTTTGTTGGAAAGTTCTCCGACCGTTGCTAAGCACTCTTTACGAACCTTACGGATTTCCGAAGAAGGAAGTTTGAGAGATACATAGTCACCATCTTTAGCGGAGATCACAGCAAAAGATCCTGCTGTGCGAGCGATTTGACCGCCTTTTCCGATATGGAGTTCAATGTTGTGAACGTTAGTTCCAGCAGGTATTTTATCTAAAGGAAGTGTGTTCCCTAGCTTGATTTCTGCATTGGCACCAGACTCAATTTTATCACCTACTTTAAGTCCGTTAGGAGCTAAAATGTATCGGTATTCTCCGTCCGCATAGCAGACCAGAGCAATAAAAGCAGAACGGTTTGGATCATACTCGATTGTTTTTACAGTTGCAGGGATTCCAAATTTATTACGTTTGAAATCGATGATCCGGAACTTTCTTTTGTTACGTCCACCTTTCCGTCTAACAGCAATACGTCCCTTGTTGTCACGACCAGCTTTATAAGAAATGTTGGCAGTGAGCGGTTTGTAAGGAACCACTTCAGTGATTTCTTTGAAATCTAGAACCGAGTAGTAACGGCTAGACTGCGTTGTGGGTTTAAGTTTTCTAATTCCCATAATTAAACCTTAGCAAAATCCAAATTTGCTCCGTCAGCAAACGTCACGACAGCTTTTTTGTAGTGAGGTCTTGGGGACGGCATGTTTCTAAAACGTTTCATTTTCCCGCGATAAACGGCTACGTTTACAGCTGTCGGAACTACGTTATACATTTGTTTCAGGGCTTGTTTGATCAAAGTTTTGTTCGCATCCGGGTGGACTTTGAACGTATACTTGACAGTTCTTTTTCCCATACGTTCTCCAATTGATTGAAGGTCTTGCGACTTTTCGGTAACAACTGGTGATAAGATTACATTCTCTAGGTTCACTGTCTTATCCTTTCTTAGAATACTGAGCCTGAAGCTCTTTTAAAGCGCTTTCAGAGATTACTAAATTGTTATTATAGAGGATGTCTCGGCAAACGACTCGTTTGCTGTTCACATATTTGAGGTTCTCTATATTGCGAGTGGATTTTTTGAGGAATTGGTTTTCACCAGCTACCACAAAACCCACGTTACCCTTCTCTGCAATGTCCATGTTCTTCAAAATGTTGTAGATGGACTTTGTGGAGTAAGAAGAAGGTTCTACGTCTTCTATGATCACGATTCTGTTTTCTTCTGCCTTTTTGTTAAGGATGGAGAGAACAGCCTTTTTCTTTACGCTGCGTGACAAGTTAGAGGAATAATCTCTTGGTTTTGGTCCATGAATGATACCACCACCAACGAAATGAGGTGCCCTGATGGATCCTTGTCTTGCACGACCAGTTCCTTTTTGAGCCCAAGGTTTGATTCCCCCACCGCGAACTTCGGAACGATCCTTAGTAGAATGTGTTCCTTGTCTATTGTTCGCATTTTCAGCTTTAACCGCATCATAGATGGCTCCAAGCGAAATGCCGGTAGCAAATAATTCTGCCGGAAGTTCAACTTCGCTTACGAATACGCCTTCTTTATTGTATTTACGCGCTTTCATGTTCTACCTATCTATCCGATTTTTTCTATCGTAACGATACCATGTTCCCTTCCTGGAACCGGACCGGATACAAATACCAAGTTGGCGTCTGCATCAATTTTTACTACTTTCAGGTTTCGAACAGTGCTCTGTTCAGAACCCATTCTTCCACCCATTTTCAAACCCTTGAACACACGTCCAGGAGTTGTGTTGGAACCAATCGAACCAGGGTGTCTTTGGAATCTGGAACCGTGCCCAGCAGGACCACCAGCAAAACCGTGGCGCTTCACGACACCTTGAGTTCCCTTACCCTTAGAAGTTCCGGTTACCTTCACCGTGTCATTCAAAGCAAATACATCTGCGAGTTTTACCTCAGCACCTACTGCTACGTCTTCAAAACCTTTGAATTCAATCAGAGTTTTTTTCGGAGTGGCAATGTTTGCTTTTTTAATGTGTCCAGCTTCTGCCTTCGTTATGTGTTTTTCCTTGGCATCACCAAATGCTAACTGAACAGCTTCATAGCCGTCGTTTGCAGAAGTTTTTACCTGGGACACAAAACAAGGACCCACGCGTAAAACAGTTACAGTAACCATCTTACCTTCATTATTGAATATGTGGGCCATGCCCAATTTTTCGCCGATTAAACCTTTAGCCATGGATCCTATCCTTAGGATTTAATATCTACGGAAACTCCAGCAGGGAGTTGAAGCTTCATCAGGGCTTCTACCGTATCTTCATTCGTATTTAAAATATCGATGAGTCTCTTGTGAGTTCTCATTTCAAATTGTTCTCTAGCTTTTTTATTCACGTGCGGAGAACGTAATACCGTGTAGATTTCTTTTTTCGTTGGGAGTGGGATTGGACCGGAGACAGTAGCTCCGGTCCTCTTCGCAGTCGCAACGATTTCAAAGGTTGATTGGTCAATCAACCGATGATCGAAAGCTTTTAACTTAACGCGAATTCTTTGTCCAGCCATTGCGATTACTCAACGATCTCCGCAACAACACCAGAACCGATAGTTCGTCCACCCTCACGGATAGCAAATTTCAAACCTTGGTCCATAGCAATTGGGTGGATAAGCTCGATTGACATCGTAACGTTATCTCCCGGCATAACCATCTCCATTCCACCAGGAAGGTTACAAACACCAGTGATGTCTGTAGTTCTGAAGTAGAACTGAGGACGGTAGTTGTTAAAGAATGGAGTATGACGTCCACCTTCGTCTTTAGTAAGAACGTAAACTTCCGCTTTAAATTTTCTGTGTGGAGTGATTGTACCCGGTTTCGCAAGAACTTGACCTCTTTCGATGTCTTCTTTTTTAGTTCCGCGAAGAAGAGCACCAATGTTGTCTCCTGCTTCTGCTTGATCGAGTAGTTTACGGAACATCTCAATACCAGTAACAACTGATTTAGATGTATCACGGATACCAACAATTTCGATCTCGTCGTTGATCTTAAGAACACCTTGCTCCACACGACCAGTTGCAACAGTTCCACGACCAGTGATTGAGAATACGTCCTCAACTGGCATAAGGAAAGGTTTATCAACAATACGTGTAGGGTTTGGAACGTAAGTATCAACAGCTTCCATAAGTTTCAAAATAGATTTCATTCCTAGGTCGGAATCTTCACCTTCAAGAGCTTTTAATGCAGAACCAGAGATGAAAGGTGTTTTGTCACCAGGAAAGTTGTATTTGTTAAGAAGGTCTTTGATTTCCTCTTTCACCATCTCAACCATATCGTCTCTTTCATCAGCAGCAAGCATGTCCGCTTTGTTTAGGTAAACCACGATGTAAGGAACCCCTACTTGGCGAGCAAGAAGGATGTGTTCTTTTGTTTGTGGCATAGCACCGTCAGTTGCAGATACTACGAGAATCGCAGCGTCCATCTGAGCAGCACCAGTAATCATGTTTTTAACATAGTCCGCGTGTCCCGGGCAATCTACGTGCGCGTAGTGACGGTTTGGAGTTTCATACTCCTGGTGAGACGTTGCAATAGTAATCCCACGAGCCTTTTCTTCGGGCGCGTTGTCGATTTGGTCGTAAGCAATCGCTTTGTTTTTTCCACCAACTAACTTCGCAAGCGTTGTTGTGATTGCTGCTGTTAGGGTTGTCTTACCGTGGTCAACGTGACCAATTGTTCCGATGTTTAAGTGTGGTTTTGAACGGTCAAATTTTTCTTTAGCCATTGTTAGAATCTACTCCTCAATCGTGGTGCAAGACCCGATCCTCGGTTCTTTACTCCTTTAAAACTGCATGAAATTCATAGGTAAAAGCAGTCCTTTCCCAAGAAATGCCAATCCCTTTGGTCATGTTTCTAAGAGCCCCTGAAAAGCCAAGCAGGTTTTGGGCCGGTGCATTGGCTTTTAAGTGACTCTTCCCTGCCACAGCTTCCCAGATGGATACCACCTTAGCACTTCTGCGACTTAGATCAGAAAGAACTACACCTAAGTGGTCCGCATCCACCATCACTTCTACTTCCGTGAGGGGTCCGACCAAATACGTGTTGGATGGAAACAATTCCTTTATACCCGAAAGTATCGCTACTTTCAAAAGCGTTAAAGTGACTTGCAAATCCCCTTTCGGCATCTCATACGAGAGGACACGAAGTTTGAGACCTGCAACTTCCTCGCCGTAAAACCCATGTAAGCAGGCTTCCAAAAAGGACGTTTCAATCGAATTTTTTACTTCTTCCGGAAGACTTACCTCGAAGGCAATTTGCTTCGAAAAATCGGCAGTATCTTCCAGGACTGCGATGAGCGCGCCGCTTGATTTTTGATCTTCAAAGGCACGATGCTCTAGGGCAACCTTATGAGACATTTTTTTGAGAAGCTCTATTTTGGCAATGTTTATCGAACTAATTAAGAGTTTTTTTTCCGTTCTTTCGGTAACCCTTCGGATTCCGATTTCTAAATGTAGTTCCCCTCGCCCCAGGAGTACCAACTGTCCAGTTTCATCCTTACTTTGCACTTGGTATCCCGGGTCTTCCCAAACCAGTTCCACCAAGCGACATAACCAAAACTCCTTGTCCGCAGATTCCTCTGGTTCCAAAACAAAAGAAAATGGACTGGGGGACCGATCTGATGGAGGTGACTCCTCATCAAGTCCAGCCGAAGAGGAAATCACCACTGGATGGCCAGGCAAAAGTAGTAAGTCCCTGTGATTTTTGAGTATGACAAGTTTTCCCTTTTCTAAACTTTTGAGAGCCTCTTCCGTCTCCGGGTCAAAGAAGGTAAACAAAGAATCCTGAATTACCTCAGATGATCTGCCTTCGGAAGCAGCACTCTTATAGGGAAGTAAAGATTTCTCAATTTTAAGAAGTTCGTCTGAACTTAACTCTTTTGTGGGATAAACGACCGCATACCGACCGATCCCATGACCAGTCCTCCGGGATAAAACAAGAAGTGGCAGCCCAATTGAAGTTTGGCTTCCTGTCTCTTTTGGTTCCGTCCAGAGAACTAAATCCAAAAGCTCCCGAACCCCTTCTCCGGTTTTGGCAGAACCTCCATATACTGGATAGAGTTTTCCGAAAACAGGTCCGCTTCGAAGACCGATCAACGAATAATCGGTTTGACCCAACGCATCGTTCCAGGAAGAAATCATGAGTTCATCATTCCAAGACATCAGTTCGTCTTTTACCGTTTTGGGAAAACGATCGGGGTCTTTTAGATAGTATTCAATCTTTCCCTCTGCATTCTTTTGAAATAGAGAAACTGGAGCACCGCCCAAAATTTCTTCCAAGGAGACAAGTGTGTCTAAATAATCCTCATCAAAGCGGTCCAGTTTGTTGATAAAAAATACCATCGGAACATTTGTTTTTTTCAGTTCTTCAATCACAAGCCGGGCCTGGGATTGGACTACGGTTCCCGCTTCTAAAACCACAATGGCAGTTTCCATAGCAGGCAAAAGGTCTGTGACTTGGTTTCGAAAATCAATATGGCCGGGTGTGTCCACGAGTTGGATTTGAAACTCACCAAAGGTTGTTTTCCAAGGGATTGAATGGAAAGTGGTACGAATCGAAATTCCTCTTTCGATCTCTTCTTGTAAGGAATCCGATTCGGTATTTCCATCTTCAATGGATCCTACTGCCGAAATTTTCCCAGCTTCGAATAAGATTCGTTCGGTGAGAGTGGTTTTCCCCGAATCGATATGAGCAAAAATTCCAACAGTTCGGTATTTCATAAATTTGTTACGTTAAAATAAAAAAGCCAGGTTTTCACCTGGCTTATCAATGTTTGGAATCGAATGGAGAAAACTACCAGCGGTAGTGAGAGAAAGCCTTGTTGGCATCTGCCATCTTTCTGATATCTTCTTTTTTCTTGATCGCAGAACCAGTGCCTTTTTGTGCTTCCATAAATTCTGCAGCCAATTTATTCTTCATTGATTTTTCGTTTCTATCACGGCTGTAACGAATGAGCCATCTGATTCCAAGAGCGAGTCGTCTTTCCGGACGAACTTCGATTGGAACTTGGTAAGTAACCCCACCCACACGACGAGATTTTACTTCTACTTGTGGTTTTGCATTTTCCAAAGCTTCTTGGAAAACTTGGTAAGGATCTTGCCCTGTTTTTTTAGCAATTACTTCTAAAGCATCGTAGAACACGGCTTCAGCAACACTCTTTTTACCATCTACCATTAGGCAGTTGATAAACTTAGAAATCACTTTGTCATTGTATTTAGGATCGCCTTCGATGTGGCGCGGTTCAACTTTTCCTCTTCTTCTTGACATATACCTTTCTCCGATTACGCTTTAGGACGCTTAGCGCCGTATTTTGAACGTCCTTTACGACGTTTGTCTACACCGAGTGTATCCAGTGTTCCACGAATGATATGATAACGAACCCCTGGTAAGTCTTTTACCCTTCCCCCACGGATGAGAACAACGTTGTGTTCTTGGAGGTTGTGACCTTCACCAGGAATATAAGCAGTGACTTCAATTCCAGTTGTGAGGCGAACCCTTGCTACTTTACGAAGAGCTGAGTTCGGTTTTTTAGGAGTAAAGGTCATTACCCTAGTGCAAACTCCACGTCTTTGTGGGCATGCTTTAAGGGCAGGAGATTTAGTTCTTTTCTTTTGGTCTTCTCTTCCAATTCGGATGAGCTGGTTAATTGTAGGCATTCGATTCCTTCTTCTACTTCTCTGTCTTTAAAAAAATAATGACGTTTTCGTCCAAAATTCCAGATAGCGACATTTTGTAAACGAAAACATGATTTTGTCCCCAGAAACTCTTACGAATTACTAGGGACAAAGTTTGGTTTAATCGTCGTCGTCTTCATCGTCCGAGTCATCAGACTCTTCTTCCAACTCATCTTCATCCTCGTCCTCTTCGGCAACAAGTCGAGAGAGTGTGGCAGTGGAAACAGGAGCCGACTCGGAAAGTTCGGAAACTTCTTCTTCCTCTTCCTCCGATTCCAGATCCCAATCCAAATCCCCAGGAAGGTCTTTGAAAACTTCAATGTCACGGTATTTTTTCATGCCTGTTCCCGCAGGGATCATGTGACCAATGATTACGTTTTCTTTCAGACCCATGAGGTTGTCTGTTTTTCCTTTGATCGCCGCATCCGTTAGAACCTTTGTTGTTTCTTGGAATGATGCAGCCGAGAAATAAGACTCAGTGTTGAGGGATGCTTTTGTTAATCCCAGAAGGACAGGAGTTCCTTGTGCCGGAGATCCCCCTTCTTTTTCCACTCGGTCGTTTTCTTCATCAAAGAGGAATTTATCCACTTGTTGTTGGTTCACAAAGGATGTGTCCCCACTATCTGTGATAATCACCTTACGCAGCATGGAACGAACCACAACTTCGATGTGTTTATCATTGATATGAACCCCTTGTAAGCGGTAAACTTCCTGAACTTCCGAAACTAAGTATTCGTGAAGAGCATTTGGTCCTTTGATCGCAAGGATATCATGCGGGTCAAAATTTCCTTCATCCAACTGGTCTCCGCGTTTCACAAAGTCACCCTGGCGAACACGGATTTGTTTTCCGATTGGAATTGCTACTTTTACTTTTTCTTGTTCCGCTGTTTCAGGAATGATGTATAATATTCGTTTTTCTTTAACGATTTCACCTTTGTCTTCGATTTTACCGTCAATTTCTGCAAGTGTGCAGGCATCTTTCGGACGACGAGCTTCGAAAAGTTCATCTACCCTTGGGAGACCACCGGTGATATCTCGCGTTTTTTCAGCCACAGACGGGATTTTGAAGATCACATCCCCTTCCCTGACCTTGTCTCCATTTTGGAATTGGAGAAGAGCGTCCACTGGAACAGAGTATTCATCGGATCCGACAAGAACCTTAGGAACGAGACGATCTTTTTTCTGTTCTACCACTTTTAAGATGATATTAGAAGTTTTTGGATCCACGTCACGACGAACGTTCTTACCGATTTCTAAATCTTCCCATTGGATAGTCCCTGCAGTTTCCGATACAGCCACTTCATTGTAAGGGTCAAACTCAGCGAGGGCTTTGTTTTCTTCTACGATTTGGGCTTCTTCTGCTTTTAAGATGGTTCCGATTTTCACGGGAATTACAATATCATCACCAAGGATACGTAGAGTGGTTCCTACAAGAGAAACAACTCCCGCTTGGTCAGAAGTGATGCGTTGTTCTGTGGATTCACCCACTTGTGTCGCAAACACTTCCCCTTTTTCTAATCGTTGGCCATCTACAATCCGCACACTCGAGAGAGACTCTGTATTGAACTCTTGGATGAGTCGGTTGACAATGATGGTTCCACGGCGTGCGAAAACTTTCGCTCCGTTTGCATTTGTCACCAAACGACCGTTTATTGATTTAACTAAGGAACGGAAAGGAACTTTGTGTTCTTTCTCTTGGATCGTGGCAGATGCTGCTCCACCCACGTGAAAAGTTCTCATCGTAAGCTGTGTTCCCGGTTGGCCGATGGACTGAGCGGCGATGGTTCCAACTGCTTCTCCAATTTCCGCAGGAACAAGACGTGCCATATCCATACCGTAACATTTTGTACAAATACCGTGACGGGATCGGCAAGTGAGAGGTGATCTTACTTTGATTTTATCATAACCAAGGTTTTCGATCTGTTGGCCGAGCGCTCTTGTGATGAGTGTATCTTTTGGAAACACTACTTTTTCAGTCACAGGATCCACTAAGTCTTCTGCTGTGTATCGACCGAACACTCTGTCTGCAAGGGAAACAATGACGTTCTCACCTTCTTTTACGATACCAAGAGTGATGTTTGCTTTGGTTCCACAATCATCTTCCGAAACAATTACGTCCTGAGAAATATCCACAAGACGACGAGTGAGGTAACCGGCATCGGCAGTTTTTAACGCCGTATCCGCAAGACCTTTCCTTGCACCATGTGTTGAGATAAAAAATTCTAAGACCCCAAGGCCTTCACGGAAGTTAGAACGAATCGCAAGTTCAATGATTTCCCCGGATGGTTTCGCCATAAGACCCCGCATCCCTGCAAGCTGGCGAATCTGTTGTTTGGATCCACGGGCACCGGAAGCGGCCATGACGTAAACCGGGTTAAATCCCGCTTGGTCTTTTTCGAGTTCCTTAAACATCCCTTCCGTAATCCGGTCATTGGTTTTTGTCCAAATTTCGATTACCTTTTTACGACGTTCTTCGTTCGTAATGATCCCTTTACGATACTCCATATCCGCTTTTTCTACTTCTTTGTTAGCATCATTGACGAGTCCTTCTTTTTGAGGAGAAACTCGGATGTCATCAATCGAGATGGTAGGAGCAAATACAGTTGCATAACGGTATCCAAGTCGTTTGATTTCATCTAACATCACAACTGTGGTGCCAGGTCCAAACTTCTCGTAAACATCTGCAATAATTTTGTTTGTTTCTTTATCACCTAGAGTTCTGTTGATGTAAACATACCCTTTTGGCATCACTTGGTTGAAGATAAGTCTTCCAGGTGTGGTTTCGATGATTTTCCCTTCGTGTAAAACGGAAATTTTGGAACGAATTTCAACGGTTTTCGTTTCGATCGCATACATCACCTCTTCAAGACCAGTGAAAAATTTCCCTTCACCCTTAGCGTCTTTTACTTCAGAAGTGAGGTAATAAATTCCAAGTACGATATCTTGTGTTGGTCCACAAATCGGTTGTCCGTTGGCAGGGTTTAGAATGTTATGCGGAGATAACATGAGCATCCAAGTTTCAAGCTGTGCTTTTGGAGCGAGCGGAACGTGGATTGCCATTTGGTCCCCGTCAAAGTCTGCGTTAAACGCATGACAAACGAGTGGGTGGAGTTTGATTGCCTTTCCTTCTACAAGGACAGGTAAAAATGCTTGGATCCCAAGTCTATGGAGAGTTGGCGCACGGTTGAGGAGAACTGGGTGTTCCTTGACTACAGTTTCCAATACATCAAAAACTTCTTTGTCTTCTGCTTCGATTTTTTTCTTCGCAGACTTGATGTTTGGTGCAAGTTCCAAATCCACAAGGCGTTTCATAATGAATGGTTTGAATAGTTCCAAAGCCATTTTTTTAGGAAGACCCATTTGGTGGTATTTGAGTTCTGGACCGACAACGATCACCGAACGACCAGAGTAATCCACACGTTTCCCGAGTAGGTTTTGGCGGAATCGGCCTTGTTTTCCTTTGAGCATATCGGAGATAGATTTTAAAGGTCTATTTCCTTTTCCTTTCACAGTTCGTTTGCGACGGCTGTTATCAAAAAGAGCATCCACTGCTTCTTGTAACATACGTTTTTCGTTACGAACAATGATCTCTGGAGCTTTCAAAGCAAGGAGTCGTTTGAGTCGATTGTTTCTATTGATCACACGACGATACAAATCGTTCAGGTCGGAAGTTGCAAAACGCCCTCCCTCTAATTGAACCATCGGGCGAAGTTCTGGTGGGATGACCGGAACCACATCAAGAACCATCCATTCAGGACGGTTTCCAGAATCACGGAACGCTTCCAAAACTTCTAGGCGTTTGAAAATACGTTTGTCGGAGATTTTGTTTTTATCTTGGATCTTTTGGCGGATCACACGAGCTTCTGCATCCACGTCGATACGTGCGAGAAGTTCTTTGATGGCGTCCCCACCGATACCTGCGATAAACTTATCACCGTATTCATCTAAATAATTATGGTATTCATCTTCATCGATGAGTTCCCCTCTGTTCCTTCCGGAATCAGCAGGGTCAATGATCACATATTTCTCAAAGTAAAGAACACTTTTGAGTTGGTTGATGGTCATATCAAGAAGTAGTCCCATACGAGATGGAACAGAACGGTAATACCAAATATGCGACACTGGTGCTGCAAGTTCAATATGACCCATTCTTTCACGACGCACTTTGGAGTGAGTTACCTCAACCCCGCATTTGTCGCAAACCACTCCCTTATAACGGATGGATTTGAATTTACCGCAGTAACATTCCCAATCCTTAGTGGTTCCGAAGATTTTTTCACAGAAAAGACCATCTCGTTCCGGTTTTAGGGTACGGTAGTTGATCGTTTCTGGTTTTTTAACTTCCCCGAAAGACCACTCTTTGATCCGCTCGGGTGATGCCAAACGGATTGTAATCGATTCAAAACTATTGTAATTTCTCATACTTTTTCCCTTCCCTAAACGTTTTCGATGGTCTCGAATTTGATTTTCTTTTTGTTTTTCGAGAATTCATCTTCGTAATCAGAGATATCCACTTCCAATCCTTCGGAGTCTTTGATGATGATGTCAAGTGCCAGACCTCGGAGTTCCTGAACAAGAACGTTGAATGATTCTGGAATACCCGGTTTGATCGAGTGAATTCCTTTCACAATTGCTTCGTAAATTCTGGCACGTCCAAGCATATCATCTGACTTGATGGTGAGTAACTCTTGCAAGGTGTGTGACGCACCATACGCTTCGAGAGCCCAAACTTCCATCTCACCCAACCTTTGTCCCCCGAACTGCGCCTTACCACCCAGTGGTTGTTGCGTTACGAGTGAGTAAGGTCCAGTGGATCTTGCATGGATTTTGTCATCCACTAAGTGTGCCAGTTTCAACATGTAAATGTATCCGCAGAAGACTTGGTTGATGAATTTTTCTCCCGTTCTTCCGTCGTACAACTGAAATTTGCTGTTTTCCGGTAATCCTGCTTTTTTGCAGAACTCATGAACGTCACCTTCGGTTGCTCCATCGAACACTGGAGTTTCAAAGTTGATTCCTAGTTTTTTGGCAGCGAAGCCCAATTGGGTTTCAAAAATCTGACCTAGGTTCATCCTTGAAGGAACCCCAAGTGGGTTAAGCACGATATCAACCGGAGTTCCATCTTCCATGTATGGCATATCTTCTTGTGCCATCACTCGAGCAACGACCCCTTTGTTTCCGTGACGACCCGCCATCTTATCACCCACGAGGAGTTTCCGTTTACGAGCTACATAGACTTTCACCATTTCTTCCACGCCAGCGGCGAGTTCATCGCCTGTTTCACGGGAATAACGTTTGATATCGATCACAGTTCCTTCAAAACCGTTTGGCATACGAAGAGAGGAATCTCTTACTTCTTTTGCCTTCTCTCCAAAAATGGAGTGTAAAAGTTTGTATTCTGGAGTGAGGTCGGTTTCTCCTTTTGGAGTCACCATACCAACCAGGATATCACCTGGTTTTACTTCCGCACCCACACGGATCACACCGGACTCATCCAAATCACGGAACGCTTTGTCCGATAGGTTCGGAATGTCACGAGTGATTTGTTCTTGCCCAAGTTTCGTCTCACGAGCTTGGATTTCGAATTCTTCAATGTGGATGGAAGAGAAAACATCGTCTTTGATGATTCGTTCAGAGATAAGAATCGCATCCTCAAAGTTATAACCTTCCCAAGGCATAAACGCAACGAGTACATTACGTCCCAGTGCCAAATAACCAGCGTCAGTGGAAGGACCATTCGCAAGGACAGTTCCTTTTTGGAGGATTTGTCCAAACTCACCGTATTTTTCCCCTTTGATGATTTGCCCGGCCACCGGTGCACCAATTCCTAAGTCTTGGCCTTCTTTCACCACGGATAAATACTGTACTTCTTCCGAATGGAAAAGTTCGTGTGTTTCTTTTTCTCCGTTTGGAGACGTTACTTCGATCCGTTCTTTAGAAACTTTACTTACCTTTCCACCTGTTGTGGTATGAAGCATGGATACGTTCGGTTTTTGGTTAAAACAAGTACCTTGGTTGGTTTTTTTGAATTTAATGAGTGGGTAGTGGACGATCTCTTTGGATTGGTCTTCTTTGATCCAAACACCAGTAGCATCTACTTTAGAAACTACACCATCTTTTTTCGCAACAATACAAACCCCTGCATCATAAGCAGCACGAGCTTCCATACCTGTTCCTACAAACGGCGCTTCTTCTGTGAGAAGAGGAACTGCTTGGCGTTGCATGTTGGAACCCATGAGGGCACGGTTCGCATCATCATGTTCGAGGAACGGAATGAGAGCCGTCGAAACGGACACTACTTGTAATGGAGCAAGATCCATATATTGGATCTCAGATGGGCTGCGGAAAGGAAAGTCCCCTCTATGGCGAGTGGAGATGAGTTTGGAAGTAAATTCTCCCTTCTCATCTACAGTCGAATTCGACTGCGCCATATAGTGGTATTCTTCTTTGTCCGCAGTGAGATACTCTACTTGTTTTTGGACTTTTCCATTTTTCACAAGGCGGTATGGAGTTTCAATGAACCCATAATCGTTAACACGTGCAAAACTAGACATAGAAAGAATGAGACCAATGTTTGGACCTTCCGGTGTTTCAATTGGGCACATACGACCGTAGTGAGAATAATGAACGTCACGAACTTCGAAACCGGCTCGGTCACGCGATAAACCACCAGGCCCAAGAGCGTTTAACCTACGTTTATGGGTAAGTTCAGCGAGTGGGTTTGTTTGGTCCATAAACTGAGAAAGTTGTGAGGAACCAAAAAATTCATTGATCACTGCTGTGATTGGTTTGATGGAAATAAGAAGCTGCGGAGTTTGTTGTTCCGGTTCTTGAACCGTCATTCTTTCTTTGATCACTCGTTCTACACGAGAGAATCCAAGTTTCAATTGGTTGGCAATGAGCTCACCAACAGAACGAATCCTTCTGTTTCCTAAGTGGTCAATATCGTCCGGATAATAGTTTTCCGCTTCAGACATAAGCATCACGAGATAACGAACTGTTTCAATGATATCTTGTTTTCTTAAAACTCGGTCTTCTGCTTTTGAAAACTCTTTTGGATTGTTGAATTCGAATTTGCTGTTGATTTTGTAACGACCGACAACACCCAAATCAAAAGTTTTAGGAGAGAAAAAGAGACGTTTTAGTTCAGCTTCTGCGTTTTCAATCGTAGAAGGTTCGCCTGGTCTCATGATGGTGTGGAATTTTTTCACAGCATCTTCGTAGTCGTTCACACCGTCTTTTTCCAAACAGTTGATGAGAACTGGGTTGTCTTTTCCTTTCGGAAATTCAATGACATCCACATCCTTTACCTTCATTTCACGAAGGATGGAGATATTATCCTCATTGATTTTGGAACCAGCATCGAGCATAACCTCACCTGTTTCCATGTTGATGATATCAGCGATGGTTCGGCGTCCAATCAGACGTTTGAGGTCTTTTGGATTGGCACCAGCAATCTTCATTTTCGAAGATCCATAGAACAAACGTAATACTTCTTCGTTGGTTCCCATACCCATAGCTTTTACAAGTAAGGTTGCCGGGAATTTTTTCTTACGGTCGATTTTCGCAACAAGGATTCCCTTATTGTCCATCTCAAATTCCAACCAAGAGCCTCGGTAAGGAATCACCCGAGCAGAGAAAGTATCTCGCACTTGGTCGTAAGAAAAGAAAATACCAGGTGATCTGTGAAGCTGGCTAACCACTACCCTTTCCGCACCATTGATGATGAAAGTTCCATGGTCTGTCATCACAGGAAGGTCTCCCATGTAGACAACTTGTTCCCGGATCTCTCCGGTGTCTTTGATGATGAGTCTAATGACTGCTTTTAGTGGAACTGCAAAGGAAGAGTCAGTGTCTTTGCACTCTTGTGGATCGCGTTTAGGCTCTCCCAAGATATAATGGCCATATTCCATGACCATATCGTTGTTTGGTGATTCGATTGGAAAGGATTCACGAAATACGGCTTCTAATCCTTGGTTCAAACGTTTCGTCGGATCTTTCACTTCCGACTGGAGAAACCAATCAAAGGATTTTTTTTGTACGTAGATAAGATTAGGAAGTAAATTGAGGTCGGTAATTTTACCGAAATTTACCCGGTTTCTAATTTGCATTCGGGTATGCATGGAATACTCTCCCTAGAGACATCAAAATAGTAGATGGTATGATAAACGAAAAAATAGAGGTGGGGACGCCTACGGCCTCCCTGCCTCTAAGTTTTTGAAGACTGGGTTTAAAAATTGGCAACCGATTAACCGGCAGCAGCAACTTCTACTTGAGCCCCAACACCTTCGAGTTTTTTCTTAATATCAGCAGCTTCGTCTTTAGAAACGCCTTCTTTCACTGATTTTCCACCAGCTTCCACAAGCGTTTTCGCATCTGCCAATCCAAGACCAGTGATTTCGCGAACGAGTTTAATAACGTCGATCTTTTTGTCACCGTGTGCTTTCAAGATTACATTGAAAGTTGCCGGCTCTTCAGCAGCAGCTGCGCCACCACCTGCACCCGCAACAGCCGCTACCGCAACTGGTGCAGCAGCAGAAATCCCGAATTTGTCCTCCATCTTTTTCACTAGGTCAGCAGCCTGAACTAATGTAAGACTTCCAATTTGTTCTAATAGCGCGTCAACAGACATCCTATATTCTCCTTATCCTACTAATCACTATGATTACTAATTACCGTTTTTCTCGGCGACTGCATTGATGGCGCGAGCCAATGATGCCATAATTTGATTGATTCCAGAAGCAATTTGCGTTGCAGGAGCATTGACCCCACGAGCAATTTGCGCAAGAAGTTCTTGTTTGGACGGAAGTCCAGCAATCGCTTCTACTCCGGATTTACCCAAAACTTCCCCGTCCATATAGCCGGTTCTGATTTCGAGTTCCTTCTTATCTTTTGCAAAGTCCTTACAAACTTTTGCTACTGCTGGAAGTGCATCCAGAGAGAAAATCGCTGCAAGAGGTCCTTTGTAAACATCCCCAAAATCAATGGAGTTGTTTTTATGTTCAGAAGACTCTTTTAAAGCTCGGAGAAAAAGGTTGTTTTTGATTACCTTCATTTCCGATCCTTCTTTGCGAAGTTTCGCACGAAGGTTAGACATATCTTCAACAGTTAAACCGCTGTAAGATGCTAAAATAAAGTTTGGTCGTTTTTCCAAACGACTTTTAAGTTCTGCTACTGCTTCAATTTTAGATGGATTTGCCATTGTTCTTACTCGTTATATGTTCGCGTTTACTAGTTCTTTTACATCGACTTTCACGCCGATTCCCATAGTTGCCGCTACAGAGAAAGACTTGAGGTAATCACCCTTCGCATCGGAAGGTTTGTCTTTCATAAGAGCTGCTACTACAGCGTTGATATTATCAGAGAGTTTGTCATCAGAGAAGGAACATTTTCCCACTCCTAAGTGAACCACTCCCCCTTTGTCAGGGCGGTATTCAATTCGACCCGCTTTGAGTTCTTTTACTGCTTTTGCTACGTCAGTGGTCACCGTTCCCGCTTTTGGTTTTGGCATAAGACCCTTACGACCAAGAACTGGACCAAGTTTACCAACTTCCTTCATCATATCAGGAGTCGCCACACAAGCATCAAAATCAGTCCATCCACCGGAAACTTTTTCGATTAAGTCCATATCACCTACAAAGTCAGCTCCCGCCTCTTTTGCTTCGTTTTGTTTGTCTCCTTTGCAGAAAACCAAAACTTTAATCGTTTTTCCAGTTCCGTGCGGAAGGGAAATTGTCCCTCTTACGTTTTGGAGAGATTTATAATTGATTTTAGTCGAAATCTCTAATGTTCCATCAAATTTGGAAAAACTAGTTGCTTTTGCCAAACCGACTGCTTCACCAAGGGTATAAGCCTTAGTGCGATCGACTTTCTCTTTGAGTTGGATATATTTTTTGCCGCGTTTCATGACTTCGGTTCCCGTTTCCTAATGATTACTCGACGTTTACACCCATGGAACGACAAGTTCCAGCAATGATGTTCACTGCTGCATCCAAATCATTCGCATTTAGGTCTTCCATCTTCGTTTTTGCAATTTCTTCTAGTTGAGCTCGTTTGATTGTTCCCACTTTTACAGTGTGTGGAGTGGCAGATCCACCCTGAAGTCCAAGCGCCTTCATGACAAGAAGAGCTGCTGGAGGAGATTTAGTTACGAATGTAAAACTTCTGTCAGAATAAACAGTGATCACCACAGGGAGTTTGAGTCCCATTTGGTTTTTTGATCTCTCGTTGAACTGTTTACAGAATTCCATGATATTGAGTCCGGCTTGACCAAGAGCGGGACCTACTGGAGGAGCTGGGTTTGCTTTCCCTGCTTCCACTTGGAGTTTAATTTGTTTTACTACTTTCTTTGCAGCCATCTCGTTTCAAGTTCCTTACTAAAAGTCAATCTATCAGTTCTATTGTTCCGATTTTACTTGGAGGTAATCCAACTCCACTGGAGTGGATCTTCCGAAAATTTCGACACGAACGCGGAGTCTTCCTTTATCAGGAAAAATTTCATCCACAAGACCTGTGAAATTAGCAAACGGACCATCTATAATTTTCAATGTTTCGCCCACTTTGAATAGGAAACGAGGTCTCGAAACTTCTTCCGATTCCACACTTCCCACATCACTGAAGAGATTTTTAATCTCATCGAGAGATAGTGGCTCCGGCCCTTTTCCTTTTCCGCCTACAAATGTAGACACAGAAGGTAAGTTCTGGATTTTAAATCGAAGGTCATCCGTCATATTCATCTCAACGAGAACATAACCCGGCATGAGTTTTTTCTTTGTGACCTTCTTCTTGCCGTTTTTCATTTCGGCAACTTCCATCGAAGGAATTTTTACTGAGAAGATTTGGTCTTCCAGTTTTTGTTGTTGGACCATCTTCTCAATGTTTGTCTTCACCTTATTCTCGTGACCGGAATAAGTTTGAAGCACATACCATTTTTTATCTAAAGAATCGCCCACGTCTTAACCTATGTTCCTAATGCCCAGAACCACTTTAACAGTTTCAGGAAAACAAAATCCGAAGCTGATAAAAATAGGGAAAAGATAAATACTGTAACTAGGACTACAACGGTAGAACTCACTACCTCTTGGCGCGTAGGCCAATGTACTTTTTCAAGTTCTGCTTTACATTCCTGAATGAAACTCGTAGCTTTCATTGATCCTTGTCCTGTTCTCTAATTCTATATATTCTGTAGTCTGGCAGGGCTGGAGAGAATCGAACTCCCACCAAGGACTTTGGAGATCCTAGTTCTACCATTAAACTACAGCCCTAAAACAAGCCCTCTACCAGGCTTGAACTGGTGACCCCTTCCTTACCATGGAAGTGCTCTACCACTGAGCTAAGAGGGCAAAACGTTTCCCACCCAAGCGCGGGTTTCCAAGCGAGGCTAGGTTTTTTACACTATTTTAAATGAGGCTCTTTGGTCAATGGAAAATGAGTTTATTTCCTGGAAATGGAAAAAAAACAGGAAAAACATTGAATTTCCCTTGAGATTTTAGTTGTGGATTTCCCGGTTCGATAATAGAACCATGTGGGATAAGTCCCCCACTTTAAGGAATGATTCGTGGCGAAACCTTTTGTAGAATTAGAAACACAAATCCCCGATTTGGTAAAGGCAAAATCCAAAATTGTCGTAAGGTCCTCCCGGATGAATCGCCAACTAGAGCAATATGTTTTAGGTCTCATCACCAATATCCTTTCGGAAGTGGGGCAATCACATTTTGTAGAGATGCTTTATACAATCTCCAAAGAACTGACCATCAACGGAATCAAAGCCAATCAAAAACGAGTCTTCTTTGAAGATGAAGGTTTGGACATTACTGACGAAAATGACTATCTCCAAGGGATCAAAGAATACTCCAAAAAGTTTTCTGAAAAGATGGCGGACGAATACGGGAAACGATGCCTAGCTCGTGGGGTTTACGTTCAGATAAAATTTCACTACTGCCTCGATGGATTACTCGTCGAAGTCACAAACAACACTCCGGTCATCAAAACAGAAGAAGCGCGAATGCGAGAAAAGATGAAAAAGTCCATGGGATATAATGACATTGCGGAATTCTATATGGACAATATGGACAACACGGAAGGTGCAGGACTTGGAATTGCTCTCATTATGATCCTACTCAAAAACGAAGGGGTTGACCCTAACCTATTTCGTATCATCACCCATGCAGATAGAACGGTAGCCCGAGTAGAAATTCCATTTAACGACAATTATGTGTCCTTCCGTAGTGCGGAACTTGCAGAAATATAGTTCGTTTTTCTCCCCTCCAACACCAATGTAATTGTATCGACCATCTGTTCGCCATTTTCGAAACTGGCGGACATGGAATTAAAAGGTGCAAACATTCTCGTCACCGGATCTGCCGGTGGACTCGGAAAGGCAATGGCTTACCGACTAGGTAAGGCAGGTGCCAATATCATCCTCTCTGACATCCAAAAAGATAAATTGGACGAAACGGTCGCTCTCTTCCAAAAAGAGGGAATCAAAACGACTGGCATTGTGGCCAACGTAGCCAAAGAAGAAGACAGCATCCGACTTATCGAAGAAGCGAGTGCTTTCCAAGGCAGTTTGGACGTTGCGATCTTGAATGCAGGAATTTTACGCGATGGCCTTCTCATCCGGGTGGACAAAGAAACCGGAAAAGTAAAGGGTAAAATGGGAATCGATCAATGGCAATCCGTCATTGATGTGAACTTAACAGGGGTTTTTCTTACCGCAAGAGAAGCAGCTGCAAAGATGGTGGAACAAAAGAAGGGAGTGATCATCCCAATTGCCTCCATTGCCATGCATGGAAACTCAGGACAAACGAACTATAGTGCTGCGAAAGCAGGAGTGGCCGCAATGACTGTGACTTGGTCGAAAGAACTTGCTAAGTTTGGAATTCGAGTGGCAGGAATTGCTCCCGGTTTTATCGGAACTGAAATGGTTCTAAAAGATATGAATCCAGAAGCATTAGAAAAATGGAAGTCCATCATTCCAGTGGGAAGACTTGGCGAACCTGATGAGATTGCATCCACTGCAGAGTTTATCATATCGAATGACTTGGTTACTGGAGTTGTATTAGAAATTTCCGGTGGTGTCCGAATCTAACTTTGATTAATGGTTTTGCCCTCATTTTTATTTTGAGGGTAGAGCCTTGAATCGATGACTGAGTTTTGTCATTTTTTTTTCAAACGAAAAAAATTTCGTAGGTAAAATCAGTATACATTCGTCATAAGGATATAACGGAATCCTTAGTGATGAAAATAAAAACAGAACTCTCGAAACAACAATTGGAACAAGCCATTAAAGGAATACAAGGTATTGCCCACCCTATTCGTTTATTGATTCTATACACCCTTGCAAAAGAAGAAAAAACAGTCGGCCAACTTGTCGAGTTATTAGGAACAAGTCAATCGGCTGCCTCTCAACACTTAAGTAAGATGAAAAACAACGGAATCTTAGAATCACGAAAGTCCTCAAACCAAGTATTTTATAGTTTAAAGGACCCTAAATTCAAAGATTTGATCCAAACGATTGTCAAAGTGTATAAAAAGTAAACATCAGTTCCCATCTTCTAACAAGAGGCTGACGTATTCTCCAACCGCATCCCTGAGGTTTGTATAACCAAAGGGGTATCCGGTCTGGTTAATCTTCTCCATTGCAGCACAGGTATAGTATTGGTATTTGCCCTTTAAAGTTTCAGGCATATCCACATATTCAATGTTCACTGGTTTGTTCATAGAAGTGAACAAAGCGTTCGCTAAATCATTCCAAGTTTCGGCAACCCCTCGGCCTACATTGTACAATCCGCACTTTCGTTCAGAAAGTAGGTAAATGCTGATTTTACTCGCATCCTTTACATAAAGAAAATCTCTTTTTTGTTCCCCATCTTTGTATTCCGGTTTATAGGATTTAAATAATTTTAATTTTCCAGTATCTCTGATTTGTTCATACCCCTTTAGAACAAGGCTCCGCATATCGCCCTTATGAGCTTCCCCGTATCCAAAAACATTGAAATATTTGAGTCCAACGAGTTTATCTTCGATCCCTACTTTTTTTGCATAAAGGTCAAACAACTGTTTGGAATACCCATACATATTGAGAGGTTTTAAATTTTCAATTGGTGCCAAATCATTATACCCAAATTCTCCCTCCCCGTAAGTTGCGGCACTGGAGGCATAAAGGAATGGAATGTTTTTTGCGACTGCAAACTCTGCCAATTTCTTCGTATAATGGAAGTTATTTTGTATTAAGTATGTGGCATCTTTTTCCGTCGTGGCAGAACAAGCCCCCAAATGATATATTTCAGAAATCTCATTTAAGATAGAATTTCCTGAATCGAACATAGCTTCGAACTTATCTTTTTCATAATAGTCTAGGAAAAAACTCCTCTGGAGGTTTTTCCATTTTTCCGTTGTTCCCAAATGGTCCACAACTAAGATATCCGTGTTCCCATTGTGATTGAGGTCTTCAATGATTTGTGATCCGATGAGGCCTGCGCCTCCAGTGACGAGAGTTAGTTTTTTTGCCATTGGTTTCGTTTTAGTTTTTTCTATCCAAACTTTCTTTCTATTAACTTTTTTATCTAATATAAGAAAAACAAATCTTTAGATCCCAATGGAATCAATGATCTTTCCAAACTTTTTATCTACCTGTGTTACCGTATCGGGGAGAGGTAGAAGAACTTCTGGTATCCAGGGTTTCATCCGACAATCAAAGACAATCGGAACTTCATAAGCGATATGATTCCCTTTGGTCTCTGTTTTTGCATAAACATCGGAGGCAGGTTCCATCCTCGTGAACATAGTCCAAATAAAATCCGAATCTGTTTTGATTGCATCTTCAGAATCATCGACAAGAAATACATAATGAAAACGACCGAGGTCTTCTTCTAACAAACGAATTGCCAATTGGTCATTTAGAGTGAAAGCAGATCCTTCCACCACAAGAACTCCTGGTAAAAAAACTTTTGGCTTTTTGAAACGTTTGTCCTTTAGATTTCCTGTAAACTCTCTTGGAAGATTTGGAAACTTGATAGGCGCATTGGCTTCGGTGATCCCCATCCATAGAAGTTTACTACCTTTGTTTACCGTTCCACTGGTATAATCCAATGTATCTTGGCTGATATGACTAAAGATAAAAAAATCAGTTTTTGGATCACACCTTTCTGTAATGACTTTGAAAGTTTCTGAAAAGTTTTTTAAGTTCACTCGTTCGTTTGTGACAAGTAAACATTTTGTGAGTGAAAGTTGTCCTTCACCGAGGATACGAAGAGCTCCCATAAAAGCCTCTCTGAAATACCGTTCTTTGACAACGGCTGCCGCAAGGGAATGCACTCCTGATTCTTCATAAGCCCAAACACCGAGCACTTGTGGCATCACGAGTGGGAACATGGGAGAAAGTAAATCTTGTAAAAACTCAGCGATATAATGATCCTCTTGAGGAGGTCTTCCCACAACTGTCGCAGCCCAGATAGCATCCTTTCTATGTAAAATATGTTTTAGGTCTAAGTAAGGATAGTCGTGTAACAACGAATAATATCCGTAATGGTCGCCAAATGGGCCTTCCGGTTTTCTTGCGTAAGGCGGAATGGTTCCAATGAGAGCAAAATCAGCATCGGCAACAATAGGATAGGGAGAAACCGTTTTGTCTTTTTTCATTCGGAGTTTTTCTCCCATAAGAAAAGACGCAAAAACAAGTTCCGGAATCTCCTCAGGGAGCGGTGCCACTGCAGCAATGGTTAAAGCAGGTGGCCCACCAATGTAGACATGAGCCGGTAAGGACTCACCCTTTTTTTCTGCCTCATAATAATGAAAGCCACCGCCACGATGGATTTGGATATGCATTCCGACGGTTTTGTCTCCAAATAGTTGTACACGGTACATTCCTAAATTTCCATTCCCAGATTCGGGATGCTCTGTATAGACGAGAGGGAGCGTGACAAAAGCACCTCCGTCTTTGGGCCAAGAAACCACTTGGGGTAACTCGTTTGTAGAGAGAACACTACCAGAAAGCACTGGGGCCCTTCTCACCTGTTTCAAACCAACTTGAAAGGGCAAAAGACCAAGAGAACGTTCCTTCCAAAGTTTGGAAAATCTCGGGGGGAAAATCTCTTTTGCGAGTTTGGCAAGCCTTTGGATAGTGGCGACAGGCTTTGGGCCAAAGGCAAGATGGATTCGTTTTTCTGATCCATAGAGGTTGGTCGCTACAGGAAATTTGGTCCCTTTGACATTGGTAAAAAGAAGGGCCGGGCCTTTTTTAGCCACAACTCGCCTCTGGATCTCTGCCAGTTCGAGATAGGGATCCACGGGATCTGAAATCACATGGAGTTCTCCTTCCGTTTGCAAAAGTCGGACAAAATCATTGGTGGATCGTAGTGAAACCATAAAAAGGAATGGACGGCTCCTTGTTTTCTTAAACTCTTAAGGGCATAAATTCTATGTCCCAAGAACCAAATACCACACAACCAATCATTACCGATATCAAAAGAATTGCTGTCTGCGGAGGATCTTTAGGAAGAGAAAGGCGCTCTTATATAAGGGGTCAGGTGGTCGATGTAGGAATTACGGATCTCATGAAGGCGGAAGGCCTTTGGGATTTAATGACGGGACTTTTTATTGGGGAAGAAACAAAAATCACACCATTCTTAGATTTTTCTTTGGCACCTGTGAGAAAACCGGTTTTAAAAATAGAAGTCTTTGATGCAGGTGGAAATAAAATCTATACTTCAGGAAAAATCAAAGCCGATGAAGATGGTTTTTTTTCCTGCGAAATCCGCGATAGACTCCCAGTCGGATTTCATGACTTCCAAGTTATACTCGAAGGACTTGATAGTTTTCGTCAATACTCCAAAGACTTGGCCCATTTAAATGCCACAGAAGATTCCATTTTGGGAAAAACAACCATCGTTGGGAAAGGAAAACTCCGAATCCTTGCGGAAGACTACAAAGGAATGGTGGTGACTTCCGACATTGACCAAACGTATCTTGCTACAGACATCCATTCTGGTAAAGGAAAGTTCACAGCCCTATTCGAAACACCTAACCAAAAACAAGCGCTACCAGGGATGCCA
The DNA here is from genome assembly GCF_004368965.1 of Leptospira meyeri. Lineage (NCBI taxonomy): Bacteria > Pseudomonadati > Spirochaetota > Leptospiria > Leptospirales > Leptospiraceae > Leptospira > Leptospira meyeri. The sequence goes on along the minus strand of NZ_SORO01000001.1, from coordinate 191,160 downwards.
GAACTCTATCGGGAAATTCGTAGCTCCCTTTCCAATGCGCCTTTGGCTTTTATTTCAGCAAGCCCTCATTTTTTCCGAAGGACCATGCTTGCTACCATAGCAAAAGATGGAATCCAAATTGAATCCTTACATTTAAAATACTTAGAAGGAACCATCAAAGGCGTTTTTGATAAGGTACTCGGTACGATCTTTAATCCAATCGAATTTTTACAAAATGGATTCAAACCAGCTTGGTCTCGGACAAAAAAATTCTTAGGTGCTTCCTACCAAAGTCTGTTCGACCAAATGTCCTATAAACTTTCGATCCTACTCTATGACCGAGTATATCTTTCCACAGGAGCCAAAGAAATTCTTTTGGGTGACAACACAGAATCCGATTATATGATTTTCACTCTATACCAAATCATCTGTATGGGAAAACTCTCTGGAGATGAATTAGAAGAGTATTTATACAAACTAAATTTCCTTGGTCGTGATGCAATCACAAGGGATGCTGCCAAAAAAATTAGACTACTGGCCGAAGAAATTTTAAGAATTCACGGGGCAATGAACCCAGTTTCTTTAAGTCTCATCAATCGAACAAGTCATGGTCCCAGTGAATCGGAAATGAGAGAAAAGGTAAGGGAGGCACTGCCTGCAGGGATGTTTGACTCAGTTTTTGCCAAGGAACAGCCGTTCTATGGAACGGAAGGCGCAATGGGAATGGCAATGATCCTAGAAAGTGAAGGATACTTAAATCTGGAACAGATTTTAGCAATTGTTGCGGGAATGATTGGAAAAGTATTGGAAGGGAAACTTGTGGATGAAGGATATTTATTGAAATTAATCGATGAACTCACACTGCCTAAATCAGCGGAAGGGACAAAACAAAAAGTGAAGGAAGGCCTTCTTTCAGCCTTCCAATCCTAACACAAACAAAGGATATTTGTTTGGTTTAAAAAATAATTAGTTTTGGAATCGGCTTAAGTAATAGTAGAAAAACAACTTCTTTTTCACTACCAAACTAATTGTATTCATCAAAATTGGAATGATGAAACAAATCCAAAGCGCAAAGCTTGAAGTCTGCCCTGCTCTTATAAAGTCAACGGCCATCATTTGTTTTACAATGATATATGGGAAAAAAGAAAGCAAGGTCAGAAGAAAAGAAACTAAATTCCTTTCGCTAGTATTCCCTTTTACATAATAGAAACTATTTGTAGAAATATCAAATCTTGCCTGAGTCCATTCGCGAATCTTTAAAAAAGGTTTTTCTACAACCAAATAACTAATTAAAGCAATAAAAGTGGAAATTAATAGACTAATCCAAGAGGCTTTCAAAAGTCTTCCAAAATCATTATTGTTCACAATTTTATGATCTAAAACAGATAACATCACCGTTGTATTCACTAACATATGGACTAAATAAATTCCATAACTCAATTTACCAACAAACACAAGTATGGGATTTGCTAAAAACCATGATGCTTTGGAAAAAAAACCACCCACGGCACCAAAAACAATTACGAACGCAAAAAAGGAGTAAAAACTAATCCGGTAGATAATAAAAAACTGTTTTGCTTCTCCAAACTCTAATGTGCAAACGTAACAAAAAATGGAAACCAAAACGATAAAGATTAGATAGAAACTTGTTTTTGCACCTGGAAGTTTGGTGGACACCTTTTCCGCCCTCCAAAGTTCCATTAGCAAAATTCCATATACAAATGGTTCAAAATGTGTATGGATTGGATGGAACAGAGTTTGCACATAAACTTCAAAAGATTCCATCGGGAAATTTAAAAAATAGTAGTAACGAATTAAATTAGGCAGTAACAAAAGAACGATTAAAAATAGAATTTTTTGATTTCGATTTTGCAATACCTTTGTATAAAACAAAAAGGCAAACGGCATAGCCAAATAAAATTGTTCCTCCATCGACAATGACCAGCCATGTACTAAAATCCGATTCGGGAAATAGTTGGAAATATAAGCTAAGTCAGTCCACCAATACGATAGTTTTATTTTTAACCCAACTAAACCATCTGCAAATGAATTGGCACCTTCCATTCCTTGGCTTTTCTTCAAAATCCCCGCCATAATAAGGATCGTAATAGAGAGGACTAAATAAAAGGCTGGGAAGATCCTTAACGACCGTTTGATTACAAAATTTTTCCAACTCTCTAAAAAGCTAGCTCGCTCCAATTCTCTTGAAAAAGAAGTAGATACTAAAAAGGAACTGATGACAAAAAATAAACTCATCAAAAATTCAACGTTCTGTGCATTTGATAAATAGGGTGCATAATGACTAGGGAAAGACTCCAAAGAAAACGCAAAACAATGAAATAGAATGACGAAATAACAACTGAGAGCACGAATCCCATACAGCTCATTAATTTCCTTTTTGTTTTTCTTAAAGATTTCTATAAAATATTCTTTCATATTGGTACGATATTGGCATTATGTCTTGATAAATCCTATGAATGCAATCGATAATTCATTTGGAAAGAATTGAATTGAAAAATGCTTAAAAGGAAACTTCACTAAATGAAAAAAGGCAAAATCAAAAACTGGATCCTCGGGACTTTGTTTATTTTGGCTGTTGTTTCCTCCATTGAATACACCCAACCTCGGTTTTCCCTCTTTCAAGACAGCCATGATAAAGCCGTTCAAACTTTTTCAATTTGGAAAAATCATTTTGTATCGGACGATTTGTATTATCCAGCAAAGGCCTTTGACCCCAACTTAGAATTTTTTCACCTACAATATAATTTATACCTTCAGTTTAAGGAAAAATTGGTAAGTGCTTTTCCATTGCAGTTTGCCTTTATTATGGCCCCTTTTCTCTTTTTTTTACCGATTGATTTTCTACCGTACACTTCGTTCGTATTTTTGGCTCTTGGATTTTTTATTCTAATAAAAAAATATAATTTTTCCTTGCTTTTACTTGTTTTAACCTATTTCGCCACATTTCTGTGGCCACTGAGCTGGGAATACTCTGAGCTTCCAGCCATCTTTGCTTTTTCCGTTTTTGGACTAAGCCCCTTTTTGCAAAGAAGACGTTCCCTTCTCCAACATGTTTTAGCGGGACTAGGCATCGCTTGGGTGATTGTGGTTCGCCTAGACACAGTTCCATTTTTGGGGTTATTTTTCTTTGCACATTGTTTTTTCTATTTAAGAAAAAATGGAATCAAAGAACTCAGAACTTACTGCAAAGTATATTTTGTCTTTTTCATTACACTCATTTTTTCTCTTCTGATTCATGCGGGAATCAACCAATGGTTATATGGGCATTGTTTAGGTACACGTTACTTAGCCAATAGTCATGGATTTTCCGTTGGCTTCACAGAACGAATCCAATGGTTCCAAAGTTTATTGTTCTTTTCCAATTTAAAAGTTGGTTTTTTTGGTTACCTTCCACTTGCATTCATTCTTTTCACCTTTTATGGAATTAAATGGAATCAAATTTCTGATCCAAAAAAATCACTATTAATCGCAATGATTGGAACTTTACTCATCATTCCATGGATCGCACCAAACGACGGATTTAATAACTGGGGACCTAGGTTTTATACAATATTAATTTTCCCATATATTTACCTACTAAAACCACTTGTAATCTATTACGATCGAAAAAAGAAAAAACTGCCTTTTGTTTTTTTACTCAGTTTCTGTCTCTTCTCTTCTTTTGTGGGACTCGTTGGAGCCAAAATTCAAAAAACAAAAACAAACTTAGTCAAAAAATTTTCACCAATCCTTGCGGAAACCAAACCCGACATACTTGTATTCCAAGATTATCTAAACTTTTATACCGCAGGAAATTATTATTTCGATCATACAGTTGTTGTATCCTATTCTAGCATTTCCAACACAAACCTACTTCTTAAAGCAGCTGAAAAATTTCCAAATCAGAAAATTGCCTTTGTTACATGGAACCCTGATCTCTTTCCAAAAGAGATCCAAGAAGTCGTTAACGAAGAAAAAAGGAAATCGGGTTATCCGATTTCTGAATGGGACACCAACCAATTAGAAAGTCAAATGCATACCAAAACCAGCCACTTGGAAATTCTCAACCGACAGAACTATCGAATTTGGATTGGTACACTTCGCTGAAAATTTAAACAAGGATGACTCGTTCCTATCGGTTGTTAACTGCTAGACAATCCGCCAAATCTAAGAAGAATGAAAAAACTTGACACTGTCTAAGTTGTTTTTATTTTATATTTGCCTGGCAATTGTAAACAGATAGGAAGACAGTTAGTGATTAGCGAAAAACAAAATCAAAGGTCCTTAGTTTATCTTCTTCTTTTCGGAAGTTTATTTTTAGCACTCCAATTCTTTTTATCAGCAAAAACTAGTTTCATCTCCGATTCACTTGCAAAAGCGACTCAAATCGAATCTGCAAAAGAATGGAGAGATTCCATTTTTTATCCCGCAGAAGTCTTAGATCCCGACTTAAAAATGCATCCTGTTCTTTTTGTCATTGAAAACCAGGGAAAACTAAAATCGGTTTTTTCTGAAGTTTTTGCAAGGATCTACTCAGTCCTTTTTTATTTCATTCCAATCCAATGGATCATGTTTACCAATGGACTATTTTTGGTTCTAGCGTCTTATTTGCTCTATCGAATTGGAAAAATTCCCGTTACAGTTTGCTTATTAATTTTTATTTCTTCTGTCGTATTTTCTCAGGTCTTCGATATTTCAGAAGTGCCTTTTGCCATATTCTGGATTTCTGTTTCCTATTCTTTATGGTCGAGGGGAATTGAACAAAAAAAACCAATCCTCATCGCTATCTCAATTTTTCTTATGGTCTGGGGAAGTTTCTTACGACTAGAAATTCTTATTCTTTCCTGCGTAATTTATGGATTATCTTTTTTGTTTTTATACTTCCAACAAAGATTTTTTGAAATCATATTCATCACTATTGCTTTTACAATCCCCGTTCTTGTATTCTTTATTTGGAATCATTACGAATATGGTCACTTTTTGGGTATCAGATACCTATACAATTATTCAACCTTACAGAGCCAATCAATCGGCTCTCACTTCTACCAATTGCAGAAAATTCTTTTTACCTCATTTACAGAACCAGGACTAAAAATTGGTTTTTTCATTTATTCACCTTATTTCCTATACGTTATATATTTATTTCGCAAACAGTTAAAAACTAAAAACTTCCAGGAGGCTAGTTTTTATCATTTCATTATCCTTATCATTTATCCAATCCTTGTTGGGTTCAGTGCACCAAATGATGGCATTACAATCACAAGTCGGTATACATTGTTCGCAATCTTTCCTGGAATCTTTTTGATTGCCATACAATGGCAAAATTTAAAAACAAATAAATTCTTTCTCTTACTGGTCTTTTTCTCCATTCTTATCAATGTATTCCTAATAAAAGTAACAAAAGAAAGTTATAAAATGATTCGTAAAACAAATTTGACTTATGAAACTCTAAAGTCTGATTTGTGGATTTTTTATGACAGGAATTTAAGCGGAACCGCAGGATTGAATCTATTATCACAACCAAGTATTTCGTTTGAAAATTTTGAGAATAAAGAACTGCGAAATTCTCTTTTTTCGAGAATTCGAAATGAAAAAATAAAACAAATTTATATATTCGATTTCTCGAAAACAACACCCAATGCCTTTATGCATTTAAATCGCGAAGTAGAATTAAATTCAGAAGATTTTGTGAAGGTTTTACAGGAAGAAGGATTTAAATGTAAAACCTACGAGGAAAAAAGTTGGATTGGATACCGTCTTTGCTTAAATTGAAAATGTTTTAAAAATTATATCTTCTTTTTTACATTTCCATTCTTTACAAATTCTACTACGTACAATGGCCTTCCTTTTGATTCTTCAAATATGCGTGCTATATACTCGCCTAAAATTCCTATAGAGATTAGGATTGAACCCCCGATCAAACAAATTAATGTTACAATCGTTGCCCATCCTGGATTATAAACAATTGGCATTTGCAAAATAAAATGTTGGAAAGCACGATACAATGCATAAACACCCACTGCAAAACCCATAATAGCAACTATGATCCCAAGCCCCAAACTAAATCGTAGTGGTAAGGGAGAAAAGGATACAGCGGCATTCATGGCAAGTTTTAACATCTTTCGTAGAGGATATTTAGTTTCTCCTGCCACACGTGGATCACGATTATAAAATACGGGGGTTTGAGGAAAACCAATCCAAGCATTCATTCCTCTAAGGAAACGATGGTTTTCGCGTAATCCATTCAATGCATCTAAACATCTTCGAGAAATCAACCTAAAATCGCCTGAATCCAAAGGAAGATCCTTGTGTACTAAAATCTTCATGATGCGATAAAAAGCCCAAGCTGTTGTTTTTTTAAAAAAGGATTCTCCTGAACGAGCTAATCTTTGTCCGTATACTACATCATAACCTTCCCGATATTTAGAGAGCATTTCTAAAATTACCTCGGGTGGATCTTGTAAGTCTGCATCCATGATGACAACTGCGTCACCTTTTGCATAATCCATTCCCGCAGTCACTGCAATTTGGTGCCCAAAATTGCGAGAAAGACTAATCACCCGAATTCGAGAATCTTCTTCTGACCAAGAAACTAATTGGAAAATTGAATCATCAGTGCTGCCATCATTGACAAAAATAATTTCTGTTTTTACTGGAAGAAGTTTCAAAAGCTGATTTAATCTTTCTTTTAAGTACGGTAAAGCGGACTCCTCATTGAAACAAGGAATTACTATCGATAGTAAATTTGGATTTTTTCTTTTTTCTAAAAAATATTTCATAAAACTTCCTGCGAAGCGATTTACAATTTACATAAATCGATTTTTATTGTTCGAACCTACACATAAAAATTCAATCTGTTATAAAAATTATTACTCAATACAGAGCATAGTATTCACTGTATTTTTTCCGGATGAACAAGTCTCTCTTTCCATTGCAAAAAAGGTAGTTCAATCACCAAATAAACGACGTAAGAAACCAAAAACGTTGAAATAAGAACCCAAAAAAAAGCAACGGAAACCGATATCATATTAGGCTCACGAAAAATTAATGGAGATACTTTTTTAGCCACTAAAGGGATTACAATAATATGCCAAAGATAAGCAGTGTAACCTAATCTTGCAAACGGACGAAATAAAGAGAGACTAAAAAAAGATTTTATTATCTGATTAAAAAATGAAAAATACATTAATATTCCGAATCCAATTGACACCAATGTAGGGCGATAGATGAGAGCAAAAGCACTACTTGAATCTATCTGATGCATCCAAACAATTAATATACCAGACAAAAGTAACAAAAAAAATAAAAGTAAATTTCTACCTCTAAATTCCAAACTACTCCAAGGAAATCGATGGTAAAATTCATAAACAAACATTCCATATAGGATGGAATCAAATCTACAATATATCATATAAACAGCATCTAAATTCGGCTCAGGAAATGATATATAGTAACGATTGAAAAGTGCAATCGCAAACCCGAAGAAATAAAAAATTAATCTTTGAGAGAACGATATTTGAAAAAAGAAAAAAATACAGATGAAAGGCAAGACCATATAAAAATGTTCTTCAATCGAAAGCGACCAGCCACCATTATAGACAACTGGAACGTGCATTAAATCTGTCAAATATAATGCATCAACCCAAACATTAGATAGACCAATGCGAATCTCTTCAAACATTGCCATTGCATTTGGATCATGAATTGAATCCGGATTAAACTTAGACAACTGATGAAATTTAAAAAAATACAATACCGCTAATGCAAAATAGAAGGCTGGATATATACGAAGACTTCGCTTAATGAAAAAATTCGAAATATTAATTTTCCCCTTACGCTCATATTCTCGTCTTAGTCCACCATAAATTAGAAAACCACTTAACAAAAAGAAAAAGTCTACCCCTGAAGAAAGTGAACTTAGAAAAAAAACCAACCATTGGGAATCGCTTTGAATAAGAGGTTTAACAGTTACCCATACATGAAATACTACTACTGCTATTATCGAAATAGCGCGAACTCCATTTAAATTCTCATGTTCATATGGTTTTTTTTCAAAAACCGAATTAACACAATAAATTATTCGATTAATCACCTACTTCATACTCCTCGACTGTAAATCCATAGAATAGTGACTGCCCCATTTTTTTATATGTTGGTTCCTCAGGAAAACCTATTCCATTATTTTCAACGAACCGTCTCAATACACAAACCTTTGTTTGTTCGATCTTTAAATCTTTTGCAGTCAACTGGGGTGAAAACTCATAGTGGCCTTCCCATCTTAAATACAAATTCAAAAATTCCGGATAAGAATCAACCAACACAAGAGGAGGATTACAATGGTTTCCAACAAAATGAGCAGTGGCTCTCCAGTCCTCTTTAAAAACCAAATAAAAGTTTTTCTTAAAATCAATGAGCGAAAACAAAGTGAGCAAAATAAGTGCTGGCAAAACAAACCATTTTCCTAAGGATTTCTGCAAACGATCAGCAACAAAATAATAAATGAGAGGCAGCGTAACAATCCAATTTCGGTTTGTTACAATCGGTTTGAGTAATGAGAACAAACTAGTAGAGATAATGATAAATAGAGCAACAATTAAGAATATCTCAGAAGCAGAATGTCTTACATGGGAATTCGAATCTGAATTTTGTGTTTTACCTTTGAATGCCAAATAAGGAAGAACAAGGATCGGTACAAAAACAGTTAAAAAAAGAAATTTCTTCGATGTATAAAAAAACAAAGAGTAATAAGCAAGATACAAAACGAGACCGGGAGGATCAATCCAACTTGCAGTTGCAATCTTTGACCCATTCATAAGGATGTATAAAAACGGAAGAAAAGCTAAAAAAGAAATAAGGCCAAGAAAAAAAACAGATTTTGATTGTGAGTAACGTTTTAAAAAAAACTGAACCCAAAATATAAAATACAAACTACCAACAAAAATAAATCCAAATAAATGAACGTAGGAAATGAAAACTGACAAAAAAACCAAGGAAACCAGTCGTATTTTTTTCCCCTTTTCCAAATCAAGATCAGCAAACAAAACCACGATTAGTGAAGACAAACATAACAATAAAGAATAAGAACGGACTTCTTGGGCATAATAGATAGCACCAGGCGATAAGGACATGAAAAACAAAAATAAAAAACGTTTTGGCTTATCCCAATGTTGAGTCAAGATCCAAAGAAAGAATAAATTAATGACTGAGATAAAAACAGGAAATAACTTAACAGAAAACTCTGTAAACTCCGGCAAAAGTCGAATCCAAACCGAAAGTAAAATCTGAAATACAGGCGGATGCGGATCTACAGAAAGATAGGACCAAAAATCTGTCCAATTTGTTAACGAAGATGCATAAACAGAATAAAGTTCATCCCCCCATAAACTTTGCCGATCTAATTTAAAAAAACGCAAAACAATTCCCAAAACAAGGGATAATACAATCGCAATTTCAAATCGAACTTGGTATAACTTACTTCTTAGTTGATTCACTTTTTCTCCCACAACATTAACCGAAATCCAGCTATCTCTTCATCAGAAACTTTTCGGAAATACTTTGATTCAATTTCATACTTAGTATCTACCCATTCCTTGTAAAATTCGGTAGTCACATTATCATCTTTTGGCGGCTTAAAATCATAAACAAAAACCTGAAATTGATCGATGCCTGTTTTGATAAACCTGCTTTCTAAAACATTAAACTCTGATTGTTTATTTGCAATCCAGTGAGGTTTTTTCAAAAAAGAATCAGAGACTAACAAAAGATCAAACGTACTCAAATGTACCACAGGAGCCTTTGGATACCGCTCTAATTTTGACTGAAATAAATCATGGTATTTCTTCACGTAGTCCAAAGTTTTTACATTTTTTCTGACATGAAAAAAACCAAGTCCTATTTGTAAAAGAATCAAACACAAAACGATTCGATATTCATTCTGCTTTAAGTGTAACGAAAGGAGTGAAATCAAAAAGATTGAAAACAATAAGTATGTGAACTCAGTAAATCGCATTCCCGAATACAACCCACCTGATGAGTAAGGGCTAAGCAACACAACACTAAAGAAAGAAATGAAAATAACAGCAATGAAGTGATTTTGTATTGAGGTTAATGGTAACTTGGCTATAGCATAAACGATAATGAAAATAATCGGAAAACAATAATATAGAAAACCAATTCGATTTTGGTTACCAAAAAAAAACTCTGAAACTAGATGGATGCGTTCCTGTAACAACAATCTCGAAAAATCATTGTAACTAACTTTACTTCGAACGCCCAAAATTTCATGAAATTCCATATAGTTATAGAAAACTAATACGCCGACTGCTAGAAAAAATCCAACTAACAAAGGCAGATATTGTTTCCATAAAGTGAAAAGACCTTTACGATTCCGATAGAGAACCATCAAACCCAATCCACCTAAATAAAAAAGCGATTCTGACCTTAAAAAAATGGAAACTCCACCGCAAGCACCAAAAAGGAAAAGCAAACCGGAAGTAATGCGGCCCGAAGATTCGATCCGAAAAACTGCATAAAAGAATAAAAGAAGAAGGATTTGTGAAGGAATACTTTCAGAAAATTCTAAAGCACTCGATATACCATACCCGACGAAAAATAAGATCGCTGCCAAAAGCAAAACACCTATTTTTGAAATTCCAAAAATTGCATATAGAAAATAACAAACCAACGCACAGAGACATAAATTCAAAATTAATATGATCGTGTTGAACAGACGATAAGGAATAGGCATTAATGAAAAGAACTGAGCAAACAAAGTTGGATATTGAAAAACGCAACTACTTCCATTCTCATTTGTCGTAAAAAAAGCCCAGGGGTATCGAAATGGATAAAACCGATTTTCCAAATCAAACTCACTATTCGAACCGTAACAGTGATGATCGTTGATTCCTTTTGTCTTATATTCCACAACCTGGTACAGTTTGATTTGTGAATCTGATTGTATTAAGGGACTTACCCCTACATCCCAACCTATTCGTTTAAAAAATACAAACCCAACCAGTAAAACCAAAACAAAAAGAAGGTAATTTCTATCTATGAAAAGATTTCCAAGCCTGTCTATAAACCGAACAACGAACTTCATTTTGATTCTTCCAAAAGATATCCTTTGAAATGAGCCAAAGTATGTTCTGATTTAAATTTAAATTTTTTGGGATTTAGTGTAAAATTTACATCGAACTTTTCTTTCCAGATTTGCGATGGAAATTCCGTTTTGACTAACTGATTTCCTTCCCACTGTAAATACAATACTCTTAGTTTTTTTGACCCTATTAATGATTCCACCCTATCCCAGTCTTCATTTGAATACACTGCGACCTGAGGATATTTGATATAACTAATTCCAACTAAATAGGATAATGACAAACCTCTTTGAACAATCAGATCAGGATGAATGGTATCAATTTTTTCCATCACTTGGTGATATAACTTTGCTGAAGAAGACCACTGTTTGGTTGCCCTGGTATCAGATTTATAAGAAAAATATAGAAATGGCAAAACCAAAAGAACGTATCGATAATCATTTATTTTTTTTGTAAAAGAAAGAAAACACCCAATCATCAAAAGATATATTCCACTTTCAAAATAACGCATACCGAAAATATCTACACCAGCTCGGTAAGGAGATAGTATCGGCAATAGGAAGACAAAAACAAGTCCCGAAAAAAGAAACGGACGAAGTTCTGATTTTTTATTCCACCAAAGGGAAAAACCGGATAAAAACAAAATGGGATAACCTTTAAAAATTCCAATTTTAAAATCATTTCCCCAAAGATCTGCAAACCACTCAGCAAGTAGTTGCCTTTGTAGTCCTCCTGATTCCATATCATTAACTGTATTCAATCCTCTCATCCCAAGAGGGTGACCATAAACGTTTTGGTTCCAAATGAAGAAAAAAACCTGTAAGACAATGGAAAGAATGATATAAGGCAACAGATTTTTGGTTAATTTCCATTGATTGTTAGCAAATCCAAATGCAAAAGCCAAGAATAAAACCAAAGCTATCGTTGATTCAGGTCGTAGCTGAAAATTAAAAACAATGGCCACAGCAAGAAGAATTCCATAACGAAATTGTTTTTCTTTTTGAAATTCGAGAAAAGAAAGAACCGCACAAAGAAAAAAGAAATTTGTAAGGGTTAGTTCAGAATAATCCAATGCAGATAAAAAAACAGGTGTCATACATTGGATGAGTAAAACGGAAATGAGTAGAAATCCTCCCCTCTTCTCGAATTGATTCAAAATTCGATCAAGGAGACAAAAATTAAAAAAGAAAAATAAGATTGGAATATAAGTAATCCACTTCACACCGATGATTGAAACAATGAGTTTCTGAATCCAAGTGAACAAAACGGGATATTGGAATACACAATTTCCATTTTTCAGAAAAAAAGCCCATGGGTATCCAAAAGGAATCATGGAATGGTCAAAACCTAATTTCTGCGCAGGAAAAAAACATTCTTCCGCTGCACCACCCTCAACATTATGAATTACTTGGTAATACTTAATCTCCGGATCACTAGAAATAAATACAGAGTTATCATTCCACTTCCACCGATAAAAAAGGGGAACAATTAAAACCAGTATATAAATTGTAATCCGAAATGGAAAACTCATACTCAGTCCCGTTTCATAATATGAGCTGTCACTGCTTGTAGTCCAAAAATCAGAAGCGTTAAACTTAGGTTTGTTGCTACAATAAACTCTCGTTCAAAATTGATAAAAATAAATCCAGATTTTTTCCATTGCAAAAAAATCCAAACGATAGCAAGGCTAATGATTCCTAACCCACTCAAAAGAACAAAAAAGAGCCGATCCTCTTCCAAATCCAAAATGGTTTGGTAAATCTTACTGATTCGCGGTTGCTTTGTGGCGATCAGAAGTCCTGTTCCCCAAAGACTTAAACCAAGAATCGACATAAAAGAAAAAAAGACCATGGAATGAATTCCGTATAAATTCATTCCAGCAATTGGCAAAACCTTACCTGCAAAAAAACCGATCAATAATTGAATCCAAAAAAATAAGAATAAACTGAGGCCCGTTCTTTCAAATAAATGTGGGCCATAAAAAAGGATACGCAAAAGATGACGCATTCCATCTCTCCACGTTTTTAAATGAGGAACTCTTCCTTCTTTATCTGGATACAAGGAAACCGGAACATGTTCCATTTTTGAATCGTGAATCAGAGCTTTAATTAATAGTTCTGAAGCGAACTCCATCCCTTTACTTTTAATATCCCAGGATAAATACTTATCCTTTCGAAAACATCGAAAACCAGAGTTACTATCACGTATTTTAAATTTTTTAGAATATAATAAATTAATAATCCAGTTTATGACTGGTGTGCCCAAATAACGATGTAAAAAAGGCATAGCTCCCTTATGAATTTCTCCATCTAACCGAGAACCAATCACCATATCATAGTTTCCCTCAACTAATTTATGAATGAGTGCTGGAGATTCTAAAAAATCATAAGTATCATCTGCATCTGCAAAGACAATTATATCTCCCTTTGCATTCCTAATTCCAGAATCAAGGGCAGCTCCATAACCTCTTTCCTTTGCCGGTGTAACTCTTGCTCCAAATTTTTTGGCAATTGTTATGGATCGATCTGTACTACCGTTATCAGAAACTAAAATTTCAATATCCATTTCTTTTGAGTGGTCTTTTTTTACTTTTACCAACTTTTCCAAAACATATGGTAGGGTTTTTTCTTCATTTAAACAAGGGATGACAAAACTAACTGACGGCTTCTTCATAAAGACTCTCGCTTATAAATTTCAAATGGATCGTATAAAGACATTAAATACAAAAATAGATCCTTATTTTTCTCTGATAAATTCTGATTGGATTGGAATTGCATTAATTTTGAATAACATATAGCTGGATATGTCTCAACTTGAAAACAATCTTCAATTAACTTTGCTTGGCCCGCAAAAGTGCGATCGGAAGCCAAATTTAAGAAAAAATACTTACTTCCTAAAAATCTATATTCAAAAAAAGAGCGGACCGGAAGTGGATCTTCAGGATTTTTTATAGAACCTTCTTTCGGAATATAAAATTCAAAATTATGGGGAATTACGTATTTATTGTATTTTAGTGTAGTATGATCCACAAAGGCGAATCGAAAACAAACAATTGTTAAAAAGAAAAATAAAAAAAGAAAGAGGGATTCTTTTCCAAGTATAAAGCTTTGGCCTGGAATTTTGCTACCGGGTAATCGAAAAAGCCCAAACATTCCTACCAAAAGAAATAAATTAGAAATTTCTAAACTATTAAAATCATACAATTCATGAATTGCCCAAACAAACAAAAGACAACCTAGAGCAATATTTGTTTTTAGCATTGGAAGGATTAGTTTGCGATTTTTTATAAACAGAATTCCGATCCAAACAACAATCAGTAGGGATCCAACGATACCAAAGGATCCAAAAACTTGAACATAAAGGTTGTGTGCTAGTGGAAAACTTTCAAAATTTGTAATATAATCGTGGATATAAAAAGCACTATTTGAATCAGGAATTTCGCTAAAACTAAATGGAATTTTATTTTCCGGGAACATTCCAAAGCCAAAAAAAGGATGAGCCTTGATTGTAGAAAGAATATAAAAACTCCAAATAGAAATCCTAACGGTGCTGGAGCCTAAACTAAATATGGACTTTTCAGACCGGATTAGGAAGTAAATCCCTACCAAAAGTAGGGATACAAAAACAAAAATCGCATAATACTTGTTCTTTGGTGACTGTAAAAAGAAAAAAAGTAATATAACGAAGATTAAAAAGGAAAGAATCGAGTTTCGTGAAATGGTAATACCGAGAAACATCAGAGAACAAATGATAGCAAGAATAATCAGAACCTTTTGCCATTGTGATTGTTTTGGTTCATACCAAAAAATAACGGATAAACCAGCAATTAATAAGGCATTCGAAGCAAGCAAACTAACAGGAATAAGGAAAACATCCTCATGATAGGATGTAATTTGAAAAGTGGGGTCACCAGCAATTTTCCAAAGGATAAAAATTGCATTTAGGATAAAAAAGAGAATACAGGCCTTTAAGAAAAAAATTAATTTTTGTCGATCCCAAACACTAATTAAATGGGAAAATAAAAATGCTTCTAAAACTAAAACTCCTCTTTGTAATGCAAAATCATCCCACCAATCACGACCAATAAAAACTAAGATCGCTATCAGTGGAATATAGAAAGTTAAAATTTTCGGTGGTGACTGGAATGAAAGATTTCTAGCACCCATAGCCAGCGCAATGGCTATGGGGACTGAAGGGTATGCCATAAAGTTGATAAATGAAATGGCAGGAACAATTGCAAGAAAGGGTCCAATGATGGCGAAGTTATTTTCAGAAAGTTTACGAAAAGAAAGAACAATGAAAAGAATCCAAACAAGTGAGACTAGTTTGATTCCTAATTTTTGTGGTAGGACTTGGATGGGATCATATTCTGCAACTTTGATAAATACAAAACAAGCCAGAAGAGTGGTCAGGAACAATGACCAGTATTGGCGTTTTTCCTTTAAAAAGGAGCGCCAATGAAATGCAGAATAAAGAATAAAAACGAATAAACCAAGTCCAATTAGATGAATTCGAAAGTTTTTCTGGTTTGTATGGGATTGTAATAAAAATCCCAATCCTAACACAAGAACTAGATCTAATAGAAAAGGTAAAAACCTTATCATAGACTTAAAGCCAATTGGCAGTTTTAGGAATATATTTTTCAGGGAGAGATTTTGTAAAAAACTCCCTTTTGTTTGCAATCAAATTGAAATAAATGATATGCCTAAGAGCAGCAACCCCATCTTTCCATGTGATTTTCTTTCCTTCTAAATAATTCCTTGGATAATAGGAAATCGGAAATTCTTGAACTCGAACTTTGAGGCGTGCCACTTTTGCTGTGATCTCTGGTTCAAATCCAAATCGTTTTGATTCTAACGAAATGTTTTTTACAATCTCAGATCGGAACACTTTGTAACAAGTTTCCATATCCGTTAAATATAACCCACTTAGAAAATTAGAAAGGATAGTCAAAATTCGATTGATAAGATAATGAAAGGTCCGGTGTACCTGACGCCCATCTTTTTTAAATCGGGAACCAAAAACAACATCCGCTTTTCCTTTGGCAATTGGTTCGATGAGCATAAAAATTTCATCCATGTCGTATTCAAAATCTGCATCTTGGATGATGATGATATCACCTGTGGCCTCGGCTATGCCACGGTGGAGGGCAGCACCTTTGCCCTGATTTTTCTCTTGAGCAAGAATTTTATGCTCAGACCGAAAACGGTAGTTTTGGAGAATTTCGAGTGATTTGTCCCGCGAGGCATCGTCGATAAAAACGAGCTCTTTCTGAGTGGGCAATTGGAGGGCATCGACCTTTTCTAAAAACTCACCTAAATGAGAAGATTCGTTATAGATAGGGATGATAAGGGAGGTTTTGTTTGCCTTCCCGGAACTTCCGAGGTTACGTCTAGTCACCATAGTTTATATCTAGGAATACTAGGTGTAAGGGGAAGTCAAGCGGCAAAAAAAGAGAGATGGGAGAAGAGTTTCTATAATTATTTATTTCGGTATTTGCGTAATCCCATGATTCCATGGATTAGAGTCAGAATCAGTGCATAGAGAAAGGAGAGTTTTTCTCTGTTTTTTAACATTCTAAAATGTGCTAACATCACTTTTTTCTTGTTAGATGTTGCGGCACCACGTCGAACCCGGTACCTAGCTAAAATCTCAGAATTGGCAAAGGCTTGCTTTCCTTCCCGTAATATATCAAGCCAAAGTGCATAATCGTCTCTTAAACTTTTCAGAGAAGGGTCAAAATATTTTTTTCCAACGCTGGGAACATGATAAATAGCGGTAAGTAAACCGACTCGATTATAATGCAATAAATCTGAATAAGAATAAACTTTCGATTTTACTAAAAATGGTTCACAAAATTCAAATCCGTTTTCATCAATGATTCGATACGAGGCAAAAGAAAAAGGAGAACTATTTTGCTCCATAAAAGGAATCATCTTTTCCAAAAAATCAGGTTCCCAAAGGTCATCTGCATCCAAAAATGCAATGTATTCTCCTGTTGCCAAGTGGATCCCTGTGTTACGAGTATCGGCAGAACCGGAGTTTTTTTCTTTTTGAACAAATCGAATTCGTGGATCTTTTGTCGCTATTTTTTTAGCAAGTATTGCGGTATCGTCTTTAGAACAATCATCAACGAGTAAAAGTTCCCAATCCTTGAAACTTTGATCTAACAAAGATTGTACAGATTCTTCCAAATAAGAAACTGCGTTATAAGCGGGCATGATGACAGAAACTTTAGGCATACGTAAGACTTAAAGATCCAGAATTACAAAACTCATGAAAAAGAAAAGCCAGAATTGGTCTTAGGATTGTTTGTTAATAAATTTTTCTGCACAATCAAGAGCTTCCTCAATGATATGGTGCATATCCAAATACCGATAAGTAGCCAAACGACCAAGAAATGTAACGTTTGATAAACGAGAGACTTCCAATTCATAATCTTTTAGAATTTTCATATCCTCGTCTAAACGTTTCGGATAGTATGGGATATCGCTTTCTTCTGTTTCTTTACTAAATTCTTCAAAATAGATGGTTTTGGAATGAGTTTCCCATGGAGTAAAATGTTTGTGTTCGTGCACTCGCGTAAACGGAACTTTTTCATCTGCATAATTGATCACCGGATTGCCTTGGTAATCGCCCTCAGTTCTGTGTTCTTTAAAATATACTGTCCGATACCCCAACCGACCATGTCGAAATGAAAAATAGGCATCAATGGGACCTGTGTAAAATATGTGATCATATCCCGTAGTTTGATCAGACTCACCAAAAAAACGTTTTTTCAACTGGATCTTTATACTTGGATGATCCAACATCTTTTGAATTACTGCGGAATATCCATCCTCAGGAATTCCTTGGTAGACATCGTTATAGTAGTTATCGTCGTAATTAAAACGGACCGGAAGTCTTTTTAAAATCGATGCAGGCAAATTCCTTGGTTCTGTCCCCCATTGTTTCTTAGTATATCCGTAAAAAAAGGCTTTATACAATTCTTCACCAACAAACTTCTTTGCTTGGTCTTCAAAAGTTCTTGGATCCTCAATCGATGAATCACCTTTCGATTGTATCCAACTTTTTGCTTCTTCTGGACCAAATGCCTTTCCGAAAAATTGATTGATGGTATGTAAATTGATCGGCATAGAATATACCTGGCCCATATAAACCGATTTCACTCGATTGACAAATGGTCGGAATGTACCGAATGAATTAACATAGTTCCATACCTTTTCATTACTTGTATGAAAAATATGGGGACCATATTGGTGGACCATTACATTTGTTTCAGGATCACGTTCGGTATGACAATTCCCTCCGATATGATTTCTTTCATCAATCATATCAATCGAATAATTACCCGTTCTTGCAAGGGTATTGGCAATGACAGCACCGGAAAAACCAGCACCTACGATCAGTATTTTCTTCATAAAACTCGATTTGGTAATATTCTTAAAAATTGAAAGATAATAGCTTTTAATAACAAAAGTAACCTTGTTTGGATCAATGAAAAAAGCCTAGTAAAAAACGGTGTTGACTCAAGGCTATACTTTGATCCCAAAAAGGAAACGATCTGTTTCCATTGAGAGTCGCTCCACCGAAGGGAAATTAAATTTTCGATAAATTGTTTCGAATGAATTTTACCTTCATGAAAGACCAAACGACATTCCCGAGCAAAATTTACATCCGCATTTAAAAATTTGGCCATAATCTGTTCTAGCTCAGCTACCCCCCTACTAACATTTTTAGTAGAAAGACCACCGAGTGAATAATGAACCACTGACTCTTTTACTATTTGGCCAAGATATCCTTCCTTTATCACGCGAAACATAAAATCTACGTCCGCAGAGTATCTGTATCGAAGATCAAATCCACCTAACTTTAAATAAACAGATTTTTTGCAAAGATAAGCTTGATGATTGGATGGATTCCCAACAAAAAAATCAAAGTCAGTTAAAGTTTTTGGTCTCCATACTTTCAGACCAAATAACATACTTGCGAAACCACAAACGTAGTCACATTTATCATCTAATGCCCGACTTGCCAATTTTTCTAAAGCATATTCATCCAAAAAATAATCGTCTGCATTTAAAAAAAGTATCCAGTCACCTTTTGCTAAAGGTAAACTTTGATTCATCGCATCATAAACCCCAGAATCTTTTCCCGAATAAAATCGAATCTGATCTTTGACAGATTCTAATTGTTCTACCGTTCGATCCGTACTCAAACCATCCCAGACAATAACTTCGAAGTTTACATTTTTTTGCGATAAAGCTGACTTAATGGTTCGAAGGATCGTATCCTCAGCATTGCGAACCACAGTAATAATCGAAACGATTGGTTTTTTATGATTCATACTTCTTCACTGAGCTTTTTGTAGATGCGAATATGTTCATCGGCGCATTTGTTCCAAGAAAATTTTTTCACTTGCGTATATCCTTTTAGAGACAACTCTTTTCGGTCATTCTCGGAATCGAGTAAATGTAAAAGTTTAGATAGTAAATCAAAGACGTTTTTCGGATCAAAGTACAAAGCTGCTTCACCAGCAACTTCCTGAAATACATCTGTATCACTACAGAGAACGGGACATCCCACTGACATTGCTTCTAGTAGCGGTATACCAAATCCTTCATACAAAGAAGGATAAACAAATACCTTTGCATTATGATACAAATTCGCAAGCGCTGCCTCGGAACTAAATGAAACGTGATGAACGAATTTATCTAAATTCTTTTCTCGAATCCATTTTTTCTCAGAGTATGAAAAACTGCCGCCTCCAGCACAAACTAAATGGATATTTTTTAATTTTGAAATATGAAAAAAGGCTTCTAATAACAATTTAAAATTTTTGTAATCACCACGATTTCCAACGAACAAAAAATATTCTCCAAGTGAAAAAACTGGAAATGTCTTTGGTTCAGTGGAAAGATCTCCTGCCAAATAAATGACAGAAACTTTTTCTTCTGGAATACTTTCATAAATTCTTAATAGATCTTTCTTAGTCGTATTCGATATGCAAATGATATGAGATGCATATTCACACAAAACTTTTCGATTGTTCAAAATAAAATTTGATTTTCCGTAATATTCCGGGAAAAGTTCATGCACACAATCATAAACAGTAAGAACCATTTTTGTCCGGCTACTTCGTAAACTTTGCAAATAATAACTTTGAAAATATGTTGGGTGAAAGATCGAATACTCATTGTGTGTTAATGAAACGTTTACTTTTGTATTTATCTGGTTAATTTGATTTCTCAAACTTCGCTTAAAAATTCCACTCTCTCTTTTCGATAAAAATTCAGGGATTTGTTGATGGAAAAAGCGAAAAACAAAACGAATCCATTGATAGATAGTGAAAATAGAAAAAAAACTGGGGGAATTAATTTGGATTTTGGAAAAAGGATCTCTAAGAATGCCGGTTTGGTATTCGTCAATAGAAACCGCAGTATCAAAGGTAATTTCTCTTTCCTTCAGTCTACGGATGATTTCCAGAAATATCTTTGAAATTCCACCGTATTTATTCTGAAAGAATATTTGATGATCAAATAGTATTTTCATTTGAATTTAAGTAAGCTTTCTTAGTTAACCTTGCTGTCTGCTCCCAAGAAAAATTCTTGGCTCTATCCATGGCGAGTAAGGATAAAGATTGCCTAAGTCCAGTATCATTAATCATTTTTTCCATACCTGTAACAATAGCACTCAGATCATATGGATTGGCATACAATCCAGAATCACCTACTACCTCAGGCAATGACGAAACATTGGATACAAGAACAGGTAACCCACACTGCATTGCTTCTAGTGGTGGCAATCCGAATCCCTCATAAAAGGAAAGGTATACGAAAAATTTGGCCCCAGAATAAATTGAAGCTAACTGCTCGTCAGGAACAAATCCAAGGAACACAATTCTCTCTTGGAATATTCCGGGATACTCCCGTGAAATTTCTTCTAAATTATCTCCCCAACCTTTGCCACCTAACAGAACCAATTTTAGTTTGGAATCTTTTTTTAAACTAGGCAACTGAAGAAAAGCACGAATGGCTGATTTTAAATTCTTTCTTGGTTCCAGCGTGGCTACGCTCAAAACGTAATCACCGAAAATTAGACCAAATTGATTTAAGTCTTGATCTAACTTGTTTTTCGCCTCAACCCGATAAAAAAAACTAGAGGCAGCAAGAGGAGTTACAGTAATCTGTTTGTTTGACAATCCCAAGTCTGAACTCAAAAGATCTTCTTTACTATGTTCTGAAATCGTAATAATATTCGTATCCGGAGTTAAGTGCCTAATTAATTTCCAAACTACATCGTCTTTGTTACCAATAAAGAACTCTGGGTATTTGATAGAAATTAAATCATAAATGGTTATGACTTTCCGTACTTCTGTATTTTGAATGTATTTTGGAATGGGAAGAAATGTACTATGGAAAACAAATTGATTAGAAAGAAAAACTTTTGGAATCGGATAGAGATATCGGTACATTCCAAATAGAAACAGAACCGGATGACTAAGAGAAGTGTATAAAAAAATTAGAAATGAGGAAATCCGATGAGTATTTTTGCGATCCAATTGGTTGTAGATCCAAAGATAAATTTGAAACAATTTATCCTTAAATCGACTAGAGGATTGAGGGAGAAAAAGATGATCTGAGGGAAGATTAATCTTATTGTTTCTTAAATATTCATTTAGATCAGTGAAATTTCCATGAGTGGAGCTGAGATATAAGTCAATTTCCTGATCCTTCAGAAACTGGAATAACAAATTTTCTATGACACGAAAGATTCCTGTTTTGGCTTTATTACTACGCACAGACCAGGCAAGAACTGATACATCAAAGATAAGCTTCAAAATCTAAAAACTCTTTTTCATTGGAAGGAATATCAAAATTGCTAACTAGGTATTCCATGCCTAATAGGTCTGTTACAGAAAAACTCTTTTGAACATGTTCGTTAAAACAAATTGCTTTTTTGATTTTTCCCTGATCTAAAAGAATTATCTGAACCATTTTTTCGCCATATGGTAGCCACACATATTTTTTTATATAACTCAAATGATCCCTCATGTTTACCTATACAAAATTCCGAGACAAAAACTATAAATCCGAATCATTATTTTCAAAAGAATACTTCCTCGAATTGTCGAAAACCTATCTGATAAACGATAATTTGCATAATGAAATAGCCAGTGTTTGGATGTTTTTCCAACAACCCTCTTCTGCATTTTAATGATCTCACTATGGACTTTTAAGTTTTGGCTTGTTTTCGTATTTTCATGAATTCTCGTACAAGCTAATACTTCGGACAAAAAGAAAAATGATTTTTTTTTGGCAATGCGCAACCAATACTCATAATCCATACAGAATCCTAGTGCTTCATTCAAAAATCCAACGGAAGACAAAACTTCTCTTTTTAAAAATACAGTGGGTTGGCAAATGATACAATAATCAATCAGTCGTTCAAACGAATATGGCTCAATTGGATAAAACTCGATGAGTTTATCCTCTTTATCTATGTGTAATCCAATCCCAAAAAGGCCAATTTCTGATTTATTGTATAAAGAATTATATGCTTTTTCTAAAGCATTTGGAAGGTAAATGTCATCGGAGTTTAACCAAGCTATGATAGATCCAACCGCTAGTTTCCAACCTTTGTTGATAGCATGAGTTTGGCCATTATCCTTTTCGGATACCCAGCGGTAACTAATACCTAAACAATTGGTATTTTTCTCTCCCTGATTTTTTATGGTTCGAAAGGAAAGTTCACCAAAAGATCCAATAAGCTCACCTGAATTTACTAAATTTGCATATTCTTCAATTGTAACTACGGAGTTATCTTTTGATCCTCCATCCATTACAATCAAATCAATGTAAAAACTACCAGATTGGGTGATGATCGATTTGAGTGTTCTATCAATAAACTCACCCTGGTTATAGGAGGGAGTGACAATGGAGATAATTTGATTCTCTAAAATTTGCATAATAGTATTAGAATTCCGAATTTTCAAACTCAAACTCAGGAACTTCATTTAACAAAGGTTCTGCCTGAAAAAAACGAACTAATTCTTCGGTAGCCTGACTTTCCATCGCTAAACGACAATCGAAGGAACAAGAACCCATATGTTGGGTCAATACAACATTCTCTAACTCAATTAGTTTCCCTTTGTAAGGTTCCTTTTCATATACATCGACTGCCATACCAGCAATTTCAAGATTTTTTAAACTATTGTATACCATCTCTTCATTGATAATCCCACCTCTAGAATAGTTTATCAAATAAGCGCTTTTCTTCATGAGTTTCAATTCACGATCTCGAATCAAATTTCGAGTTGAAACTGTTAAAGGGACATGAATACTTACAATGTCAGATGATTCCAAAAGAGAATCTAACGGAACCTGCTCAATATTTAAACCAAAAGCTCGAAGGCTTTCTATTTCCTCAGATTTATCAATAATATCACAAACTAAAATTTTAGCAGGAGTAAAACCGACAAGTATCTGCGCAATTTTAAACCCAACCCTACCAAACCCAACAATTCCTATATTTGCAGATTTGATACTAATTCCTACTGGGCGAGTCCATTCAGCCTTTCGCATTTGTCTATCAGCCAAAACAACATGTCTTGGCAAAGTAATCATCATTCCAATGACCAACTCGGCAACAGCTAAAGTTACCGCATCAGGAGTGTAAGAAACTTTTATGCCTTTTCTGCGACACAATAGTAATGGAACGGAATCTAATCCAATTCCAACTCTAGAAATAAATTTCAACTGACTCGATTGGTTGATTAATATGTC
Source organism: Leptospira meyeri (assembly GCF_004368965.1). NCBI lineage: Bacteria > Pseudomonadati > Spirochaetota > Leptospiria > Leptospirales > Leptospiraceae > Leptospira > Leptospira meyeri. The sequence goes on along the minus strand of NZ_SORO01000001.1, from coordinate 167,300 downwards.
TAAGTTTTCCGTACCTGCAATAATTCCAATCGCATCTTTAGCAAATTCAGCAACTTCTTCCGCAGTAAGTTTTCGATTCAAAGGATTTATCGAAAAATTTAAACCTGATTGTTTTAACAAATCGATTGGTAGAGAATCAAATTTTCCAAAAGGATATGTTGAAACGAATATATTTTCCTTTGCCTTCATACGTCTTAAAATATTACCTTAACATTTCCAATTCACCACAGTTAAATCTTTAGAGTGGAAAACGCTATAAATACGTGAAGATTCAACGCCAATCAAGAAATTCTGCAAATTTTACCAAGGAACTAAAAGGTTCTTTTGGGAAGAGCAGATTGTCCGATCTTCTAATTTTGAAAATGTTAACACAACACATCCTTTTCGAGGTTGAGAAGTTAAGCTTTCGCGCTTAGATAACACATTCAAAAGTTGCTTTTCAAATTCTGTGGCTTTCTGAATAGAATCCAATGTTAGAAATATTTGATTCTTCAAGTCATAATAAGTAAAAAATACTAACAAGGAAAAATATGGCTCATAATCCCAAGCACTTCCAATTCTTATAGCGACATCAACATTGGGATTAACAATTAAATTTGACCTGGTTTCCTTTAAAAAACCGCTAAAAGCAGCTGTTCTTTTTTGATTTTCAATTGAAGATTTAAAATTTGCCTTAATACCAGAGAAATTAAAGCCAAAGAAGCAAACAAAAATTAGTATTGAAACCTGTTTCTTTGAAGAAACAAAATAATAATTTAGAAAAATCTTTATTGTAAAGGCCAAAGCAATAGGAAAACAAAGCAGTCCAGGAAAGTCATAACGCATACCAGTAGGCCACTTTGAATGGTAAAAAAGAAAATTCAAAAGATAAGTAGCAAAACAAAAAAAGACGATAAGAATGTAATTTTTATTTTTAATAAAAAATTTTCTAGAAAAAACAGTAAATATACTTATCAATGATACGGACAGAAGTAAGATAATAAATGAAGAATCCTTCAACAAAACTACAAACAAATCCAGACGATCAGAAATATTTGTACTATTGCCATAAATATCTTCCGAATAATTAGCATAAAAGCCAAAGAGGGAAAGGAAAATAAAGAAAGCATATAAGATAGGAAGGAATTCAAACCAATACAAGACAATTAGATTCTCTCGATTACGAATTAACTTCCAAATTTCAATCAATGATATAGCAATAAAGACCAAAAAATTTTCTTTTGCACCGATAAGAATCAGCAATCCGATTACCCGTAAAAATGAAGTTAATATTTTATTAGAAGAACTAATTACATAACTCAACAAAAGAAGTGTTAAACCAAGGGTACCATAAATTTCTGCTGGACCCATTCGGGAAAAAACATCCGCCCAAAAAGGATATGACCAAACAACCAGAACCAAAGAGATAGATATGATAGAATCTAAAAATTTTCGTAAAAAGAGAAAAAGAATTAGAGAGAATAAAATTGCAATGATATACCTAACAAGGTAAAACAAAGTCGCATTTAGACCAAAAAAGTAAAGCTCCACTAAGCGCAAAAAAAAGTAACTTGGGCGGAAACGAGCAGTTTCTCCAAATCGTCCTACTTCCGTTTTTTCAATTAATAAATTAAAATAATCCCAAATACCATAATGGTTATGAATCGATCCTATAAAACTAAAAAGTTCATGATCATCAATTAACCACCATTCGGCAAAGAGGTTAGAAAAGAAAAGTATAGCAGGGATTAATATTGCCACAATCGAAGCAAAATAAAATATTATTTTCTTTTCTGTTATTGAATTCATTGAGGTTACGTAAAATTACTTTTTATATGCAATACTCCATGTTGCAAAGGAAAACTTTAGCCCAATGATTGTTTTACCTAATAACCAATCTAGTTTTGAAAATAACTTTGCGATCAATGTAGTGCCAATATTAAGGAAAGGAAATGCATCTGGGTTGTAATATAACACGTAACCAAGCAAACCCGGGAAAAATTGTTTTTTGATTCCAAACCCTGCTTTGGCTAACTTTTGATTATATTCACTTAAAGTAAAACCTCTCTCGGTATTCTCCTCAAAAAGTGAATTTTTCTTATAAACAGATTCTCTTACATATTTAAACAAAAAATTATTATGCGTTGGTTCTAAGTTTATAAATATACCTCCCTTTTTCAAAGATTGGTGAATATTGGTAAGAACTTTATCAACAAAATTTGGAACATGATGTAATCCGCCAAGAATGATAATAATATCATATTTTTCCTTTTCCACAAAGTTCACAACATCTGCCTGGAATATTTTTTCGAAACCTGTATTTTCACGTTGAGCCGCTAAAACCATTTCATCAGAATAATCAAATGCATATAATTTAAGTTTAGGATAAACTTTTCTAAGTAAATTACTACCCTCTGCAAGTCCGCACATTGCTTCTAAAGAATTATTTTTTTCATCAAAGCTATAATTCGATTTCAAAAAAGACAAAATATTCTGCCACCAAACTTCTTTGTAAGCCAAATGATTTAGATTTTTTCGAGAATCTAAATACTTTGATGAAATCGCATTAAAATGTTCACGCTGAATTTCGGAATCTGTTTTCATAAGTTACTATCCTTAATTATATATTGTGGCCTTCTCTTTGATTCTATCATTATTTTACCAATATACTCACCTATAACACCTAACATCAATAAATTTAAACTACCCAAAAAAAGAACACTAATTAACATAGATGTCCAACCAGGTATTGAAATATCTTGCATAAAATATATAAGCAACGCATAAAATATATAAATTGAACTCAAAATAAAAATAAAACCACCAAGATATGTAGTTAAATGCAAAGGTTTTACACTAAACGATGTTATGCCTTGGAGAGCGAACAGAAACATTTTCTTTAAAGTATACTTCGAGGATCCCCAAATTCTCTGTTCTGGTTCATATTCGATTCCAATTTGTTTAAAACCTAGCCATGGAATCATTCCACGTATAAATAAGTTATCTTCTTGCATATTTCGAATCACATTCACAACTTTCCGATCCAAAAGCCTAAAATCAGCAGCTCCTTGTGATATATTCAAACCAGATAAATTATTTAAGATTTTATAAAACAAAACTGCAGTTATTTTTTTAAAAAAAGAAGTTTTCTCTGTATTTTTTCTAATTGTATAAACAATATCAAATCCATTTTCCCAATCTTTTATCATCCCAGGAATTAATTCCGGAGGGTGCTGCAAATCTGCATCTAACGAAATCACACCATCTCCAGAAGAAAAATCCAATCCTGCCTTTAATGCTTTCTGATGTCCAAAATTTTTGGAAAAGGAAATATATTTTACAAATTTCGACTTCAAAGACAGCTCTTTAATCTTAGCTAAAGTCCCATCAGAACTCCCGTCATCAACGAATATAATTTCCAACGAATATTTCAGATCTTTTAAATTAAACATAATACGATTATAAATTTTTTGAATATTTCCCTCTTCATTAAAAGAAGGAATTACAATCGATATCTGTTTCTTTTGCTTTTTTTGCTGTTTCATAGTTATTTGTCCAATCTAAGTAGAAGAAAATAATTTGAGATGATAAAAAACTTATGGATTCCAATTTGTTTTTGGAGTCGAGAGCAAAAAACTTAGATTTAACTTAAAACGGTTGAAACATATTTTTAAAACTCTGATCAATATTGCATCTAAGTAACGAGAGTTTAGGAATCGTATAGTTAATCCTAATTTACCATTTCCACCACGAATACACTCATGGTACATTGAACCCACCAACTTCTGTGATATCTGTTTTCCAGTGAACTGTATCAAAGACATAATCTCAGAATATGTTTTCAATCGCCAGGAAGATGTTTTACTATTTGTATGGATTCTATAATCAGAAACTAGTAGATCGTCAACATAGTAAAACTGATAACCTAATTGGAACAAACTAACCCAGAGAAAAAGATCCATAATAGATGAATACTTAAGATCCAAAACCAGGTCTTCAGTAGAATTAAAACAAACTAATGCCGATGGTTGAGCGATTCCGAAATTTTCGAATATATTTTCCTCAGTGACTTGAACCGTTTCATATTCTTTCAAATCTTTACCAAGTTCATCCACATAGATAGATTTTCCATACACAACACTCTTTGGTAATGATCTCATCAATAAAGATGCTAAAGAATTCTTTGTTCTATATTTATCATCACTGCATAACCAATTAAAGTATTGGCTTTCTTTTAGAATCAAACGGATAGCTTTGTTTAAGGCATCAGTCTGACCAAAATCTCTTTCCGATTTCCAGGAAAAAGAAACACCTTCGTTTGCTCCAACTGAGTAGAATGTTTTGTCAGAAATTTGAATCGCCAAGGGGTGTCCCTTTATTTTTTTTTCAAATTTTTCAAGAATTTCTACCGTGTTATCAGAGGAAAGACCATCCATAACGATAAAATCTATATAAAATGGACCTTCTTGTTCTATTACAGAATTTAATGTTTCAGAAATAAAAGCTCCTTGATTAAAAGATGGAGTAACAATTGTTATAATAGGTATGTTATTTGGATTCAAAAGAAGATGCCAATAATTGTTTATAGATTTTCAGATGTTCTTCACCAGTTTTTTCCCAAGAAAATTGTTTCGATCGTTCTATACCTTTAGCAATCATTTTTCGTCGCAACGATTCGGAATTGAATAATCGATCGACAGAATCACTAATCGATTCTGGATACCAAGGATCAAAGGTTACCGCAGCGTCACCAACTACCTCAGGAAATGAACTAGTATTACTACAAGCGACTGGACAACCAAGTGACATTGATTCAAGGAGCGGGATTCCAAATCCTTCATACAAAGAAGGAAATACAAATACCAAAGCATTTTGGTAAAGTTGTTTTATTTCCGAATCAGACCTAAAAGGAACCTGGAGTGATTTTCCCAAGATATTGGCTTTTTTAAGAGTTTCCTTTTCTTCATGAGTAAATTTACCGCCACCAGCAAAAATTAGATTTATCTTATATTTTTGAACAATGGGAAAAATGCCATTCACAAAGTTATTGAAATTTTTATAGCCACCCCTTTCTCCAACAAATAAGATATAATTTTTCCAAATCAAATTAGATTCTAAATCAGAAGCCAAATGCAAATTGGAAGCTAAATGAATGACATCTATTTTATCATTTGGAATACCATAAAACTCAATTAAATCATTTTTAGTTGATTTCGAAATTGCGATGATTCTATCAGCCGCATAACAAAGCGACTTTCGGTTTCGCAAAGCTATATCATCCGGCTTATAATAGCCGGGAAAACGTTCGTGTATCAGATCAAAAATTGTGATGACAAACCTATTCGGACCTTTCGAAATTTGATCTAAATAGTAATTATCAAAATACGTTGGATGAAAAACTTTTAATTTTTGATCCAACAGTTTGTTAGTAATTAGTTTCTGATTTCTCCTATATAAAAACCTGAAAACCAACTTATTTTTGAGATTCTTGTATGACTTATATAATGAATAAAGAATTGTTTTTCCTGAAAAACTTTTTCCCGAAAGCCAAGTTTCAATTTCAGGCACATCTAAAGCATACTTTATGTTAGACTTTGGCTTATAGAAATCCTTTCCGATTAAATTTACATTTTCTGAGGATATCAGTGGCAATTCAAACTCACTATCATGTTTGCCGAGATAATCCATTACTTCGACAAACAAACGAGAAATCCCACCATATTTTTGATTTAAAAAAGTTTGAAAATCAAATAGAATCATGAAAACCTACAATCCTAATCTCTTTAGAATTCGCTTTGAAAAACTTAACTTCGAAATTTCGATAGCGGATTCGATCTGACTTATCAGTCTCCAACGGCCATTAAATTGTATATTCATAATTGCCCTCAAACTTACTGGCAAATTAAGGAATCCATTGGCAGAATAAAAAGAAAATAAACTTCCTTTCCTTTTCTGCCAATTTCCTTTTGTTAATTTCTTTATCTTTCTTTCATCTAAATAGAATTCAACTTTTTCATTATTTGAACTCAAACCAATGATAAAAACAGATTGAAGAAAAAATTCTATGGAATTACCTCTGGAAGGAACTATGGTAATGCCGGAAATATTTTTACCGTCTTTGCTATATTCATTTAACGAAACTGAAAAAGAAAAATCTTGAAATTCAGTGGAGCAAGGAAAATGGAACTTATGCATTGTCTGCAAACTTTCATCTCCATTCCTTGTTATATATATATAAGTTTCGGAAATGGAACCAGACTTAATTGCTTTATAGTTATTTAAAGAATTAGCAAGATCTTTTAGAATTGGATTAACAGTCTCCGATTGAATCTGTCTAGTTTGAAGTTGGTGAAAATTCTTATTTAGAAATTCCGAATATTTATTATAGATAGATGAATAAATATCTTCATGGATAGTGTAAAAATTTGAAAAAAATCTAAGTCGATTCTCAACAATTTTAACGTCATGAAAATGATAAAATATGACCGAAAATAGCTGAATTGATCTTTTCTCTTTCAAAATAATTTCATGGTTATCCGAAACAAATTCATACTGCTGAACATTCCAAGGTGCAACGCCACCTCCAAGATGTTTTAATATGTGGACTCGATTGAATTCCGTAGCCCAATGGTCTAAATATTTCTGGTCTCCAAACTTTCCATCTTCAAAACGAGAATAACACCATTCAAGACATCGGTCCGCCCACCAATGTAATATCCGAATCCCATCGGCGTCATTTCGAAAGAAAACGAACTGAACACAATAGATTCCTGCCGTAGCAGACTGATCATATTCAGGAGAGTAACGATGCTCAGTGATGAGTACAGAAGAATTCTTTGCCTCATCCAATAAAACTTGAGGATTAGAGAAAAAGAATAGATCTGCATCGACATATGTGCAATGCTCTAACCGAAACTGATCAATACAAAAACGAATGATCCAAGGAGTGCAGGTCCAGCAGTATTCTCCTTTTGTTCTTTCATTTTTTACGCGAAGTAACTCGGGGGACTCAAATTCTGCTAAAGAAATCAATTGAACAAAATCTAAATTCAATTTTTGGAGAGATCCATAACATTCATTGTCAAAAGGAAACACAAAAACCTTTGCTGAAGGATCCTTTTCAGCCAAGGATTGAAGCATTGAAACTCCACGAAGTAAATAGTTCGAATCAAATAATGTACAATAATAATTAATAGACATTAATTAGTTTTGCCACCTATTTAAAACTTCAACAACTCGTTCTATTTCAGGTTTTGAATGAATAAAAGAAATTGGCAAACTTAGTTCCGTTTCATGAATTTCTTCTGCAATTGGATAAGAACCAACTACCCTGCCCCAATCGCCTATTTTATAATCATTTAAAGCTCTCTGTTTATGAGGTGGCACTGGATAGTGAATTTCTGTTTTGATTCCGTTATCCAACAGATAACTTTTCAACTTTTCGCGATGAAAAGACCTAATTGGATAAATATGGTGGACCTGATAGATTTTATGATCATCAGGTAGTGGTTTGATAAACCTGTTCGCTAAACCAGTTTCGTAAACCTGGAAAAGTTCTTTTTTATGCTGATTGATTTTGGAAAGATATTTTAACTTTACCGAAAGAATAGCTGCTTGTATTTCATCAAGTCGTGAATTCATTCCGACAAATTCATTATAGTATTTTACCGAAGAACCATAGTTTCGGAGTTTTCGTATTTTATCAGCGATATCCGGATCATCCGTTACAACAGCACCTGCATCTCCAAATGCTCCTAAGTTCTTTGTGGGATAAAAACTAAAAGCATTTACATGACCAAATGTACCAACATTCTTTTGGTTATATTTTGCACCATGTGCTTGCGCACAATCTTCAATTAAAACTAGATTATTCACGTTACAAATTTCTACAATCGGCTCCATATCACAGGGCCGACCATAAAGATGTACCACCATCACTGCACAAGTATCCCTAGTTATCTTTTCTTTTATTTTTACAGGATCAATATTATAAGTATCAATCGAAGGTTCCACTAAAACAGGCTTTAGTCCGTTTTGTATGATAGATAAAATAGTCGCAATATAAGTATTAGAGGGAACAATTACCTCCATCCCCTCTGGGAAATTATAATATTTAAGACTTAATATCAAAGCATCTAATCCAGAGGCAACGCCGATACAATACTTGTTACCATTAAAAGCTGCAAACTCTGCCTCGAACTTTTCCAATTCATTTCCAAGTATAAACCAACCACTCTGTGAAACACGTAACACAGCTTCATCAATCTCCTCCTGGAAAGGAGCATTTAAGAGTTTTAAATTTTCATATTCAATCATTTCTTTCTTCAGCAATGTATTTCAAAAATTCATCGTACTTACGGAGATAATCATCTTCATCAAAATAGTCAGAAGCATATACCAACATAATGCAATCGGAGGAAATTGATTCCATGGAATGCCACAACTCTTTTCCTAGTATGACACCAAGATTACTTTCATTCATCAAAATTTTTTGTGTATTTTTCCCATCGTCTAGATGTAAAACAAAGCTGCCACTTAGGCAAAAAATTACCTGAACTGTTTCTTTATGTGCGTGATTTCCGCGAGTGACATCAGAAGCATTTTTTTGAATGATATAATACGTCCTCTTGATCTCGAAAGGAATGTCTCGATTAGATTCGGCAACAGTTAGACTCCCCTCTCTTTGATCAACAAACTGCTTCAGCCGAACATAACCTGAGTTCTTTACAATGAGTTCATCCATAACAAAGTTTATTTTTTCTTCACCAAAAGAATATTGTCTAAGTAAAATCCATTGTTAGATGGAAGCAGTTTAGACAAAAAGATTGTCATTAACTGAATCGGAGCAAACACCAAAGGCAAACTTAATCTATAGATTGAGCGCTTCCTGGAAAAATAATAATATAAATAAGTACAAAACATTTGCCCAAGAGTTAAAACAAAGTTTCCCGTTTTATGTTGTTCTAGAATTTGAAAACCATTTCGCTCCAATAATGCCTTAACACCAAACGACGAATATCTTGCAAAATCATATGGAACTTCATGTTCATCCCAAACAAATGGAACAGTAACAATGCCTATTCCTCCTTTTTTAAGGACTCGTTTGATTTCAAGAATGAACTCATCTGGATTAAAAACGTGTTCCAGAACTTCTGTTGCTAAAAAATAATCAAAGGTATTTGCCTTAAATGGAAAATTCTTTCCATCATAGAAAACATCAGCAACTGGATTTGCCGAATTAATTCCATGTGCATAATCCATTCCTACATATTCGGCTTCTTGAAAAAATTTCTGATACGGCTTTGTGCCACATCCTATATCAAGTAACTTCCCCTTTTTTATATGGACACTTAATTTCTGGATGTTCAAAAAAAGGAACCGTCTCGTAATAAAGAACGGATTCAAGAAGATGTATTTAAAATTCGGTAAGAAGTCTCTATTCATATTTTTCTCTTAAATATCAATGCTCGATAGATAATTTCAGCGTCGACCAAAGAATAGTGGTCATTTGATTCAAAGGATTCCACCAATTCATATTTATCTGATAAAAAATCCAAAAAAGTTTTATAATTAAAAAACCAAGCAGGATACTTTGCAATGTAAATTTCTGGAGGGACAGTCTCAATCGTAATGCGATCAGGTAGATCTTTTATAAAAAAAGGAGTTCGATCAACAATGATTGTTTCAAAATTAAAACTTTTGATTAACGCTAATACTTCATAAGGATTTTTGATGTATGGCAAAACGCTCGACAAAATTACTGTTTCTGGCTGCCGATTCTTTACTGCCTCATCTATCGTATGAAAAAAGCGGAGTTCTTTATTTTCGAACTCTAACTTTCCGATGGAGACCATCTTCTCTTGTTCAACGATACTCCACTCTACCAAAGGCAATTCAGATAAAAATTTCCGGTTCTGAAAATAACTACTACCAAGTGATCCGCCAAAATCTAAAACCTTCAGCTTCCCACCATTCAAGGCTGATGCAAATAATAATCCTGCTAAAAGTGGCTGCGAATATTCGATGTTATCAAAAATAACCGAATCACGTTCATAAATGGCTTTTCCATCTCGAACTAATCGTAAAGAATCCTTTACTTTATTGATGATTATATCTGAATCGTAACCTGAACAAATTGTCGATGCTTCGTCCCAAGTTGCATAATTGCCAGTAAAAGTAATTTCAACCTTTCTCTCTTTATTCCTCAGAAATCCAAAAACTCTTTTTAGAATTCTCTTAGCGAATCCAAGTAAACGAGCAGCGATTCTAGAAAAACGGGAATACAGAGATGGATTTTGCTGTTTAGAAATGGATCGAAAATAGTTAACCATCCGATTTCTTGCTTCAAAATTTTCCTCTATAACCTTAGGGAACTCATGATTACATTTTAACGAAAATTCTTTGCTCAAATAATCATTATCATCGCAGTGTGTACCAGAATTATCTAATCCAATATTTAAAATTAAACTTTCTTTCGGATACAAAGTAAGTTTATTCTTTAAAAAAACCGAAGCGTGCCAGCGGATTGCCCAACTATTATTACGACCTAAAATTTGATCATTCAGCATCTGGAAAAATGGATACGTATGGTCGTAATCAAAACGTGCTACTAAATCTTCTCTAATTAATTGATCCCGCAATTTTTTACCATCAGGTTCAAAATATTGCCAAGCCCTTCGCCAGGTAGCCCATCCCCAACAATCAGCCCCTCTTATAAAGTAAGTATCATCTAACCCAATTGTATCCATTGGGTAACTGTATCCATGAATACTTGCGACCTTTTCTTCCTCTTTATACTTTTCTAATCCAGAATTCATAAACCGTAAAAAATACGGACTTACGAGGATATCGTCTTCTAAAACAATAACAGATCCAGACTGTTCAATTACCTCAGAAACGCCACTTATGATTGATTTAGCAAGGCCATAATTTTCTGTTCTTTCAACAATTCGAACTGATTTAAAACCTCTAACTTCTTTTAAATAGGATCTAACTTCATTGACTTTCGCTAAATGAGTTTCTGCTTTCGCAAAATCAGAGTATATAATTAAATCCGATTCAGAAGCTTCTTCATTCGCAATCAAAGAATTAATCACACGTTTCGTATGGTCAGGCCTGTTATATACAAATATTATGATAGGAGCGTATTTCATTGGTTAAGATTTTGGCAAAATGAATTAGGAAGGCCTTTTTAAATAGAGAAGTTTTTATCTAAATAAAAACAAGTGCGAGGAGTTTTACAATAAAATGAATACCCGATTTCATTTAATAAAAGATGGATTGGATTTTTAGCAATTGTCTCAAGCTCAAAATTTAGAATTTCTATTAATATTACTTTCGGTCTAAACTTCTTCCAATCCCCGGATTTCAAAACCGAAATTTCATTCCATTCCACATCAATATTCATAAAATCGATCTTTTTATCCAAAGAGAACTCCTGCAAAACACTTGCAAGTGGTCTTACCTTAACCTTTACGCTATCTTTTGATTTATAATTCGTGGTTTCTTCTAAGAACTTAACTCTTTCGGCATCGAAGGTATTCAAAGCAGCTTCTTCAAATCGATAATAAACTAATTCAGATTCTACTAAACCAATTCCAATATTCAAATTTATATCTTGTTTTCTATGTATTTCAAATTGTCGAAACCCATCTGGGGACGGCTCAATGTTGATACCAGTCCAACCCAATTCATAAAAATAATTTGTATTGGAAAATCGAAACGGATCATAAGCTCCAATGTCCACAAAATGACCATCTCTTTTATCTCCAAAAAGATCGCGGAGAACCATATCCTCTCCTTCTTGGGAATAAGAACGAAAGTAGTTTTTACTTTGAAGTTTATTTACTATTCTTTTAATTAAAAACAAATTAACACCTTTAGCAGAATAGACTAATTATTTTTCTATCTTCAATTCAAATGGCAGACTCACTAAACCCATATTGTGATGTGGATCCAGTTCGGAAGAAGTGATACTAAGCGCTGGTAAATTTATGTTATTATCAATGACGTCATACCATTTCCTTAGATCCTTATCTCCAATGGCAATGTACATTAAATATTGTCCAACACGAAGAGAATTTTTAGGAATTTTTAAGGAAAAATGGAATGGCTCCCCAACCTTTGGAGAATGTTCTGTCATACGTGTTTTATAATTTGTAATCACACTCATTGCCAGAGGTTCGATTAATGCAAAATAAAATGATAGTCCATCACAATGTTCTCGAATATTTAAAGTAAAATCTAAATAAACATCATCTTTTGAATCAAAGCTCCAAGAATGTTGGTTTCCCGTTCGAGGACTCACACTCGTAAACAAAGCATTTCCATTGCTATTCGTGCGACCCAATCGATCATTAATTGCTAAATTTTCTAAATTTGCTTCTTGAAAGAGACCAGTGTATTTTTGAATGCAAACATCAATATCACTATTTTCTTCGACCATTCCATGTTTTAGCAAAATGCCTCGTTTACAAATTGCTTGAAGTGCTTGCATATTGTGACTAACAAAAAGAACTGTTCTTCCTTCACTCGAAACATTTTGGATTTTACCTAAACATTTCTTTTGAAACTCAGCATCACCGACAGCCAACACTTCATCTACAATCAAAATCTCCGGCTCCAAATGTGCTGCAACTGCAAATCCTAAGCGAACCATCATTCCAGAAGAATATCTTTTAACAGGAGTATCGATGTATTTTTCAACTCCGCTAAAGTTTATGATTTCATCAAATTTACTTTTAATCTCTGCCGAGGTCATTCCAAGTATAGCCCCATTCAGAAAAACATTCTCGCGACCTGTAAGGTCAGGATGAAATCCAGTTCCAACTTCTAACAATGCAGCAACACGGCCTTTAATTTTAACACTGCCCTGTGTAGGCGAAGTAACCTGGGATAGTATTTTCAAAAGAGTCGATTTTCCAGCACCATTCTTACCGATAATGCCAACAACATCTCCACGTTTTACATCAAAACTAACATTTTTTAACGACCATACGTATTCACTATCACTAGCAACACTTCGGTCATTAACTTGCCCTACTTGCAAATAAGGATCTTCTTTCCCTCGGAGAAGTTTCCACCATCGGTTTAAATCATGAGCCAAAGAACCTGTGCTTATTTGACCCAATCTATATTGTTTTGAGATATTATCTATTCGTAAAACTACATCACTCATGAATTTTGTTTCCTAAAACTCAACACTGACTCTAAACAGTATCGATAAATGATCTCTCAACTCGATTGAAAATGATTATTGAAAGAAAAACTAAAACGATGGTAAATCCCAAACTGATTCCGAGATAGACCCAATCAAAAACACCAACTCCGAGAAGGATAAAACGAAAAGCCTCGATCAAACTTGTAACTGGATTTAATAATAAAATTAATTTCATCTTCGGAAAATTATTAGTTACGATCGAAAGAGGAAAAACGATCGGTGAACAATACATCAAGAGTTGTACACCAAAATTAACCAAAAATTTCAAATCCCGATACTTTGTTGTTAAGGATGAAATAATAATACCAAATCCTAAACCAATAATACCCATCAAAAAAATCAAAAAAGGGATTAAAAGGTAGTAAAAACTTATCTTTATCTCTGTCCCTAAAAAGCTATAAAACAACATCACCCCTAATAACAAAACAAACTGCAGAAAAAATTTAACCAAATTTGAAATAGCAATTGATATTGGAACGATTAAGCGAGGAAAATAAACTTTTCCAAATATTGCAGCATTGACCACAAAAGTATCAGAAGTTTTCACTAAAGTATCAGCAAAGTAATTCCAAATTGTAATTCCACTTAAATAAAATAGAAAATTTGGAATACCATCAGTAGCAATTCCTGCTACCACTCCAAATATTACTGCAAAAGTTAAAGAGGTTAAAACTGGTTGAATAAAAAACCATATGGGGCCAAGGATTGTTTGTTTATATACAGAAACTATATCTCTTCTCACGAATAGAAAAAGTAAATCTCTATATCGAATGATTTCACCTAAACGCAAGGAATACCACTTTCTACGTGGTTCTAAAATCAAGTCCCAATCTTCGACAAGCTCAGGAGTATTAATGCTATTCATTTTTATTTGCAACCTTATTCGAACAAATTCGCTGTTAGAGAGTAATGATGAAAAATCAAAATATGATCTTTAAAGGATCATTGTTTTTTGATAGAACATGATCCAACTACAATCAAAGACAAAGATTTATCCAGATTCTGATTTGGATCAATCGCAAGAGAAAAATGAATGATAGATTCTTCACTATCCAATCGAAAACTTAGATCCGTAAATTCATCAGATAACTCTTGTTTCGAATCATTATATCTCAACCAAACTTTTTCAGATACAATTTTCTTACAACGAACTACAACTACGTCCCCAGAATCGTGTTTTAATGCAATTGAGAATTGTTTTTTTGTGCCAAGACCATTCAATTCGTGATAACGTTCTCTTTCTGCATCAGAAACTAAAAAACCGGAGTAAAAATAAGGTAAATCAATACTTCGGTTATAGTCTAGTGAAGTAGGTGGAATAAAATTTATTCTATTTCTAATTTTTTTTCCAGGAACGCCTGCAACAACAGAATAAGGTAAAACATCCTTTGTTATCACAGCGTTGGCTCCGATAACGCATCCCTTCCCAATTTTTAAGCCATTCATCACAAACACGTTTGCACCTAACCAACAATCATCTTCAATTACCACTGGTTTACTATGTTGGTTTCTAAGCTCAGGATCCTTCAAAACTCTACGATCCTGATCTTTAATATTCAACTCAGGGAATTTATCAAAATAATGATTCCCTGAACTAATACTGATGTTTGCTGCAAATGTACAATAACGACCAATGGATACATCTCCAAGTATGGTAGTTCGATCTTGGATAGATGTATAATCGCCTATTTCAATTCGATTACCAGGTCCAATTTCCACGTTACGACCAATATAGACACCTTCACCTAGTAATAACTCAGTGCCATTTGGTATAATTAAATTCGATCCGACACCAATCGAACAACCATTTGAAGAGTAAAAAGTTCCTTCACAAACCAAATGATAACGATTCGAAATCTGCTCGAATCTATCGTTCAAAAGCCGATTAAGAATCTTTATGATACGGTGAATAAAGTAACTTCTAATCTTACGAATCATTGATTAACTGAAGTTTCTAAATATTTTCTAAATATTTTCGGGTTTTTAAAAATAAATTCTTTTACTTTCGAATCTGTAAATTTCCTAAACTTCCTCTCAGGGTAATTTCCTCCAAATAAATGATCACTGAAAGTTAATTGAAACAACAATCTAGAGCCATCCACAACATGTTTTCCTTTGTGTAAACCAATTGTATCTTCAATTATTAAAGTTCCTCTTTTACCAATAAATTCCTTTACCATGTTCTCGGGATATGCTTCCGCAATTTCCTCATCGGTAATACGAGCATATCCTCTCTTTAATAGTTTTTTCGGAATTTTTCCAGGTTTATGGGTTCCCTCAACAAAACAATGTGGTCCGCTGTTTGTATTCACATCCGTAATATAGAAAAAATATTTAATCCATCGAACGTGGTCCATATCAAAATGCCACATTGTCGCAGCCTCATCATTTGGTGTTTTTTCAAAATCTGTTTGCCACCACATTCCTGTAACATTAGATATTGGAGTACAATTCAAATATTCCTGTGCTATTGCAATCAAAGACTTATCAGCCATCAAAGACTGGATTACCGGATCATTAATTAATGTTTCCTCGTTAAAATCATAGTGAATTGCAATTAAATTATTAAAATCGATAATGGTGTTCTTTGCTACCTGTCCCCTACCAGAATACAGAGGGCGCGCACTACTCTCGGTAGTCGTTCCGAATTTATATAAATAGTCACACACCTCTTCTGTTAGAACATTCTCAAACACTACATATCCTTTTTCGTCCAACTGCTTGACAACTTTCTTCAAATCCAATTTGGACTTAATCGGTACGATCCCGTCAATACTGTCTAACTTAACCTTAGAACTAAACAAACTAACAATTTTGTGGATTATTTGATTAGAACGACCTCTTGTTCGACAAAACAGGTTGATCATACTATGAAATGATTCCAGAGGAGTCCTCATCTCACGATTAACAACACGAAATCCTCTTATCACATTTAAAATGTCCTTAATAAAGAACCAGTCGATTCCGATCAAACGAAACGATTTTACGATTATTAATTTTATCAATTTCATGCCTTCATCCTCATTACTTAATATACCCAAAAATATTATTTCTTAACTTACTAGATAAATTTTCTTTCCAATTTTCACCGAACTGAACTTCGCATATTGAATTCAAAATTTCCTTCACTTCATCTAATTCTTTCTCTGGTGACAACCGCATCCTATCCACTTCCAATATTTCTTCAGTAGGTCTACCGCTAACTACTCGCTCGAACATCAGTTTTCCTTGCTTCGCAACCCTTAGTTGTGGCTTTAGAAAATGATCCAATTTTAGTCGCCTCAAAACACGTCTCAAATTTCTCCAAAAAAAACTTTCAAGTAATACCAGCCTATCATCAATGATATCACTCATATCAAATACAGTATCATACATTTCAAAACCTAACCATCGAAAGGTTTTGATAATACGGTCAAAGGACCAACCGTCATCTGAGATCAATTTGTCAATTTGTACAAAATATTCAGCTTTACTTTTAGCAACACTGCCGAGATCACTTCTTGGATAAAAAGAATAATCATCAAGATACGATATAAATGGTATTCCCCATACAGCCATATCTCTTCCAGCTGATGACCAGGAAATTAAACCGAAATCAATATGCTCTAATAAATCATAAAAAGAAAGATGATCGCTTGGAAGATTCACTTTAACATTTTTGGGCAAGTTATCAAATATTCTTTTTAGTTCGATATAATGTTTTGATAACACTTGATCTCTTTGATTTGGGAGTTCGCGCGGATGAATTCGTATTATCAAAAAACAATCTGTCTTTTCCTTATAGAACTCAACAGTTTCCTTGATCCACTCTATTTGATTGGCAAATATTGCTGATTTTTCTAACGGTAATTCGTCAACTAATTGAGCAGATTTTAATTCATCATAGCTGCTTGTTGCAAGTAATGTTATTTTTGCGGTTTCTGGAATTTGAAATAAATCCCTGATTTCTTTAGCAGTCTTCCTGGAAGGTTTCCCACCATATAAAAAAGAACTCTGACCTTTTAAAATGAAATGAAGAAAACTTTTCACATTATTTAGAGATTCTTTAGTGGCAGGAAGAAATCTAAATTTTTTTTTCCACAGTTCATCTCTTTCATAAAAATGGGTAAACGAATTCTTTTTTGCGATATGAATGGTTTTAAGGCGATTTGACCAATTGGAACCGGCAAAAACAGAATAACATGGGATTTGCTTCGCCTCTGCGTACAAACGTACAACTAAATTTACAGAATAACCTGAGCTATAAAAGAATACAACATCAGGTTTATAACTCTCGATGAGTCGTTTGCCAGCAAAATAAGACCGAAGGCAAGTAATCAAGTGCAATCGAACTGCATCCCATGAATCTTCATCGATAACAAATTCAATTTTTTTATGCTGAAGGAAATGATTATATAATGAATACCTTCCAAAACTCAGCCCATCTAATTGAAAATCCATTACGTTTCTGGCAGACAACGAATTCATAATTTCTTCAATCGATTCAAAGTCTTCCCTTTGAAGTATTTCCGCTATGGTTGTGTGCGAAAAATGAAAGATGTTATTAATTTTTTTATTATTCTCTACACATTGAATGCAGATTTCTTTCTTTTTTGCCTCTTCCAGTGATTCGTCGGCACCGGTCGATTCCATCGGAATACACCAGGAATTCAGTGCCTCTCCACACCCAACATACAATATTTCGGCACCCTGCGCTCGTAATGAATGCAAAACTTGAGCTTCAGGAAATGCATGTGGCCACAAATATGAATGCGGAGCAAAGGCGAGTATTTTCATAACTTAAATTTTTAAACTACCCTAATCAATGTGATAAAACTTTGATTTAAAACGAATTTGTAATCTCAAAGAAACTCATCCCGCAAAACACCAAACTCAATCATATCTAGGTATATGCCATTTTTATAAATAGCTTTTCTACGAACTCCCTCTTGGGTCATTTTCAATGCTTTCGCTAATTTTATCATTCCCTGATTGTTAGAAAAAGTACCACAATAAATACGATTTAAGTTCATCACTTTAAAACCATGCTGAACGATTAAGTTTCCAGCTTGGAGTGCCAAACCCTTCCCCCAATAAGATTTTTCACCGAGAAATATAGCGAATTCAGCTGTTCGGTTTATCCAATTGATACCTTGCAGAGAAATATTACCAATGTGCGTGCGGTTTTTATTCTCGATCATTGCAAAAACCAATTGTTGGTTTGATTTATAAGAATTATCGATATATTCTACTAAAGATTTTTGATTAACCGGAAAAACACCATGCGAATTTCCAAAACAAACTTCAGGATCATTAAACCATTTTAAATAGTTTCCGGCAGCATCTTCAGGTTGTAATCCTCTTAAATATAGTCCATCAGCTGATAAGAATTCATTTGGTAAAATCATTTTGAATCATCCTGGTCATTGAGGTAATTGAGAATAAGATCTTTCATTTGATTTAATTCATAGGCTGGTTCACCAACATTTTTGCCTTCGAAGGGATCATCACACTTAAGGTCGATCAAACACCGAATTACCTTCGCTCCCAATATATTACCTTCTATCAATATATTGGAAAACATACCAACAATAATGTTTGAATAGTATAATAAAGTTAAAGTGTGGAACTGATCACCTATGATGACATTCGCTCCGGAATCTTTAATGAATGATAAAAAAGTTTCTTTATCCTGGTTCGGATGCATCTTAATCACAACTACATATTCTGATTGAGATTCTTTTGGTAACGCTCTTAAAAGATTTTGAAAAACACTGTATTCATCAAATCCGTATTCAGATTTTCCATAACGGTCTAAATGATTCGCACGGCTAATTGGATCTGGAGCAAAAAGTATGATTTTTTTGGTATTGGCAATTCCAAGATTTTGTAGAAATGTTTCCCTACTTACTTTAGGAATCCAATTTCGAATGTATTCTTGAAAATAATTTCCAGAAACGATAACATCTGCGTTAGGTATCTCTAACCGAACTATTTTCTCTGCAACTTCATCCAACACACAAATTACATCGGAAAAATAGTAATCCCCTTCCCACTCATATCTAGGCAAAATTCGAGTATAATGATCGATAAAAGAATAGGTTTTTATTTTCCTTTCCTTAAATGCCTTTATAAACTTAACTTCGATTGATGAATTAACTGATGTACCGGTGAAAAGAAAATCTGCATCAAATGTATCACCAAATTTTAACTCATCACCTTCCGTATAAATTGTGACCGGAATATCAAAGTCGGAGAAAAAATCATAACTTCTATCAGAAAAAACTTTGTAGTTTTGAAGTTTATGATTTAACTTCAAAAATGCTAAAACTGGCTTAGCTCCACCTGGATCACTAAATACAAATACCCCTTTGCCACTGAGATTTGGTAACAAAGAAAATTTTTTCATTTAATTAAGTCTAATTGATTCCAAACTTTATGAAAGGCTGCAATTAATAAGTTAATTTCTTCATCGTCCAGAGCAAAACCGCCAAAATAAAAACCAATGTAACTCTTATCTTGGAGGTTCTCTGCAATAGGGCAGATTCCTTTTTCATAGGTAACTTTACTTGTCTCACCAGGAGAAATCCATGGAAAACCCGATTTACCATAAGCAATTCTTTTTTGGTACATGGGAAGTAGATGAATATTTAAATAACTCGGCCTTAAACTAGGGATTCCCTCTGCAGTTAAAACCTCAATTAACTTCTCACGAGTAATGCCTAACGAATCAAAATCAACAATCAAACCATACATATAATAAACGTGTGTACATCCATCCAATGGTACAGGAAGTTTTAATCCTTTTAAATCTTTCAAACCTTCGTTTAAAAGTGCACCAGCACGAATCCGCTGTTCAGCAATTGAAGGGAGTTTTTTTAGTTGTTCAATTCCAATTGCTGACTCAATTTCTCCCAATCTAAAATTAAAACCAATCATATTAGAGATATCAATTTCACCTTTGGGACCGACTACTGCCTCCGCATGATTTCGTATCAATTGCAGTCTTTCTGCAAGTTTTGCATCTGCAGTAACACAAATTCCGCCTTCTCCAGTATGGATATGTTTATGGTAATTCAAACTAAACACACCAATATCGGCATTAGTGCCTACTTTTTTTCCCCTATACATTGCTCCCGGAGCTTGTGAGGCATCTTCAATTACTTTTAAACCGAATTCTTTTGCTATTTTCAAAATTTCAGTAAGCTGAGCCGATTGACCAAAAATATCAGGTACAACAATAGCTTTCGTTTTTTTTGTGATCAATGACCTAATTTTTGATGGATCAATATTAAAATTATCAGGATTGATATCAACAAACACTGGTATTGCATTCCAAACTAAAATAGCAGTGGCAGAAGCACACATAGTCCAAGGACTTACTAAAACTTCGTCAAAAGGTTCTACACCAACGGCTCCTAAGGCGGCTATTAAACCGGATGTTGCTGAATTTACACTTACTGAATACTCAATTCCAAATTCTTTGGACCAGTTTGATTCAAATTCCTTTACTTTCTTACCACCGAAAAAATCTTCATGCCAAGAACCATAGAATCGAGACAATTCACCAGATTGCAAAACAGATTGAACCGATTCAATTTCCTCTTTTCCAAAGGAAATATATGGTTTTAATTCTTTATTAATAGTTTTTTTGCCACCTAAGTAAGCTAACTTTTCCATTTAATTCATTCCTTCCATATTCGAACATTGAGAGAAAATTTGATCTACTACTAACTGAGTATTTAACGCAGAACTACCGTCTGATTCACAATCAATTTCATTTTCCAAATAATTATACAGTGCATCCATTGTATACCACTGGTATCGATTGAAATCGGTAGTTACAAGCTGACTATTGAATGATTTAATTTTATAATCTTTAAATACAGAACTTGTTTCAACGGGAAAATATTCTATCTTTACTCCACCTTGTTGGTAATTGATGATTCCCTTCTCAGTTAAAAACACAATTTCCTTAACTGAAAAATCATCTTCATTCCCTGCCATAAAGTACGCATCCACTCCGTTTTCAAAATGGAGAAGAAAATCCGGTTCGAGATCTGAATTTCCCAAAACATTTCCAACTTTAAGCACCTTACAATAAGTAGGTTCTCCAAAGAAAAATGATAACAGATTTATGAAATGGGATCCGTTATTCAAAACACCTTTAGAATAAAACACTGAGACTTTACGAATTTTCCCAAATTCATTTCTATCAAATTTTTTCTTTAATTCAACATGTCCTTTTTCAAAACGACGTATAAAGTTTACAAGTAGTAGACATTGTTTTGACTGGGCTTTTTTCACCATTTCATCGGCATCGTTTATACTATCACAAATTGGTTTTTCACAAACAATGGCTTTCGGCCCGAGGTCTATTACTTCATCAAAAATAGATTTGTGCAAATGACTTGGAACACAGATAGATATGACATCTGGATTATATTTTTTTAATTCGGAAACAGTTTCAAAAGCAGGTGATTTATATTTGGCACTGAATTTCTCCCGAAAACTGCCCAAGGTATCAACACCAGCAACCAAGTGAAATCCATTGTGTTGGAAATATGCGGATGTATGTGTTAAACAAATATCATTTCGATCAATATCCTGATCGTAATCGAGACCCTGACCGATACTACCAAGCCCTACTACTGCAGCTGAGTATTGTTTCAATTGAGACCTTTTCTCTTTACATCCCGGTTTATCTCAAGCCAAGACTCCTTTTCCTTGATTAGCGCAACGATGTCTGCACAAGAAAAATATGGATTTTTTTCATAAAAATATTCTATGATTTTTTTGATTAACTCATAATCAGAAGCCTCATCCAAAGTTACCGCAAGTTCTGGCCAATAATCCAAATAAGATGACACTAAATGAACTTGTTTGAACAAATCGGGATTTTGTCTGATATGTCTTGTGACATGTTCCCTATCTAACTTGTCTTCAGTCATATTGAAAGATTTTTTAAGTGTATCTAATGAAAAAACTTGTGTATCCATTCCTATGGGATAGGAACGTACGACTACATTACTTGCATAATCACATGGATTATGTAAATATAATTGTATTGTTTGATCGACTACAGCTGGATCAATAATAGGACAGTCTGCTGTTATTTCGACAATGACATCAGCCTTAGCAGATTCTCCTGCACCCACAACTCTGGACATAACATCATCTTCACTTCCCCGAAAATAAGAAATTCCCTCATTTTTGGCAAAATCGATTAAAACATCATCCGTTTTGTTTATTGTCGTGGCTAAAACAATTTCATCAATTGAAGGAACCATTCTCAACCGTTGCACTAAATAATACAACATTGGCTTATTCAATACTTCCTTTAATACTTTCCCTGGTAATCGAGAGGAAGTCATCCTTGCTTCGATCGTAGCAACTATTTTAGTTTTAACCTTTTCCATAAATTAACCCAATAACTCCCATTTTACGGCGGTTCCAACGGTAACATCTTGTTTCAGTTTTTTGCCAATCAATTCTTCTGCATACTTCGGAGCCAAGCCATATCCTGGACGTATTCGACGAATATCTCCCTTTTTAATTGTATCCCCAGCTTTCAAATCTTTGATAAAATATAGTGATCTTCTAAATACTAAATTTGCTTCTTCTGCCGGCTTACGATCATAACCTGCTACACCTAACGCAAGCCATGCGTCCTTTGTTTCGCGGCATAGGGCATTTAGTTCTTCAGGGGTGATAGAAAATTCAGAGTCCGGCCCCTTCTCAGATCGATCGATAATGAAGTGTTTTTCGATAACAGTCGCACCTAAAGCAACTGACGTAATGGAAGCCGTATTTGTTAGGGTATGATCAGAAAGGCCAATTTGAACCCCGAATTTCTCTCGCATATCAGGGATCGTTAGCAAATTTGATTGATCTATCGGAGCAGGATAACTGCTGATACAATGTAGTAAAATCAAATCCTTACACCCTCCACTCCTTGCTGCGTCCACCATCTCTAGTATCTCTTGATAATTGGCCATTCCAGTCGACATGATCATAGGCTTTTTTGTAGATGCTATATAACGAATCAGAGGCAAATCAGTTGCTTCAAAAGAAGCAACTTTATAAGCGGGGGCATTCAAATTTTCGAGGAGGTCTACAGCTGTTTCATCAAACGGAGTAGAAAATATTGTGATTCCAATTTTTTTTGCATAATCAAAAATCTCTTTATGCCATTCAAAAGGAGTTTCTGCCCATTTATATAGATCATATAGTTTATATCCATCCCAAAGACCACCGTGAATCTGGAAGTCTTCTTTATCACAATCGATTGTCATTGTATCAGCAGTATATGTTTGAATTTTGATTGCATCTGCACCAGATTCTTTGGCGAATTTAATAGTTTCCAATGCACGCTCAATCTTACCATTATGATTAGCCGAAAGCTCAGCGATGATATAAGGAGGAAATTCTTTTCCAATTTTTCGTTGATTAATTGTTATTGTATTCATAATTCTTCTTTCAAAATAAATTCTACGTTTGCTGATAGTTTTCCATCCAAGTATTTTGCCTGGTTAAATTTTAATTGATAGTTTCCAAAATTAATATACGCATTGGGATAACCATCTGCATCTAACATCCGTATAAAATCATAAATTTTTTCTAACTCCAATGTTTCAGGCAATTCGCTTTCTTCTGGTTTCCTGCGTTTAAAAATAACTGGCTCTCCTTCTTGTGGAGTCGCTCGGGGTTCATTCGATACAAATTCAGAAATCATCTTCCAAGTCAAAGTAGATGTTCGGGTATAAATTTCTTCGGCGGAACCGTTTAAATCCAAAGGAAGCTTCATATACACAGGTCCTGTATCCAATCCCTTCTCCATTCGAAGTGCTGTCAGGACTGTTTCCTTGTGACCTCGAATGATTAAATTCTGCAAAGGAGATCCACCTCTTCCGTAAGGTACATCTGTCATATGAAAACAGATACATTCATACTGGTTAAGAATCCGCGGAGGAACTATCCACCTCCAATGTGGAAAAAAAATGTATCTTGGACTCGAATCTGCTAGAACAAGATCTAAACTTTCCGGATTATCTACAAATTTCCATTTACCAGGTATTAACTTGGATTCGCATTCGAATAACTCGCGGTTCCACTTTCCCACTGCTGCAACAATATATTCTTTCATTTGAATTATCGAATCAACCTGCCGACAACAAAGGCTTCTGCAAACGAATAACCAATATTAGTCCCTCTCCATTTTCCTAAGGCTTCAACTGCTTCAATCGAGCGTGCATGTGGGAAAGGTCTCATCTCTGATTCATAAATGGAAAGGGCATTTTTTTTCTTTTCCATCTGCTGCAAACTAAGTTTATAATAAACATTTGGTTGAAAACTGCCAAAGTTAGGCGAAATTTGCCATTCCGTGCTAGAAGCAACTTCAAAGAAAAAAAGTTCCTCAACTACTTGATTTGGATAAACTCTGCAGGCAGTAACAACTGCATCATTTGTAATACGGTGATCGACATTTAAATCATTTCCAAAATGAGTAAAAATTACTGAAGGCCCAATATCATCAATTTTTCGTTCAACTACCTTAATCACATCTAAACGATCAATGGAATCCATTCTGTTGTCCGGAAAATCATAAAGTTCAACAGTTTTAACACCGAGTGAAAGGTTGGCTTTGTGTGCATCATTAGAAAGCGAATTTAATTCTGATATTTTGGATTCTCTATCTCGCTTTATTTCCCGACTCGTCAGACCCTCTGCAAGAATTAAAACATGTACATCATGGCCTTCTTCAGATAAACGAGCCATCGTTCCGCCGCAACCTAAAACTTCGTCATCGGGGTGTGCTGCGACCACTAAAATCTTTTTTTTATTCATATGATCATCCATTAAATATTTTGATGATATATTTTTTTCCATCTTTTACAAAATAAGCTGGATATTTCTCATTATCAACAACGCGGAGAAGATTAAATTGATCCAAAATTGAAGAGTTAATATTTAGCTCTGAATCAACAGGGGTTCTTTTTTTATAAAATGAATCTTCCCCAGATTGAGTTTCAAAGTGTTCTAAATAATATCGATAATGTTCCAAAAAACGCAAACACATCTCGAAGGTTTTATCCGCTTGTTTATCTCGCCACTCATCTACCAATTCACTTCCTGACAAAAAAAGACTGTCTCTAATGTAAACAACTCCGGCATCAACACCCTCTGAAGAAGCTTCAAATAATGTAAACGGTATCGAAGATTTTCCTTCTACTATTTGCCATGTCATCGGCGACCAACCTTTTCCTTTCGGCAGCTCACTTTCATGAACGACAATGTTATTCGAATGAAATTGCAAAAAGGATTTCGGAATTATTTTGGAATAACTTACAATAAAACAGACATCGCCTTTCGAAAGATCCTCATGATTGTGAAACAATTTCACTATATGGTTGCGAGCCTCTATGTCGGATATGAACTTTCCGATACGCGAATTAATCCAAGAGGATTCATCTGATACGATAGAAATTATCACTTTAATAACCTTTTAAAACATTCACAACATCTAAAGGAGTTTCAATACTTTTGACTTTGTCTATTTCAGAAAATCCCCGAATATTTCCGGACTGATTTTCGAATGTTTTAATCATCACCATAGGAACACCGCATCGATCTAATTCATAAGTCGTCTGTCCACCTGCAGTAATGGCAAAATCCATTGTTAACATCAAATTACGCATTTCCAGTGCAGATAAGTTTTTATAGAAAAAAGTTTTCGAATCCGACAAAGATGCTAAGGTTATTTCATTGGAAAATCCCGGCCCGATGACCAAGTGTTTTTCTAATTCTGGAAATTCTTTACAAAGAATATTCAAAAATGCTTCTGAATATAGATTTGGATCCGCTCCCCCTAAAGTAATCAATACCTTACGAGGGGGATTGTTTCTTTTTGGAATTTTAAACTCATCGCGGAATGGTTTTCTTAAAAGAACTTCTTTTTTTCCAGTGAGAACCTTGTATTTTGATTTATCGTATTCAATAAATAAACCAGGATATCCAGGATTCAAAATCGTAGTCCCAGTTGGATAGGAAATCCGATTGTAATCATCAATACAAACCAACTCATCAGATTGTTTCTTCAGCTCTTCGTATATGAAAATAGGCGCCAAATATGAATCGACATAAATGACCAAACCTTGACGGTTCTCTTCTATTGAAAAAGATTCCAATAAACTTCGGAGGTTATTTAAATCCTTCCAATTTTCTTTGTAGATGGGACATGGGTAGGACCAATCAGGAAATGATTCATCTGTATGGAGAACCATCCGAACATCGGAATTTCCTTTTTCCAAAAGTATCTCAGCGAGCGCAGTGCATCTTCCTAAATGACCAAGGCCCGTTGTCAAAAGTGCTTCAGAAAAAATTAGGATCAATTGAGTCGTTTAAATCCTGCATGACAAACCGGACCATCAAGTAGAGAAACAACATCACGTCCATTTTCACATTCCTCTATCAGCTTAAAAATTGGATCAATGGTTTCAAAATAACCATCTACAACTGTTTGTTTGTGTTCCATACAAACATAAACGGAATTTGCTGCTAAATATCCCTTTTTTAACATCTCTTGAGTAATCAATGTTTTGTATTCTAAACTATTTTTGCTATTGATGGTAAATCCAGAAAGGGCTGGCATTCCCCATACAGAAAGATTAACATTATACTTTTTAGCCAAAGCCAACCATCGGTCTCTAATATGGTTACCCATATTCGTTATATACTCCCAAGACTTTTCTCTTTCCATAACTTCTAAGGTTTTTAACGCTGCTGTTGGTCCTATACGTTCCGTCCAAAAAGTACTACTGATAAATGTTGATTGAGCTGACTCCATTACTTCACGCCTACCGATCACTGCGGTAATCGCATATCCATTTCCTATGGCTTTACCAAACATCGCAATATCAGGTTCAACTCCGTATATTTTGTGAAGTCCTCCGAAGTTTTGCCGAAATCCAGATGTACACTCATCAAATACCAAAACAATGTTTCTGTCTGTTGCTAATTTTCTAACTTTTTCAAGAAACTGATCCTCTGGACCATGATTTCTAGATACTTCCATCACAATCACACCAATATCTTGGTGATTCACAAGAGTTTCTAATTCTTGAAATTGGTTGTAATTGAAAGGAAAAACTGTACCTGTTAGGTTCTTGGGAACCCCTTTCGGATCAAGACCTGGTAGAAGATGGCCAGACAATCCATCATCCTCCGATAAATTTGCAGAAAGATACCAATCATGCCATCCATGATACCCGCAAATAGCTATTTTGTCTTTCCCTGATGCCGCACGAGCAATTCTGATCGCAATTGCATTTGCTTCTCCACCAGTTCTTGCAAGTCGAACCATATCTGCCCAGGGATGAATCTCAATTAACTTCTCAGCAAGATATACTTCTTCAGGACAATTGAAGGTGGCCATATTCCCATTCTCAATATTCTTTTTAACAGCCTCATCTACCTCTGGGTGGCCATATCCTAACGTATTGGTTCCAATGCCCATAATAGACATGTCAATGTATTCTTTTCCATCCAAATCCCAAACAGAGCAACCTTTCGCCTTACTATAGTAAGATGGCCATTGGTCCGGTAAAAACATCTCTGATCGTTTCGAAAGTAACATGTTTCCACCAGGAATAATATGTTTTGCCCTTTTCCAAAGTTTTTGTCCCGTCCCCATATTCTGCCCCTCATTACGAATGATTTTGTTATTCATTAAAAATATTTCAGGATATTTTGTTTTAAGCTTTAAAACATCTAACCAACCAAAATCTAAATTTGGATGAAAATGATTTAATATCTTTGAGATTAATTGGAAGTCAGCAGGTTCGTCAACAGTCCAACGTTCTGCAGAATGATCCTCAGAAAAAACCAGATTCGATTTTTTAAATGAATCTGATTCACGAATGTATGGAGTTACGTGTTCACGTTCTCTATCCAATGTAGCTTCCAGATATGCTCTTTCCAAAGCTGCAAAAGAAAAAACTTCTGTATCTAGTCCATCAGGATAAGTAGGAGGATTAATGTTTGAACAATAATCAATACCGCCTTTCAAAAATTCGGAAATCACTTCATCCACAACGTTGGGATCGATGAGTGGACAATCACCAGTGATACGAATCACTACATCTGCCCCAGCTTCCTTTGCGGCAAAGTAATAACGTTCTAACACATTCTGCTCACTTCCACGATAGACAGTATACCCGAGTTTCTCGACTAAATTCTGAAGAGGGTCATTTTCTTTTTTAGTTGAAGTTGCAAGAATGATCTGATTGATTATTTTTGATTTTGACAATCGAGACAATAAAATCTCAATTAATGGCTTTCCATTTACTTCCTTCATTACCTTGTTCGGTAACCTTGTGGATCCCAATCTTGCCTGGATAATAGCAATTACTTTCATAAATTTCCTGAATCGTATTTAGTATAAGTGCACAATCTATTTCTTTTAAAAAATTGAAGATCATTAACGTTTGAGTTCATAATCTTCACGGGAAAGCCCAAGAAGCACTCCATCAACATAACTTCCATTAGAATAAAAATGATTTTTTAACAAACCTTCGTGACTAAATCCGTTTTTTTCAAACGACCGAATAGAACCAAGATTAGGAGAATAAGCTCCAGCTTTCACTTTGTGCAAGTTTAGTGTATTAAAGGCAAAATCAACGACCAAAGAAATTGATTCAGAACTATATCCTTTAAACCAACAATCCTTTTCACCGATAAATAAACTAATATCAGCAAATCGGTGATACCAATTCATTGGCCCTAGTTTAATATTTCCAATATGTCGATTGTTTTCCTTTTCACAAATTGCCCAAAGAATTTCATTTGTGTTACCCTGTTTTGATTTTACAAAATCAGCAATTACTTCCTTTGATTGCAGAAGAAACCTTGTTTCTAAATATTGATTCACTTCTGGATCGTTTAACCAGGAATAGTAGCGATCTCCAACATCTTGTAACTGAAGGCCCCTGAGATAAATTTTATTTCCTGTTGGGTATTTTACACTCATGTGAGTTTCCATTTGGAAGGGTTGGTAATATTTTCGTCAAAAATTGCAAAATTAGAATAATCGATTCCGTCGAAATTTTTTTCTGAATGATATGAATCGATTATTTCTAATAGTTGTGAAGTATTATTAATACCTAATATTGCAAAATCTACTTCTTGGATGGATTTGATAAAATCCAAGGCAACTTCGAGCATTGTAATGCCCTTACTTCTCAATATTTCCTGACATTCTTGGATATGATTTTTTACTGATTTAAAATAAGTAGGTAATTCGTTGGATGGCATTAACGCCAGCCCCTGTAAAAATACAGATCGAACATGTATTTCAATATCAAGTTTTTTCAACTTTGACAAAAATCCATTTTGCAAAAAGGAATGATCATAAATATTTAACGGGAACTGGATGATTTCAATCGGATATTTTTTTAAAATTTCTTCTGTTTGGTTGGGTGAATAAACAGAAACTCCAATTTTAGTAACTTTGTCTTCTGCTTTAAGCGAAACTAATTCATCCCATAAATAACCAGAATTTTCTTTTAATAAATCGGAAGAATCATGAAACATCAAACCATATACTTTATTTAATTTCAAACGACTCAGTGATTCTAAAAAACTTTCCCGAATTAATTTTGCGTCATCTTTAGTAAATGTAGTATACCCAAACTTTCGAGTTTTTGTAATTACATCAAAGCGATTAAGTTCTTTTTGATTTTGACCAAGAACAGATTCACTATCACCATATAAATAAGCAGTGTCTAACTTCCGAATTCCTAACTCAAGTGCCTTATTTAAGATTAAATTCACTTCCGCTTGATTCGTTTTTCCTGTTTGGTTCGATACGCCATAATCCATACCGAATTGAACAGTACCTAATCCAATTTTCATGAGCCAAGGCATACCTTTAAAGTTTCAACAACTTTATCTTGTTCTGAATCCTTTAAATCAAAGTAAATCGGTAAACTAATAGCTGCCGCATAATAGGCCTCCGATTCAGGGAAAGATCCTAATTTAAAACCTAATGATTGATAATATGGTTGGGTATGAACTGGGATATAGTGAAGTTGAACACCGATTCCATTTTTCCTTAAATCTGAAAAAACTTCTTTATGGCCTTTTTTACATTTTGACTCATCAATTTGAATCACATATAGGTGGTAAGAAGAATAGTTGTTAGTTAATAAAGTTGGTAACTTGATTGGAAAATCTTTTAGGAGAGTATTATATCTTTCCGCAATTTGATTCCTTCTTAAAACAAATTCATCGAGTCTTTTTAACTGTGACAATCCAAGGGCTGCCTGCAATTCGGTTAACCTATAATTATAACCTAATTCTAGTTGTTGGTAATACCATTCGCCATCCGGTTCTTTGGTCATTAGTTCCGGATTTCTAGTAATCCCATGCGACCTAAGGCGAATCAAAAGATCATATAAATCTTTCCGATTCGTAGTAATGACTCCACCTTCACCCGTTGTAATAATTTTTACTGGGTGAAAGCTAAAAACAGTTAAATCTGAATATTCGCAATTTCCTACTGGCTTATTATTGTATTTTGCTCCGATTGCATGAGAAGCATCTTCGATTATATGAAACCCATATTCTTTTGATAACTGGTATATTTCTTCCATCTCACAGGATTGACCGCTAAAATGTACAGGAAGTAATACATCAGGAGTTTTTCCTTTTGCTTTTGCCTCTGCTAACTTTTTCTTTAATTCATTTAATGAGATATTATAAGAATTCGGATCAATATCAACAAAATCGATATCTGCACCTGTATACAAAACAGAATTGGACGTTGCAACAAACGTGTTGGGTGTTGTCCAACCTAACCTTCCTTTACTAAGACCTAAAGCCAAACATGACAAATGAAGAGCAGCTGTTGCATTCGAAACACTGACCGCATATTTTGCATTACAATAACTGGCAATAGCCTTTTCAAATTTTTCAACTACTGGTCCTTGCGTTAAAAAATCAGATTTTAAAACTTCAATTACCGAATTTAAATCATCTTCATTGATACTCTGTTTGCCATAGGGTATCATCATTAAACCAAACCAACACTAACTTTTGATTTAATAAGACCGCGTATATCTTCTACGCTCAGCCACTCATGATTTTCACCACTATTGTATCGAAAATTTTCCTTACAAAAGTCCCCATTAAATTTCTTTTTAAAATCTTCAACATCCCATGAAGTTTTAAACGAAGGAAGAATGACAAAATATTTATCAAACTCTAGCGTACTAAGTGCATCCGTTTCCGTTATCATCTCCTCATGCAATTTTTCTCCCGGACGGATTCCAACAATTCGTTTTTCAATACCAGGTGCTATGGCTTCAGCAACGTCTAAAATTCTGTAACTCGGGATTTTCGGCACAAAGATTTCTCCCCCCCACATATTAGCCATTGCGTAGAAAACTAAATCCACACCTTCATCCAATGTGATGTTAAACCTAGTCATATCCGGATGAGTGATTGGCAAAAATCCTTTCTCTTTGTGTTTCTGAAAAAACGGAATGACCGAACCCCTAGAACCCATAACATTTCCATAACGTACAACAGAAAATTTAATATCATGATTACCTTTATATAAATTCGCTGCTATAAACAATTTATCACTACAGAGTTTTGTTGCCCCATATAAATTAATAGGAGCAGCAGCCTTATCCGTTGAGAGTGCTATTACATTTTTGACTCCCCTTTCAATCGACGCTTCAATTAAGTTCTGGGCACCTAAAACATTGGTTTTAATGGCTTCAAAAGGATTGTATTCAGCAGCAGGAACTTGTTTTAATGCTGCTGCATGGATTACTGTATCAATCCCTTCTAAAGCATAAAGGAGTCGTGATTTATCTCTGACGTCGCCAATGAAAAACCGAATTTGTGGGTATTCATCACTCGGGAATTCCAAAGACATCTCATACTGTTTTAACTCATCGCGAGAAAAAACGACTACACGTTTTACATCTGGATATGCTTGAATTAATCTTGTAATAAACCTTTTTCCAAAAGAACCCGTTCCACCAGTCACTAATATAGATTTTACACTCATCTCTTATTCCCTTTTTACCTTTCTACTCCACCGTTCAAAAGGAAATCATCATATGCTAATTTGATTCCTTCTCTCAACTCAACTTCATGTTTCCAACCCATCCGATGTAACTTGGAAACATCCAATAATTTTCTTGGTGTTCCGTCCGGTTTGGTCAAATCAAAAGTCAACTTTCCTTGATAACCAACAACATCCTTTAGTGTTTCGGCAAGTTCGCGAATACTCACTTCAATTCCCGACCCAACATTTACATGTTCGCCACCACGAACCTCTCGAAACTCGTTATAGTTTTGCATCAAAAATACACAGGCTCTCGCCATATCGTCCGAAAATAGAAATTCACGCAAAGGATTGCCTGTTCCCCAAATCACAACCTCTGGCAATTGATTTACTTTTGCTTCATGGAATCTTCTTAACAAAGCCGGAAGAACATGGGAGTTTTGTGGGTGGTAATTATCCCCTGGCCCATAAAGATTTGTTGGCATCACAGAAAAAAACTCTGTTCCATACTGTCTGTTGTAACTTTGACACATCACGATGCCCGCAATTTTTGCTACGGCATACGGTTCATTAGTTGGCTCTAACTTTCCATCTAACAATTGTCCTTCGTCCATGGGTTGTTTGGCAAACTTGGGATAAATACAAGAGGAACCCAAAAAACACAACCTTTTCCCTTCGTAACGGTAAGTTGCATCAATGATATTATTTTGGATCTGCAAGTTAGAAAAGATGAATTCCGCAGGATAGGTGTCGTTTGCATGAATTCCCCCCACTTTTGCAGCTGCTAGAAAAACATACTCAGGTCTCTCTGCCTCAAAAAACTGATTCACTTCCGACTGATTGGTTAAATCAAGTTCCTTTCTTGTTCGACCAATGACATTCGAGAAACCTTGTCGATTCAAAACTCGAACAAGGGCAGAACCCACCAAACCTTTATGACCGGCGACATATATTTTAGAATTTTTATTCATAACAATATTTTACTGATTCCATATTAAATTGTTTTGTTATTTAATTCGAATTGTATTTTGAAACATACCAATGAATGGTCTTTAGAATTCCTGTTGAAAATGTTTCTTCAGGACTCCAGTTTAATTTTTCTTTCATCTTTGTTGCATCGATAGCATAACGTTTGTCATGCCCTGGACGATCCGAAACATAAGTAATTAAGTCCGAGTAACTTTTCCCATTTTTTCTTGGTTTTAGTTTGTCCAAGTGCCCACAAATAATCGAAACCACTTGGTTATTGGTTAACTCATTATTCCCACCAATATTATAGGTTTCACCTGGCTTGCCTTTAGACAAAACTCTTTCAATCCCTTTTGCATGATCCAAAACAAAAAGCCAATCCCGAACATTACTACCTGTTCCATAAATAGGAATATTTTTTTCCGCCAATGCATTGCGAATGATGGTTGGAATTAATTTTTCATCATGTTGTTTAGGACCATAATTATTCGAACAATTGGTAATCATCACAGGCAGTCCATAGGTATGGAAATAACTACGTGCCAAATGATCGGAAGAAGCCTTACTAGCGCTATAAGGAGAATTCGGTTGGTAAGGAGAGGATTCCGTAAAAAAACCTTGTTCTCCTAAAGAACCAAAAACCTCATCTGTTGAGATATGAATGAACTTTGAGTTTTTAAATTCTTCTTTGATTTGAAACGGAGAAAAAAACCAAGTTGTATAAGCTTTTTGTAATAATTGAAACGTTCCAATGATATTGGTTTCTAAAAAGATCTTTGGGTTATGGATCGAATTATCAACGTGACTTTCTGCAGCAAAGTGTACCACCAGATCAAACGAATACTCTTCAAATAATTCGTCTATTATTTGCGGATCACAGATATCACCTTTCACAAAACGATGGCGACTGTTCTCTGAAACCTCAGAAAGGTTTTCTAGATTCCCGGCATAGGTTAATTTATCTAAACTAACTATGAAGGAATCTTTATATAAGTCCAACAAATAAGGAACAAAATTGGATCCGATAAAGCCAGCGGAACCGGTAACTAAAATCTTTTTTTTGGCCATTTAATTTTCTGCTACGTTGACAATATCCCAAAGATAAGAGCCGTATTGATTTTTTTGGTTGAGAATTGCGTGTTTTTTTAGTGTTTCAAGAGAAATAAAATTCTTTCTATACGCAATTTCTTCCAAACAAGCAATTTTAAGCCCTTGCCTTTTTTCAATGACTTCAATGAAGTTGGATGCTTCCAATAGGCTATCATAGGTTCCCGTATCAAGCCAAGCGAACCCACGACCAAGCATCTTACATTTTAACCTTGATTCGGATAAATACAAAAGGTTTAGAGATGTAATTTCAAGTTCTCCTCTTCCTGACGGTAACACTTTTTTTGCATGTTTCACCACATCTTTCGGATAAAAATACAAGCCAACAACTGCAATATTACTTTTAGGATTTGCCGGTTTTTCTTCTAATGAAATAACATTCATTTCTTTATCAAGTTCAGCAACACCATACCTTTCTGGATCTTTTACATTATATCCATAAACGACGGCTTTTTTTGAATCCTTTACTTCGGAAATAGTTTCCGATAACAACTGGATCAAACCATCTCCATAAAAAATATTATCACCAAGTACCAAACAAACATCTTCATCTTCAATAAACTCTTCTCCCAATAAAAAGGCCTGGGCCAGTCCATCCGGGGAAGGCTGAATTTTGTATTGGATTTTAATTCCCAAATCACTCCCATCGCCAAATAAATCCTCAAATCTTTTGGTGTCGTTAGGAGTGGAAATGATGAGAATATCTCGAATCCCTGCTAACATCAAAACTGATAGTGGGTAGTATATCATCGGTTTGTCATAAACTGGAAGTAGTTGTTTGACAACTCCCCTTGTCAGAGGATACAACCTAGTCCCAGAACCACCTGCGAGTATAATGCCTTTCAACCTAATTCCTCCGCTATATCACCTAACTTTTCCACTTCGGTTCGCAGAGCTTCATACTCTCTTTTTTTAATCTCATAAAAATGAAGTGTCATCCTAGCCTTTTCTTCTATCCCGCGAGGAGTGAGAAGGTATGTATAAGAAAGTTTATTTTTATTATTTCGAAAATTATTCATCTTAATGAGACCCTTATCCAAAAAGGCTTTCAAAATATAGTTTACCTTACCCAAACTTAGTCCTAAAACATCAGATGCATCCCGTTGCGATAAATGAGGATTTTCCTCAAGCAATTGCAGAAGTTTTAGGTGGTGGTCATTGTATTGGAAATTTTCTTTCATGGAAGGAAATGTTCCCGAATGGGGAACTTCGATGACTTTCGGTAGGCATAGCTTCGCCCCCTGAGTCCCATATTTTATCAAAATGTGTTCAGCTTTTGAACGAGGTCAAGTAAAAATGTTCATTCAATGAACAGGAATCCTTGGATTTGAACGAAATTCCTGTGGACGTGCCTGCTCCTCAAAATACATTCGACCATTACCGATGTACAGGAAGGAACTCGATGGACTCCGAGCCATCGCCATTATCGCTGTTATACTAAACCACATAAAACAAGGGTTATGCCTAAACGGTTACCTTGGTGTGGACATGTTCTTTGTTTTATCAGGATTTGTGATCACAAAGTCCTTGGTGGAAAGAGAAAAAATGGATTTTATTCCGTTTTTAAAAGATTTTTGGAAAAGAAGAGCCAAACGCCTGTTCCCTGCTTTGTTGGCTGTAGTAACTTTCGCAACTTTTACTACGTTTTTATTTTCTTCTAACGAATCCCACCACACCACAATGAGCATTGAAACAGGGCTTAGTTCTCTAATCGGAATAGGAAACTTATACTTAGCAAATATGGCGACAAACTATTTTAGCACCACAGCCGAGTTAAACGCCTTCACCCATACTTGGTCCCTCGGTGTGGAAGAACAGTTCTACTTATTATTTCCTATTTTGTTTTGGTGGTTTGTACAAAATCGAGACAGAAAAAAAACTTTTGTTTTCACCCTAATCTTCCTAACAGCTTTATCACTTACATTCTTTTTAAAAAACTTTGAAAAGCACCCTATCAAAGTTTTTTACTTAGTCCATAGTCGATTTTGGGAACTAAGTTTAGGGTCTTTTGTTTTTTTAGTTTCGAACAAAATAGAGGTTAAAACAAATCCGTTTAAACAAATAGTTGTTAGGGCATCCTATTTTCTTCTTCCAATTTTTTTATCACTACTCATTGTTCTTTTATTTGATTCTAAATACCCTAAACTATCAGAAAAATATTATAATCTACTCATCGTTCTTTTAACCGCAGGTATTCTCTTTTTATTAGATTCAAATAGTTCCGTGGTCAAACTTTTGCAGTGGAAACCCGTCACTTTTATAGGCCTTTTATCCTATTCATTGTATTTATGGCACTGGCCGATCATAACTTTTTTCCGTTGGACTTTTGGGATCAAAAATTATATGATTCCGCTTATCCTCATTCTTTGTTTCTGTTTTTCTTATTTATCCTATCGAATGATAGAAACTCCGTTACGAAATTCCGAATGGAAATGGAAGTGGCTTAACAAAGCAGGTTCTTTATCTCCTACTACACTCTCCATTTCCACGGCAATTGCATTTATCATATTGATTCGAATTGTCCTTTATCCATTTTATTTGGATGGATCATTTTATCTTGGTACCCCGGCCAAATTAAAATCAAAAGGTGTACATAATTTATTAAGTCCAGTCACTTACCAGTCAGAAACTTGGAATCCAGAAAATTGTGTATTGGTAAATAATAAAGATTTAGGAAAAATTATCACTTCAGATAATTGTTCTTTTGGAAAACAATTCAAAGATAAACAGAAGTATTTAGTTTTAGGAAATTCATATAGTGCAGCACAAGTTTATATGTTCCAAGTGCTTCCAGAAAACCAATCAATGGTAACTATAACTTCTAGCTTAGGAAGTTTTCCTGCGCCAAACTTACCTTTCCCAAACAACTGGGAAAAAACCAATCAATATTATTGGCAGGAAGTTGTCCCAAAATTAACTGAAGAATTAAGAGAAAATGATGGGATTCTTATGGTTTACGATCTTTCCAGTGTCATTACCGAAGAAGATAAAATGAATCTTTTCATTAATGAACTGAGCCAATTTGTATCAACATTTAAAAACAAAAAAATAAATGTGATCTTTCAACATACAATTCCCTTGATGAGAGAATCCAACTGCAATCCAGATTTAGCACAAATACAATGGTGGCATAAATTTCAAGAACCTCCTTGTTTGTATTTTTCTAAAGAAGAAACTTTGAGCCGAAGAAAACCATTCCATGAAAAATTGCTAAGTATAAAAAATGAACATTCAAATTTTTATATTCTCGACCTAATGGATGTCTTTTGCCCTGAAAAAGAATGTCGGTTCGTAAACAAAATGGGTGATTTTTTATACAGAGACGAATATTCGCATCCGAGTGTGGAAGCAAGTATACTGGCGAAAGCATCACTCTGGCAAGTAATCCAAAAGATCAATTAAGGTAATTTTTTACTTATAAACAAAACGTTACCGAAACAAATAAGTTTCCAATCGACTTTTATTGCTTTGACCAAGATACCTATCTGAATGAAACCGAAAAAACGAACGCTCGTATATGATTTTCTAATCAAATTAGTGAGTTTGGCCAAAGGAACTGTTTTCCATTCTATTGAAGAAAACTTTTCAAACGCAGAAGAACATTTAGAATCACCTTACCCAACTGCCCTACTTTGTAATCATGTTTCCGAAGCCGATGTTGTCTCTCTTTCGATGGTTTACCCAAGGCTCAATCCAAAAATCAAAATGATCATACCAGCAAGGGAGGATATTTTATTGCCTGGGTTTTTACAAAAAGAGTTTCGGTCAAAGGGAATTTTAAAATGGATTTTTAAATTCATCGATGCAACAAATATCATTCCTTTTTTATTACGTTACATTGGTGCTGTTCCCATTAAACGCCCGTTCCGTGACAATGCAAGAGAACTCATCAAATCCGGAGAACTTCGAGATAAGGTTGACAGTGAATGGACAGACCTTGTGGCTCATATCAAAAAAGGAAGAAACCTATTTATGTTCCCCGAAGGAACCTATAGTCATGATGGGTTTCTAAACCAGGTAAAACGTGGTGCCTACTACATCAAATCCAAAATAGACAAACTTCATTTTAATAGCTTTACGCTTACTTATGACCACCTTTCATATCAAAAAACAAAGTTATACATAAAATATGGGAAACCTTTTGAAATTCAAAAGGAACTTCCTGCCGACCAAGTTGTGAAATTAGTAGCAGAAAAACTCGGAAAAAACTATACTGTGACGACTGGAAACCTAACATCGTTTATCCTACTAAAATTTGGGAAAGAAACAAAAATCAAAAAACACCAG
This sequence comes from Leptospira meyeri, assembly GCF_004368965.1. NCBI lineage: Bacteria > Pseudomonadati > Spirochaetota > Leptospiria > Leptospirales > Leptospiraceae > Leptospira > Leptospira meyeri. The sequence continues at coordinate 128,682 of NZ_SORO01000001.1, read as the reverse complement.
TTTGTAGAACTCATTCTAAAACTAAAAAAACAAATCGAATCTAAGTTTCCTGAGATCACAATTGCTTCTGAATTAAAAAAAGAAACGATTCAAATCCAATTGGAATCTATTTTTACTAAACTAAAAACAATCAAGCTCATTGATTGGGAAGAAGAAACCATCCATACCAAGGAGATTCTCTACCATATACCTAAATCTTTGCATAATTTAAAAAAGTCCAATATCGTCTTGTATCACAGGAACCAACTCACGGCCCACTTACAACATCTAGAGGATGTCTGGAATGGGATCTTTACAAACCAAGGAGTCGCAAATGAAACCACTTAAACCCATTCGCATTGTTTTATTATTTTCTTTCTTTTTTGTTGGTTGTGGCACTATCTCACGGGGTTGTGCCAAATATTTCGGTTATGATGAAGTTTGTGTGGATGGGGTAAAATACATTCAGTTTACTTCTGGTGCGAGTGTAAAATATAATCCAGATGGAACGATTGCAACTTGCCGCTAAACAGATTCACTAAGCTTCGTTCTTGTTTTATTTCTTGTGACTTCCCAAAGTAAAATAGAACCAGCACAGGCAACATTCAGCGAATTGACAACCCCGCTCATAGGAATTTTGACAATCAAATCACAAAGGGACTGTAAGTGAACACTCATCCCTTTGGCCTCATTGCCAAGAATTATTAAAACTGGAGTCTGTAAATTTGTCTTTTCCAAAGATTCTGTTCCTGAAGAATCAGAGCCAATGACTTGAAGATTACATCGTTTCTTTTCTTTTCTTAAAAATAATTCCAACGAAGCAACTGATTCTAAAAATACCAACTTAGTATGAAAAATACTGCCTAAACTTGCTCTTATGACTTTAGGATCATAAACATCAATAGAATGTCCTAGGACAAAAACAACATCTACTTGAAAAGCATCTGCCGATCGAAGGATGGAACCAAAATTGCCCAAGTCACTAGGTCGATCAAAGAGGAGATAAAAAGGATGGGTCGGCGGATCTAGATTCTGAAAATCATTACGATGAATTTTGGCCGTAACAATGAGTTCTGATGGATTTTCTTTTTCGGAAAGTTCCAAAAAAAGATCTGAACTCACCTCGAACTGCTTTGCCTTCGGATATTTTTTTAAAACAGATTCGGCCCATTGCGATAACCTCACTCCATCCCTAAACAAAATACGAGTGATCTCCCAACGAGCATCTATTAGTTGTTTGATGCATTCAGTGCCCTCAACAAACACTTCTTTCTCTTGGCTCCGTTTAGACCGATTGGTCCTCAGAGCCAAAAGAATTTGAAATTCTGAATTTTTGACAGAAATTTTGAGAGTGCGACCCTGAAACATACAGAACTTATATGGTTACTGCAAGTCTAGTCCCTTGGTCAATTGCACGTTTGGCATCAAGTTCTGAAGCAAGGTCTGCTCCACCAATCAAATGTACGGGAATTTTTGCCTTTTGCAAAGGTTCCTGTAAAGAACGATTGGAATCTTGACCTGCACAAACAACTACTGTGTCACAAGGAATTTTTTTAGTTTCCCCTTTCACTTCGATAACAATTCCATCTGCTTCAATGGACTTATAAGTTACTCCGGAAATTTGTGTAACCTTTCTGTCTTCTAAAGTAGTTTTATGAATCCAACCTGTTGTTTTTCCAAGTGTGGCTCCGAATTTACTATTGGAACGTTTTAACATTGTCACTTCTCTACCTGAATGAGGTGTGTCCTTAACACTTAGTCCACCATCTTTTGTAATGTTTTGGTTGATTCCCCATTCCTTTAAATAGTTTTCCTTCGAAAAGGTATGTCCAGCATCGGTTAACATCAAACTCACATCAAATCCAATACCGCCCGCACCTAAAACAACAGCTCGTTTCCCTACAGGTTTACCTTTCAGAACGACATCCACATAACTAAGAACATTCGGACCATTAATTCCTGGAATTTCTGGTATCCTTGGGGTGACACCAGTCGCAAGTACAACTTCCTCAAATCCTTGTTTAATGAGATCGTCTGCAGATACAAACGTATTCAATTGTACATTCACACCATGTTTTTTTGCCATCTCACCGAAGTAACGAATGGTTTCTTTAAATTCCTCTTTTCCTGGAATTCTGCGAGCAATGTTTAATTGACCACCAAGTTCACTCCCAGCATCAAACAAGGTTACAGAATGTCCTCTTTCAGCTAACGTCGTTGAACAAGCCATCCCACCGGGACCTGCTCCCACCACAGCAACCTTTTTGGGTTTGGAAGTTCTTCCAATGACCAGTTCCGTTTCATGACAAGCTCTTGGGTTCACCAAACAACTACAGATTTTTCCCTGAAAGATATGATCAAGACAGGCCTGGTTACAAGCAATACAAGTATTGATCTCTGTCGCTTTGCCAGCAGCAGCTTTGTTCACAAAAAAAGAATCAGCAAGGAAGGGTCTTGCCATAGATACTAAATCTGCATCTCCCGCAGCAAGTACTGACTCAGCAATTTCCGGAGTATTAATTCGGTTTGATGTCACAAGTGGAATGTTTACATGTCCCTTTACCTTTGCTGTCACCCAAGTGAAAGCAGCTCTTGGAACCATCATGGCAATTGTAGGAATTCGCGCTTCGTGCCAACCAATCCCGGTATTGATAATGGTGGCACCAGCCTTTTCAATTTCTTTAGCTAGGATTAATACTTCATCAATATTACCACCATCTTCCACTAGATCTAACATGGACAAACGATAGATGATAATAAAATCATTTCCTACACGTTTGCGAACAGCTTTGATGATTTCGATTGGGAATTTGATACGGTTTTCAAAACTTCCACCCCAATCATCGGTCCTGTTGTTCGTACGTTTGGCTATGAATTGATTGATTAGATATCCTTCACTCCCCATGATCTCAACTCCATCATAACCAGCTAACTTTGCTAATTCGGAGCATCGTGCAAAATCTTCAATCGTTTGATAAATTTCCTCTTCCGTTAAAGGGTGAGGTTTGAACATATTGATGGGAGCTCGAAGGTTGGATGCCCCGACAATTTTGTCATGGTATCCGTAGCGACCGGTATGAAGGATTTGCATGGCAATTTTTCCACCTTCTTTGTGCACCGCTTCCGTTACAACTCGGTGGTGTTTGGCTTCTTCTTCCGTATCCATCACACCACCACCACGGGATACTCTTCCCGCTTCGTTAGGAGCGATACCTCCCGTCACTATGAGTGCCACACCACCCTTTGCTCGTTCACCATAAAAAGCTGCCATTCGTTCATAACCGTTCGGAGCTTCCTCGAGACCGGTGTGCATGGAACCCATAATGGTTCTATTTCGTAACGTAGTGAACCCGAGAGACAAAGGGGACAAAAGATTGGGATAAGATGTCATATGCTACAAGAATAGAAATTGGAAGATTTTGGCAAGATTTACTTGCAATCCAATTGAGAACCGTTATAACAATCTCCTGTGGAAATTGTGACTGAGAATAAAAAAAATGCGATTCTTTTCGTAGATGATGAATCCATAATATTAATGAGTATGAAGTCACAGGTAAAACAACATTTTGGTGAACAATTTAAATATCTAACTGCTGACAGCGCTATGGAGGCATGGGACATTTTAAAAGAATTAGAAGAAGAAGGTAAATCTGTTTCAATGATCATTTCTGACTGGTCTATGCCAGGAATGAATGGAGATGAATTTTTAAGGAAGGTTCATAAATCCTATCCAAACATTAAAAAAGTAATCATCACGGGATTTGCAGACCAAAAATCAATGGAAAACTTAAATTCAGAAATTGGCCCCATTACCTGTTTAAAAAAACCTTGGGATGAAGAAGAACTCATCTCTACAATTGCATATGCCATTCACGACTGACTTTGTTTTGGAAGATAAATATAAAAAATCGTTTCCCCAGGAACAGATGAGAGATCAATCCTTCCCCCGTGTCGTTTGACAATTTTATTGACTATATCAAGCCCAAGTCCGCTCCCTTCTCCTGGAGCTTTGGTGGTAAAAAATGGCTCAAAAATTTTACCTTGGATTTCTTTTGGAATCCCAGGACCCGAATCCTTTAGAGATACTAAAATTTCTTCTCCTTGGTCTTTGACTGCAATCTCCAAATTACCAACAAAGGACATGGCCTGCAAAGAGTTGTAAATCAAATTGGTCCAGACATGTAACAAATCGTCCGGATAACAGTCAATTGGTGCTACTGGTTCGAAATCTTTTTTTAAATTGATTCCACGTTTCAATTGGTTTTGGTAAATGGTAAGGACAGTTTCAATTGTATCAGGGATGGATGCTTTGTTTTTTTTACCAGTCGCGTCGAACCTAGAAAAATTCTTTAAGGCATACATAATCTTTGAAATCCGATCCACTGCCAATTGGATGGACCGAGTATTCCTGCGGAATTGGATTTCCAAAGATAAATAATCTAAAAAAACTTTGATATAATGAGATTTAAATAAAGGTAGATAACTCGAATCTATTTCGCCAATTCCCAACTCAACCCATACCTCTGCAAAATCTTCTGCACATCCCAAATCAAAGCCATGAGCCAAAAATATCTCTTTGTTTTTCTTTTTTCGAAGGCGCTCTTCTTTTCCAGTATAAAACTCAATCGGTTGGTCTAAATTGGCTAAGATGGTTTTTACAATCTTTTGTTCCGGCATAGGAACAGATAAAATCGCTTCTCGGAAGAGTTGTGAGGCAATGCCATATTTTTTTTGCCAATCCAACATGTTTTGATTCGAAGCTTTGACGGCACCAATGGGGTTGTTGATTTCATGTGCAATGCCTGCAATCAACTGACCAAGGGCAGCTAACTTTTCCGATTGGATCAACTGGTCTTGGGTTCGTTTTAGATTTTCAAGAGCCAACTCCAACTCCAATTTTTGTTTTTCAATCAGTTTGTTTTTATCTCTAATTTCTGAATTGATCAGACGTAACTCTTCTACCTCTTTTAATGGACTTAGATCAAAAATACTATAAGCAATCGAGTTTGTTTCTTTATAGAGGAAACGTTTTACAGAAACTAGTGCTGGAAATAAATCTCCATTACTTTTTTTGCAAATAATCTCCAAAGGATCTGATTTGTTCGTCGCAATGGTATTTCGAATCTTACGAAGGGATTCTGTTGTTAAGAGACTTCTTACTTTTAAATTTGGAATTTCTGTTAGATCGTATCCAAACAAACGTTGGAATGCAAAATTAGAATCTTTTACATTCAATCCATTCTCATCAAAGATCAAAAATGCTTCCGTAGAAAACTGATAAAAAGTTTCAAACCGTTCATCCGATTTACGTAAAGCTTCTTCACTCAGTTTAATTTCTGTAATGTCCAAAACTGTTCCTTGTAAGATCGTCGCTTTGCCTTCTTTATTACGTGTGAGCTTTCCGATTGCTTCGATCCAATGGATTTTTCCATCTGGGTGATTGATTCGGTTTCGGATTCGATAAGCGGAACGATTTAAATCTTCCATCAGAAGTTTTGTTTCTTTGGACAATAACTCCAAATCATCTTTGAATGTGAGTTCTAAAAATTTTTCCTCAGTCACTTCAAAATTTTCGCCAGGAAATCCGTAAATACTATATGTTTGGGGAGACCAATAAATAGTCCTCGCTAGGATATCCCAACTCCAGATTCCCATTTTTGCAGCGTCAAGAGCCATTACCAACCGAGATTCCGATTCTTTTAAGGCAATGTTTGCTTCCATTTGTTTGGTTCTATCAATCATTGCACCAAACATTCGATAGGCTTCACCTTCCTCGTTATAGAGAAAAATCCCGTTGTCTTCTACATAAATATAAATTCCAGATTTTATACGATAACGATATTCTATTGAAAACTTTTGATGGTTTGTCAAAGCATCTTCGAATGCCTCAAGAGTATTGTCTCTGTCATCGGGATGGATTGCCTCAATCCATTCTTTATATCCCACTTTTTGGTATTCTTCTGAGGAATAACCTGTAATTTCTTGGATGGCTCCTCCCCAATGGTTTTCACCCGATCTAATATCCAAATCATAAACCATACTTAACGAAAGTTCAGTGATGGTTCTATATTTTACTTCATTCGATTCTAAGGTTTTTTGTTTCAGAACATTTTCTGTAATGTCTGTGATTAGGAAGACGAGAAAAGTGAGTTCTCCATTTTTTCCAAAAACAGGAGAACCATTGATCGAAAGGTATTTTTTATTCCCCAATGAATCTTCGATTGCATGGCGAATGTCAGTCACTGGTTTTTTAGTTTTTAAAACAATATTGAATGGTTGGTCTTCTTCCCGCCATGGCCCACCATCCAAAGATGAATTTTTCCATTCCGGTGCATCGTAGGTTCTTGCCAAAATGTCATTGAGTTTGATTCCAAGAACAGACTCGGAAGCTGGGTTTGCGTACCGAATCTGACCCAATGGATTGAGTACCATCATGGCTGTGGAACTGACATTCATTATGGTTGTCAAAAGCTCAGCTTCGACAAACTTTTCATCTTCTGATAGACGACGTTCTACTGGTTTCCCTCTCTCAATTGATTCTCCATTGCCTGACACTTCCCAATAGACTTATTTTTTTAAAGAAACCAGTTTAGAAGCTTCGATTTTTTGGTAAATTGGAAGTATGAAAAACAAAAACCGATCCAGAATTTGAATGAAACGAAATAACAAAGATGGATAGACTTCTTTTGCATTCGATTCAATCCCTTTCACTACCTTTTTGGCGACTGTTTCTGGAGACTGACTTGGAAAAGGAACTGGCACTTTTTTCCCAGCTGCATCAAAGAACTGCGTTCTCGTAGCGATGGGATAAACGACCATCACACGATTTCCAGGCTTCAATTCAAACCGGAATGCATCGATAAACGAACGAACGGCCGCTTTTGTCGATGAATACAAAGCATAACCCGGGAGAGACAAATGGCTCATGGCAGAGGCTGTGACAACAAAAAGAAATGGTTCCTTTCTCGAATGGTTCAGTGAAACCAAACAATACAAAGGAGAGAAAACATTGGTTGAGTAAATCCGATCAATTCGCTCCCAATCAGCATTCGGAATGACTTCATAATAAGCAAAACCTGCGTTTGCGTAAAAAATATCAATTCCCCCTAGTTTTTTGTCTGCATCTTTTAGTAATTTATCCAAATTCTCTTTTTTGGAAACATCGCATTTATAGGGAATGACATTGGGATGAGAGAGAATGTTTTTTTCATTTAAGTCGCAAGCAAGGACCTTGACTCCTTCATACTTTAACACTTGCAACATGGTCTCTTTTCCAATTCCGGAACCTGCGCCGGTAATCACGATTCTTTTATTTTTTAGTTCCATGGGCGAAACATAAACTAAAGAGATTTCAAATAAAGTCCTTTTTAATAAGACATCTAACTTTTTTTGGAATCATTTCATAAAAATCTTTACTGAGTTTTTCTTTAGAGATACTCTTTGTTTCCCCGAGGAATCCGTATGAGCATATTTTTTGATCGTATCTTTAAATTCTTCTATAAATATATTTCTTATTGTTTTGCTATCGTAATTTTCTCCCTCCAAGGTGCCTTTTTTGGAGCTTTTTACGCTTATTTTTTTGGATCTGCCTTAATCCCCGAATTCACTGTAGCAAACCACCCAGAAGTGGTTTTGGTATTTGTGATCACCACTGCACTCGCAGCTCTCGGTCATAGCATCGAGTTTGGAATTCTAACTCCTCTTGGGTATTTAGGCCTTCGTACTGATACTAAAAAACTAAATGCAAATCTTAAGCCCAACGAAACCATCCGGCACAAAGATATTTTGGAATTAGAGCACCTTCTCAATGCCATCATTGATTTTCCAAAAGAAAATATGTATGCCGCTTTAAGATATGCTTCATTTGTTTTTATCTCGGTATCTTTTACTTATATATTTTATCATTATCCACTTTATGAATTAGCTTTGATTCTGATTGGTTGGCTTGCCGCCGTATTTGTATACGGAGGTTTCTCATATATCATCTCCGATTATTTTACCGGGGCCAAACGAGTGGAGATAAAAAAAATACTCTCCTACCGAGATGTTACCATTCACAAAAACCACGGGATCATGAGTTTAAAAGGAAAATTTATTTTTCTCCTTATTCTCATCTTACTTTCGTTATCTGTATTAGCAGTTTTTATATCCTTTGAGAACGCAAGTGTAATCAAAATTTTCGCTTTCATTACAATGACTTTTTTTGAATCAGTGATTTTAATTTTTATGTTTTTTCAATCTATAAACTTAACTTTAGAACAAATTAACGAATCGGCAAACAGTTTAGCAAGCGGAGGACGGGGAGCCCTTCCCATCTTATCCATTGACAAAGAGTTCATTCGATTTGCTGAAAACTTTGAAAAAGCAACTAGGGAAGTGGGAAGGATTAGAGAAAACTTAACGGAATTAGTGGAAGAAAAAACCTCTGAACTTCGAAATAGTTTGGAAACGGTTGAAACATTGAAAAAACAACAAGATGGAGATTATTTCCTTACTTCACTACTCATCAAACCACTCAGCTTAAACAAAACACTTGGTTCCAATGTTAAAACCGATTTTTTAATCAAACAAAAGAAAACGTTCACCTTCCATGGAAGAGAAAATGAAATCGGTGGAGATATTTGTATCACACGAACCGTTCCTTTGCGTGGAAAAGATTACACTTTTTTTCTAAATGCAGATGCAATGGGAAAGTCTCTACAAGGAGCAGGAGGAGTACTCGTTCTTGGCGCAGCAGTTCAGTCCATTTTGGAACGTTCATTTGCAGTACAATCGATCAAATCTCAATATGCAGAACGATGGATTAAAAATGCTTACCAAGAACTCCACCATATATTTGAAAGTTTCGACTGTTCTATGTTAGTTTCCATGGTTATGGGTCTAATTGATGACGAAACCGGCCTTATGTATTATTTGAATGCCGAACATCCCTGGTCAGTCCTCTACCGCAACCAAAAGGCAGAATTTATCAAAAACAACTCAGAACTAAGAAAATTGGGAACCCCAGTTAAAGAAAACTCTTTAGAAATAACCACACTACAATTGCAACCCGGAGACGTTGTCATCTTAGGTTCCGATGGTCGAGATGATATTGAATTTGATACACAAACAGAGTTTAGGAAAATCAATCATGATGAGGAACTTTTTTTACATCATGTCGAAAATGGTGGCGGAAATTTAAAACCAATTTACCAATCCATTTTGGAAATGGGAGAGCTCACCGACGACTTAAGTTTGATGCGAATTTCTTTTAAAGAACACCAAACCCTTCCTCCTAGATCCATTCGAAAAGAATCTTACGATCTTATGCGAAAAGCAAGGAACCAGATCAAAGAAAACCAATTGGACCAAGCGAAAGAAAGTTTAATCGAAGCAAGCAGAATCAATCCAGAAAACCAAGAAATCAAAAGAGCCCTAATTCGTCTTTTAGTCCGAATGAAAGATTACAAACTTGCGGCAGAAAAATGTAACACATACATCGAAGAATTTCCAGGAGACAGTGATATAATTTATCTCGCCTCTTTCACTTACAAACAAACCAAAGAATATGGAAAAGCAATTGATATGGGGGAAAGAATTCGGTTGCGAAATCCAGGCCATTTATCCAACCTCTTGCGACTTGTGCAACTTTACCTTCTTGTAAGCAACCTTCCCAAAGCAGAAAAAACCTTGGGCCTTGCATCCTTTTTAACAGCAGATTCCAAACGAGTGGATAGTTTAAGAACAGAAATTGAGGGGTTTCGGAAGAAAAATGTTGATTAAATTGAATCAATGTTAGAGGGTCAGTCATCTCATTCCTTGATCGAATCTATGATCCATTTTTGCTTACGAATACTGTGTTTTTTCATTCTTATATCTGTGTCATTTTCATGCCAAGAAACAGACTTTGACAACCTCTGTGATCCTAAGTCAAAAGATTATCTGGAAAGTTTAATCATACGATTCATCAATTTTGATGAAACTTCCCATTGTGGTGTGGTATTGGAAGTCCTACCTCCCAACTATTTGATTTGTCCCCCACAAACTCCCAAACCCAACGGGAGTTTCATTTTTGAAAATTTTGAAACCGATGGAAATCGTTTGAGTTTTTCATCAAACCCACCATTTCCCAGTGGAATTTCATTTTCTCCATTTTCCAATTCGCTTCAAGGAATTTATTCCGGATGGAAAGCAAACAGACAAACCTATACCATCACAGCCTCAAATCCGAAAGGAAGTGCAAGTTGTACATACAATCCCGCTTGGATGGGTAAACTTCCAATCAAAACAAAACAAACAACTTGTTTTGATGCCATTAACAATCCTGCCATATGTTCGAGTGTTCCAGGCCAAGATGGTCAGTTCCAAAAAGGTACACCCCAAGTTTTTGTTGGTCCAACACTGATCGGGTCTGACGAAATCACAACAGACCTCAATACAGGCCTTGTCTGGACCAGTTGCCAAAGAGGAATTACTGGCATCGGATGTGCCGTAACAGGTTCCACACAATTCACCTACGCTGATGCGTTCACTGAATGTAACAATCTGAATGCAGGTTCTGGTTTTGCCAATCTCACAAACTGGAGAGTCCCAGAAATTGATGAGTATATTAGTACATTCGATTATTCAACTGAAAACCCATCGATCGACCAAACTTTTTTTCCTGTTACCGATAGTTTTAATTTTAAAACTAATACTGAAAGTACCGCAGGGACACGAAAATTTAACGCGACTTTCATACAATCATCAATTGGCACAGGAGCATATTCGGACTTACACTATTTACGATGCGTTGCAAATATAGAACCAATTAAGAACAAACGATTATTAAATAATGGTGATGGTTCCATTCTTGATTTAGACACATCACTTGTATGGCAAAGGTGCACTGCTGGACAAACAAATTTGACCACTTGTTCCGGAGGGACAGATATGATCCTCACTTGGAATAGTGCTGTCAATTATTGCCAAGGATTGACCTTAGGTGGAAGAACCTGGCGCCTTCCCAATATCAGCGAATTAAGAAGTCTCTTAGATTTTTATCTTACAATTGGTAGCCCAGGAATAGACCCAATTTACTTTCCAAACACTGCTATAGGAAATAATCAGTTTTATTGGTCTTCGACAACCTTATTGTCTAACCCATCGCAAGCATATGTCGCCTATTTCGGATCTTCTAGCGGAGGAAACGAAGCAAAAGCAGATACGATAAACAATCGAATTCGTTGTGTTTCCGATTTTTAAGATTTGCGAAAAAAAGAAAATTTTAGAACATCGAATTCTCAATCCAATATGCGTTACCGATTCCCTTATTATCTCTTTATATTCATTGTATTTTTAGAATGTACCACGATCGGTTTTCATGAAAAAAAAATCAGGGAAGGGATGGACTTTGGAGAAGAAAGCCAGTTCCGAGTTTGCCTCATAACCGAACCAGATATCACGAAAGAAGAAATCTCTAATTTATTTAGTGCTTGGAATGAAGAACTTTCCTTTTATCAACTCAAAGCCTTGCCTGTTGAAGTGGCAGTGATGGAAAGACCTGGATTTTGGGGAACAGACATTCTTGGTTACTTAATGGAACGCCAACTAACAAAAGATTGTGACAGGCTCCTCTATTTAAAAGGTAGGACTTGGGGAGATATTGTTTTTGAGGTTATGACTCTCGGAATTTTTGTGGGTGTGGGCTTAAAACTTGAAGTCCAAGGTGCCGTGGAAGGCCAAACAAACACAAGAGGTTATATCAAAGCCAAGTATATATCCACCATACAGATGTTATTCACTAGTCCAAAATCAACGCTCATCCACGAAGGATATCATTTACTAGGGTGCGGCCACCAACTCTTTATGAAAGAATGTTATGAAAAAATTCGTGATGTTAAACTACTCCTTACGGACCCTAATCGCGATCCCAATTTTTTTCCAGTCATCACCACAAGTGGAAAAAAAATTCTATCACAAGACCAAGTCATTTCATATCCTAACAAGGATTAATCCTATAAATACAAAAAGATTACCGACGATTGTTCGTCATTTTTCGTACAATATGAACGCCATTCAATATAGCAAGCACCTATAGGAAATCCCTAAACAAAACATCTGTTAAAACTATTTTTTTATTTCGCATAACAAATTGAATCGACAGACCTTTGGCCTAACTCCAGATTTGCGAATATTAAAAATACTGGGTAACTTAAAAGTGAAAAAATTAATTAGTATTCTCATCATGGGCCAACTTTTGGTCTCATGTATTGCTTTTTTGGATTTTTCCAAAGAATCAGACAAAAAACTCCAAGAGCTTGGCCTGATTGCTGGCTCTGTCACAAGTGTCGGTAGTGTCACTGCAGGACCTGCCGGAACTATGATCAAATCAACAGATGGAAATTTTGAAGTATTGATCCCTCCAGGGGCAATGGATGAGGAAAAAACCTTTTCCATCAAAAAGTATACATTTGCTCCTGCGAGTTTGCCCAATGGCTACATACCGACAACGGATGCTTATGAAGTGACTCCTTCCTACCGGTTTAAAAAAGATGTAGTGATCACAATCACTCAAGAAACGGAAAAAATTGAAGCCCTGAACTTAGCAAAACAAAAATCGCAAGGTTTTGTTTACTCCACTACTTCCGATAGTGACAATTCTGGTCGTGTGACAGGAGGATGGGATGCTGGACTAACTTCCGTTAGTAGTGATAAAATCCAATTCCAATCCAGAACTTTTTCCATCTTTGGAGGAGGAACTCCTCCCCCAGGCAATGGCGCACCCAATATTGTGGGAGCTTTTTATGATTTCAAACCAAGTGCTTCATTTTTGCCATTCCGAGTAAGAGCACAAGTGATCGAACCGGATGGTGACACAATGTCTGTCTATCTCATCACGGGACCTGTTGGCCAAGGGACTGTCGCTATACGAATGACCCCAGAACCAGGCAATTGGTATTCAGCACTCATTCCTTATGAATCGATGATCCAAGCAGGAATTCAAATCCAAGTTTTAGCAGTAGATGTGTACGGTAATAATACAACTAGACCAAGCACAGATATGTTTTACTACCCTGCAAGTTCTGGAAACCCTGCTTTTGTTAGCAATTATGATACAGACAAAGATAACGATGGTTATTTGGACGCATGGGAAATCGATAATGGATTCAATCCGAACAGTGCATCCTCACCCAATGCAGCATTATTTCCTGATTCAGACGGGGATGGAATTCCGAACGTAGCTGACTATACACCAAACGGAGAATACAACCCACAAATTGATTCCATCACTGTGATACCAAACCAAGCGAGAATGTATTTGGATGAAAAAATCACATTCTCAATTCTTGCATCCTATCTAGGTTCGCCTCGGTATGTGCAGTCAAATTTTGTCACTACTGGAAATGCACTCAGCGGATCTCCTGTGGGAGAATTTTCTGATTCAGTATTCCAAGCCATTGCCCCTGGAATTGCAGGAGTTCAGGTAACAGTTGGTTCCTTCCAAGCAACTTCCACAGTGACTGTCGTAGACACAGTTCCACCAAACAACATCACTACGCTCACTGCAACCGCCATGTCGACAACAAAAGTTCGATTGCGTTGGCAAGCCCCGGGAAATGATGGCCCATTTGGAAAAGTAAGTGCTTACGAAATTCGACGATCCGCTAACAATATTGATACGGATGCAAAATGTTCACAGGCAAGCACCATCTTCCATACTCTGACTCCAAAAAATGCAGGGACTGTGGAAATTTGGGATGCGAACGGACATGCTCCCAATACAACCTATTTCTATTGTATACGTGCATATGACCACAACGGAAATCGAAACGAATGGGCATCATCCAATGTTTCAGCCACTACCTATGCCGTAAGTGATACAGTAAGGCCGGCGGATGTAACGACTCTCACAGCGACAGCGATGACAAACGAATCCATCCAACTTTCTTGGACAGCAGTGGGTGATGATGGAAACACAGGGAATGCTACTTCTTACGAAATCCGTAGATCAGCAAGTGTGATCAACACTGATGCAGATTGTGACAATAGTCATGAAGTAACAAACTCAATCAGTTCAATCCCAGTCGGAACCAATATCAACTTTTTAGCAACCCAACTCAGTGCCGATACACGATATTACTTTTGTGTCAGAGCCTATGATGAAGTTGGTAACAAAAGCAGATGGAATGGTGTCGTATCGGCAACAACAATGCTCGGGAACTTACCACCCATTGTTAACGCAGGCCCAGACCAAAACAATGCAATGGCATCAGCAACAGTATTGCTCAATGGTTCTCAATCCTATGACCCAGACTCCGGTGTTTGTTCGGCAAACCCTGCTAGTTATGTTTATCAATGGAATATCATCTCAAAACCACCGACATCGACTGTAACTAATGCACAAATTACAAATGCAAATCAATTGAATGCGTCGTTTATTCCAGATGTAGGGGGAATGTATACACTCGAACTGAGATTCACTGACTCAAGTTCCACTTGTTATGGTGGACCGAGAATGGGGACAGACTTTGTCCAAATTATGGTATATGAGGCTGATTACATTGCTCCTGCCCAAGTCACTTCATTTATTGGAACAGGTATTTCACAAGACCAGATCCAATTGTCTTGGTTAAATGTGGGAGATGATGGAATGACTGGAAATATCAATCATTATGAAATTGGTATCTCCATTAATCCAATCACAACAGACTTTGAGTGCCAAAACGCCCCTTGGAAACATTCACCTAGTATTAGTAACTTTGTTCCAAGCGCCCAAGTATCTACTGTGGTAGGTGCATTGATCCAAAACACAACCTATCACGTCTGTATCGTTGGAATTGATGAAGTAGGTAACCGAGGACAGGCAAACATAGGACTCACAGTGACAACCCTTGCAGGAACTTCTGGTTGGGGAGCTTGGACGGATTGGAGTAGTTGTAGCGCAAAATGTGGAATAGGCACACGAACACGATCTCGAGTATGCCTCGATCCGGTGGCGGGATGCGGAGGCACAGGTGTTGAAAATGCATCATGCCAAAACAGAACATGTGAATCAAATCGCTTATTTTTTGATTTCAATGCGAATGGAACCAGTACAACAATCACTTGTCCTGCTGGCTATGTTCGAGGTTCTAATATGTCCGTTTGGTATTCACCTGGATCTTATGTGGCACATGTTTGGGGTGATTATTGGGGAGAAGGTTGGGCTTGTGGAGCCATCTTCCGTGGATCTTTTATCAACGTGAATTCAGCAACTATGGATTATTCGAACATTACGAATGGTGCGGTATTCTATTTTTCACAACCAAATCCACCTCCTCCTCCAAATTATTGTGTGACTCATGAATTGCGAAACCCAAGACAAGTTGGTATTTACTGTTCAGAAGTTCCATAATATAAAATCCTTGGCTGTTCCTTCCCAGAGGAATGGCCGAGCAGATTGATTGTTTTTTGTACGTCTGCTGACGGTAGAGATTCTGCCGGCAGCAGTCCTCGGATTCCTCCGAATCCCTAAATTTCCTTTCCGACTTGCTTGATTGAACAGAGTTCCAATACCTTGTTTTCAGAAACAATTTATGAACCGCTCCTTTCTGCCGTTTCTTGTCCTTTCCTTTCTTTTCGCTTGTGCCGAACCAAAGGCAGACAATCTATGCGATGCAGACGACCGCTTTTTCCTACCCAATATTCTCTACAGGCTCGTGGTAAAAGACAAAAGTAACCAATGTGGGTACAGAGTGTTTCCCAAACTTCCCGCATGCCAATTGGAATACGAGGAGACTCATTTAGCCGAAAATTGGCCTCAAGTCAAAGTCGAGATGGAAACACAATTTTCCCTTGGCTCCTTTGCTACTGAAACCCTATTCCAATACAGACCGGAAACTGTGGCTTCTGTTACAACGAATGGTACAACAGCCTTTCAAGGTGCGCTCAATGCTCCGAATGGAGAGGTTTACTTTCTGCCTTATGACTCACCCATGTTTTTATCAATCAATCCGCTTTCAAAAACTTATACAAATGCGGGACCATCTGCTGGTGGTGTGGAATTTATTGGAGGCTCCCTCGGACCATCAGGAAAAATTTATTTAGCTCCTCACGTTTCCAATGTTTTCCTTTCTTTAGATACAACAAATAACAACCAAAAGACGTCGATCGGTAGCCAAACAATGATTAGTGCAGCCTATAACGGAGCCATGTACGCTCCAAATGGAAAAATCTACTTTGTCCCTAGTTCAGAAACGATCATTCGTTATTACGATACAAATACAGGAGTCATTGGATCGGTGGCGACACCCACTTCAGGAGGATTTTCCTCTGCTGTCCTTACCCCTCAAGGAAAAATCTATTTTATTCCCTTTACCACAACCACAATGTACATTTTGGATATAAGTGATGATTCTGTAACGCCCCACCCCTATGTTTTTCCCGGAGGTAATGCTTATATTTCTGGAGTACTCACTCCCAATGGCCGGATTTATATGATTCCATATAACAATATCCCGCTAATTTATTTGAACACTGACTCAGGGCAAATTGTCACTGTCTCTAATATTCCCGGAGCTACCGGATCCAATATGTTTAATGGAGCCGTGCTTGCCCCTAACGGAAAAATCTATCCCGTTCCCAGTGACAATTATGCAAACTTTATCTCAATTGACACCAAAGACCATACGTTCGCTACACTCTTTCCTAAACCCGGAACCTCCTACCGAGGCGGAGCCCTTGGGCCCAATGGGGAAATTTATTTGGCACCTCATGGGGCCAATCGTTTTGATGTAATCTTCACCAATTCCATCGGAAAGTTCTGCAATTCCCTACGACTCTCACCTTATTGGAATAAATTATAGACGCTTAATTTCCAAGGATTTCTGCATTCTCTTCGTCTGATCTTCCAAGGTCTTCCCACAGAAGCCGTTAGAACAATCGATGGAACCAATCAACCAAACTGATCCTACTTCTTTTGTTCTCTTTGCTGATAGTTTACCTTTTGGGGTTTTCCTTTTCGAATCCCCCACAGACCAATTTTCTTTGGAAAGTCAATTGGTTTATGCAAATCCACCCGCAAAATCTTTTTTCAAATGGAATCACAATAAGAAAAGATCTCTTTCCCTAAGAGAGTTATTTCATCCGTTCGGAAACGAAGAGTTTTTATCACAAACGTTCTCTACATTACAAAAAGAAAAATCCTCTCCCATTTATTTGGATGCAGAGAATCCAAATAACGAGAAAATAAATACCAGGAAGGTTTATTCACTTCGGGCACAGTCGCTCTCTTCTCAATTATTTTATATTCTATTAGAAGATGCCACTAAACAATTATTTGCTGGTCTTTCATTTCATGAAAAAGAATCTCAACTAAACCATGTCTTAAAAACAATGCTTAATGGTGTGGTCGTGGTGAACCTGCAAGGTCAAATCATTTATGCGAATGATAATGCCGCAAAAATTCTATCTTTGGAAATTGATGAGTTAAAAAACAAATACTTTGCTTCAAAAGAATGGAAACAAATTAGAGTAGATGGTTCGCCCTTCCCCCCTGAAGAACTCCCACTATCTGTTGCCTTAAACCAACAAAAAACTGTTTACCACTGCGAACATGGAATTATTTCCGAAGGAGAAAAGGTAAAGTGGTTAAATATTAACGCTACACCAATCTATGATACAGAAGGGAAACTAGAAGGGGCTACGGCGAGTTTTCTCGACATTACTGAATTAAAAAATACACAGAATACGATCGAATTAAAAAATAGAAAACTAAAAGCAATCCTCGATGCAATCGAACGTTCAGCGATTGTCAGCATCGCCGACACAAAAGGAGTGATCCAAAGGGCAAACCAAAAGTTTGTTCAAATTTCGGGTTACTCCGAAAAAGAACTGTTAGGTTCAGATCACAAAAAACTCAATTCAAAATTCCATCCAAAAGAGTTTTGGGAAAAAATGTGGAGAGACATTTTATCTGGCAGACCTTGGGAAGGAATCATTCGAAACCAATCCAAACAAGGAAATTTCTTCTGGTTACAAACTTATATCCACCCCTTGTATGATTCTAACGATAAAATTGAATCCTTTTTATCAATTCGATTTGATATCACTGAAGAAGTAGAAGCCTTAGAAAACACAAACAGAATGCTTCACTTTACAGGCATCCAAAATAGTCGCCTTCAAAATTTTGCATATATTGTTTCTCATAATATACGCCAACACTCTTCCAATTTTTCTTCTCTTATCGAACTACTCGAAGAAAATCCAAACGAGGAAGAAAGAAAAAACATTGTGAACATGTTGCACGCTTCTTCAGAAAAACTGAACGAAACCATCACCCATTTAAATGACATCATTTCCATCAATCAGATGTTAAATAAACCAATGGAAGTTTGTATGATTGAAGAGGAAGTGCAAAAGACTTTGAATATACTCAAAGGTTCCATCGAATCTAGAAATATTCAAATATTTGTGGAAATTGAAGAGAATTTAAGACTGACCATCATCCCGGCCTATTTAGAAAGTATCATCCTGAACCTTGTATCAAATGCGATTAAGTACGTTCGATTAAAAGATGGTGCTTTCATTCGAATTTCTTCCAAGAAGGCAGAGGGACAAGTTTCACTTCGTGTGGAGGACAATGGTCTTGGAATCAATTTAGAAAAACATGGAAATAAAATTTTTGGGATGTTTAAAACCTTTCACAAAAACGAAGATGCTCGGGGAATTGGTCTTTTTATCACCAAATCCCAAGTGGAGGTGCTTGGCGGAACCATTACGGTAGAGAGCACTGAAGGAGAAGGCTCCACGTTCACCGTGTTCATCCCAGAAAACTCAAACCACGCCATCCATATTTGAATGGTCCTGCTGAATCTCTATACATTAGAAAAACTTCGCTTAAACCAAAGTTTGAATCAATAGAACCGATCATTCGGTCTTGACAATCTCCCCTTACCCACGAGCCTTACCCTAGTGATCCGTAAGTATACCCTACGGACGTACCAATGACATAAGGAAATCCATGAAAGTCCACGAATACCAGGCCAAAGAAATCCTACGTAGACACAATGCCAACGTTCCCTTCGGAAAGGTCATCGACACTGTCGGTGATTTCGAAAAGGCATATAACGAAGTTGTCCAAAAATCACCCGTAGTGGTGGTGAAAGCCCAAATCCACGCAGGTGGACGAGGAAAAGGTGGTGGAGTCAAAGTCGCAAAGACAAAAGATGACGCCAAAGCTGCTGCAGAGAAAATCCTCGGAATGCAACTCATCACCCCTCAGACCGGTCCGGAAGGAAAAAAAGTTCTCAAAGTGTATTTGGAACAAGGTCTTGAAATTGCAAAAGAATACTACCTATCGATTCTTCTCGATCGTGCCATCCGTAAAACCATCATTATGGCTTCTACTGAAGGTGGAATGGAAATCGAAGAAGTAGCGGAAACTCACCCAGAAAAAATCATCAAAATTCAGGTTGATCCAGGCATTGGAATCCAAGGCTCACAAGTGCGAGAACTAGCATTTGCTTTGGGAATCCCTGCAGAGGCACAAAAGTCTTTTACAGCTCTTGTGAACGCAGTATACAACGCTTACATCAAAGAAGACGCTGCTCTTCTCGAAATCAACCCGCTCATCCTCACAAAACAAAACGAAATCATTGCAGGTGACTGCAAGATGGATTTGGATGAAAACGCACTTTACCGCCATGCAGACAACGAAGCGCTTCGTGATATCACAGAAGAAGATCCGTATGAAGTAAAAGCAAAAGAATACAACCTCAACTACGTGAAGTTAGATGGAAACATTGGTTGTATGGTAAACGGTGCCGGTCTTGCGATGGCAACGATGGACATCGTTAAGTTAGCTGGTGCAGAACCTGCAAACTTTTTGGATGTTGGAGGTGGAGCAAACCCTACAACAGTAGAAAATGGTTTTCGACTCATCCTCTCTGATCCAAACGTAAAAGGTATTTTTGTAAACGTGTTCGGTGGGATCGTTCGTTGCGACCGAGTTGCTGTTGGTATCATTGAAGCAACAAAAAAGGTAAACGTTTCTGTTCCTGTTGTGGTTCGATTGAAAGGAACCAATGCAGAAGAAGGGAAAAAAATCCTAAACGAATCCGGTATGAACATTGTGGGAGTGGAAGGACTCCGTGACGCGGCAGACAAAATTGTCTCCCTAATCAAAAAATAGGAACGAATAAACATGGCTGTATTAGTAGATGAAAATACAAGAGTAGTCGTCCAGGGGATCACCGGTAAGGAAGGATCCTTTCATGCGACTCAAATGTTGGAATATGGTACAAAGGTAGTGGCAGGAGTGACTCCAGGGAAAGGTGGCCAAATCTGGACATCTGAATTTGGAAAAACGGCTCCGGTTCGTAACACAATCAAAGACGCAATGAAAGAAGACGGTGCCAATGCAGCTGTAATCTTTGTTCCGCCTCCATTTGCTGCGGATGCAATTTTAGAAGGAATTTTTGCTGAGATCCCACTTGTGGTTTGTATTACAGAAGGTATCCCTACTCACGATATGCTCAAAGTATATAGTGTTCTTAGAAATTCTAAAACCAAGTTAGTTGGACCAAACTGCCCAGGAGTCATTAACCCTCGTTACAATGTAAAGATGGGAATTATGCCAGGATTTATCCACACTCCAGGAAACATTGGAATCGTTTCTCGTTCCGGAACATTGACCTATGAGTCCGTTGCCTCTCTTACGGCAGCAGGTCTTGGCCAATCTACTTGTATCGGTATCGGGGGAGACCCAGTTCCAGGGATGAACCACGTAGAAGCAGTTCGCCTTTTAAATGAAGATCCAGATACAGAGGGCATTGTGATGATTGGTGAGATCGGTGGAACTTCTGAAGAAGAAGCTGCTGCTTACATCAAAGCTCATGTCAAAAAACCAGTGGTTGGTTTTATCGCCGGCCAAACAGCTCCTCCAGGAAAACGTATGGGCCACGCCGGTGCGATCATTTCTGGTGGAATGGGAACTGCCACTTCAAAAATTGCGGCAATGAAAGACGCTGGCGTCAGCATTTGCGCTCATATTGGTGAAGTTGGCGATAAAATGAAGGCTGCCCTTAAAAAATAAGGGCGTCGGCATAAAAAAAAACAGCTATTCAAGGGGAATGAGGAGTCTGAATTAAGAGTATGGAACAACGTTCATGGGTTTCAAGTACATTGATTCTCCTCGTTTCCGTAAGCCTTTTGGCTGCGGAATCTGGAGATAAGGGATTTACACTTAGCTTACAAGACGCAGTCAAGTATGCCATTGAAAACAACCGCGAGGTCATGCAGGCTCGTTTGGAATTAGCAAAAGCCGATTCAAACTTGATGAAGTTTGAGAGCAAGTATTCTTGGCGAGCCCTTTCCAAAGCGGAACTCGATCAAAAAAAATTCCCTTTTAACCAAAACAATATCTTCACGGGAACAAAAACCCAAACCACCACTTACAGTGCCGGGTTAGAAAAACTATTTACCACAGGAACTTACTTCAAATTGGAAGCAAAGTCCCAACGATTTGACTCAAATGCTTTTGAAGATCCAAATAAAACTCCTGCTGGATTTAGTGCTCTGGGACTTCCGCCTTTATATACAGATACTCTTTCTGTAACCATTGCACAAGATTTACTTAAAAATGCTTTTGGTGCCAATGAAAGAAACATGGAAAAAATCTTGGAAAACCAAACAGAAATCATGCGTGAGCAAATGGAAGACCAAGTCGCAAGCAAGGTGGTTTCCACCCTTGTCGACTATTGGAATTTTTCTGTAAAGGATTCTGGATACCAAACCTTTGAACAACTTTTAAAGAATACAAAGAACGTAAGAGACCTTACCATCCGAAAACAAGGTCTTGGACTTTCAGAAAGTTTTGAAGTCAACCAATGGAATGCCCTCCTCTCTCAAGTAGAAGGACAGATGGCACAGGCAGCTGCTGAAAGAGAAGAAGCAAGAAGGAAACTCATTCGATCCTTAAACCTTCCCGAAGACACTGTGTTCCAAAAAACTACTCCACTTTCGGAAGCTCTACCTTCTAAATTAGATTACCAAGCGGATATCGAATACGCATACAAACATAGAGCAGATTTTAAAGCCATTGTTCGTAAAAAAGAAAATGCAGAACTTTCCATGAGAACTGCCAAAAATGAGGCGCTTCCTTCCTTGAAAGCAGCTGGAACTTATGGATACCAAGCACAAAATACTATCAGTCCTCAGAACAATTATTCTGATAAGGGAGCCGGTGTATTTTCTTACCAATACCCAGTGATGCAGGGTTCCCTAGATCTTTCTTATCCAATTATGGACAAAGGGGTGAAAGCGGGAATTCGCGATGCAGAAATTCAAAAACGTCAAGTTTCACTCGAAGAAGCAGATCTTGTGAAAGCAGTTTCTGATGATGTCAAAACAAGAATCGATATCCTAAAAGCATCATTCCAAGTCATGGAAAATGCAAAACGTACGGAAGACGAATCTAAAAAATACTACAACGGTGTTTTACGTTCTTTCCAACAAGGAAGGTTCAATGCACTTGCAGTCAAAAATGCCTTAGATACTTTGGTCCAGGACCAATTGTCATTGGTCCGAGCAAAAGTTGACTACAACATCAATTTACACAGATACTATGTTGCAAAGAATGCTTTATTTGAAGAATACGGAGTGGACAGGTCCAAACTCCTACCCGAAAATCTATAATCTGAAAACGGGAGGATCCTTTTGATACGCTCCCGTGTATTTCTTGTTCTCGGCCTACTTTTACTCTTTCTCATCCTTGTTACATATGCCTTTGTTGACTTTCGAGAGAGAGAAGACAAGGCCTATGATCTCTATCAGTCGGAAGCCTATCTCAAAGTCCTCAGCCTTTATTCAGAAACAGAGATTCCTTCAAGCGAATTAGAACTAACAATTCTTTCTCAAACCATTTCTCAATTGGAAAAGAAACTAAATGGGAAAGAACCCTCGAAAGACCTTCTTTCGCGGTTTCAAACAAGAAAAGGGACAAAACTTGTAGAATGGGAAACCACTCGCGGGACCTACTACCATCTTGAAGATCCCTATATTTCTCATTTAAAAAAACATGGAGACGGGTACAAACGGGCTCTTTTAACAAAGATTGGTGCTATCTCCAAACCAATCCCCAAACAGGAAGTCTCTCAACTTCTCCTCCAACTCATTCTAGAGGATCCCCGAGGGATGGAAGAAAGTTACAGTCGTTCTTTGTCGAACCTCCTTAGTTTTCCTTTTGAATCCATTGGAGAAATTGAGTCTGGATTTTTATTACAAACACTCCATTTTTTAGCCAATTCTCCGAATACAAACCTCTTCCACCAAACAGCGACAATTCGAGGGAAAAATGTAAACCTCCGTAGTGGTCCTGGCCGAGAAAATTCAGAACTAGGAAAAGTCAGTGAACCAGAACTAACTTTTTGTTTAGAAGAAGATCCTGCAACAGAATCCATCGCAGGAACAACTGGACACTGGAAACGTTGTTACTTTCCAGTGCTTCAAAAATCAGCATGGATCTTTTCAGGATTTTTGACTGAGGTTGTACCAAACCCAGAACTTGTGGCGGAATTTGAAAAACGCTTTAAGTCAGTTGAGAACGAAATTCGAATCGACTTTGAGGGTTGGAATGGAAACCAAATCCCTGCGACTTTTTTTGGGAATTATATACCCAGAGACCCTCTGCGCATTTCTGGAGAAACCGGATTTCCAATTTATGGTCTCTCAAAGAGTTCCAAAAATTGGCAAAGGATCTGTAAAAAACTTTCAGGTGATAAAAATTATTTTGAGTTTTCCTTTCATCCCACAGACTCAGAAGTTCCCATTCCTTTTTTAGAACTCCATTTAAACTATGACAACCAGGAACACCTTGCCTATTCCATTTCGTTAGACCAAGAATCCATTTGGGTAAATAAAAATCGATATGTCCTCGACGGAGAAAAAAGAAGAGAAAACCTGTCCTTACACATTGGATCTCATGAAGGGGACAAATGGAACGCAAGCCTATGGAGGCGAAACACAGGACTTATCCAGTCCATTCGTTCCTTCCCTCTAGACGCATCGGTTCTTGCTTCAGGTCGATACTCTTGGGAAATTTGCCTTCCCTTGGCAAAAGAACCAAACCGAGAACAAGTGGTACTTTTTGAAATCAGAACAGGAATCCATTAGAGGAGGAGATTATGGCTACCTACGATTACCATTGTAATACATGCGGAAAGGACTTTGAACATGTCCAATCAATGAAAGATGATGCTCTCACAGAATGTCTCTGTGGAAAAAAAGGAGCGGTAGAACGTCGCATTTCTGCAAGTGCAGGAATTATCTTCAAAGGTTCTGGGTTTTACGTAACCGATTATAAAAAAGACAGTTCCACTCCTACTTCCGGTAACACCGGTTCAGGAACTACTTAAGGTTCCCTCTTTGGCAACAAAAGGCCGATTGGCTATTATCGCTGGTGGTGGGGAACTGCCCCATATTGGAATGTCAGAAGCTTTAGCCGCAGGGGAAGATCCCCTGTTTCTTGGGCTCATTGAGTCTGATTTTTCACCGAGAGAACACAGTGCACGCACGATCCCCGTACATATCACCCAAGTAGGCAAAATTCTCAAAACCATCCAAAAGGAAAAGGTCACGAGAATTTTAATGCTCGGCAAGGTGCGAAAAGACCTGCTTTTTCAAAAATTAAAATTCGATTTAAAAGCTCTTGCCATCCTAGCAAAAACAATCAACCGAAATGACTATCCAATCTTTCTTGCCATTGCCGATGAATTTGAGGCCATGGGAGTCAAAGTGATCTCCCAAAAGATCTACTTAAAATCTTTACTCCTTCCTGAAGGAAGATACACTCCCAAAAAGTTTGGAGCCCAAGAACTAAAAGACATAGACTTTGGGATGTTTTATGCCGAAAAAATGGCCGATTTAGACATTGGGCAAATGGTTGTAGTTTGTGATGAATCAGTAATCGCAGTGGAAGCTGTGGAAGGAACAGATGAAACTATCAAACGAGGTGGTTTGTATACCAAAAAGAAAGGAGATGCTGTTGTTTGTAAAAGCCCAAAAGCAAAACAAGATGACCGCTTCGATTTACCCACTATTGGAATCCATACCTTTCAAATGATGCTCGAAAGTGGTTGTAAAACTCTATGCATTAGAGAAGGTGAAACCTTAGTTGTGGATCCCAAAAATGCAATTGAATTTGCCACCAAACACAAATTAAACTTTTGTGTGATAGGAAAAAGCGGCAGTAAGGTTCTCAATGGTAAACAAAAAAAAGTCCCATAACATCCAATCAGACAAAAACATCTTAGTCATAGCCGGGGAACATTCTGGCGATTTGCTCGGAGCCGACCTGTTACAAGAATTGGCAATCCTCGAACCGGAATACAAGTTCTATGGAATTGGCGGAGAAGGAATGATCCACCAAGGCCTAGACTCCATGGAAGAACTAGAACATCTCAGTGTAATTGGTTTTTCCGAAGCCCTAAAAAAATATAGTTTTTTAAAAAAAATTTTTTATCGTGTTTTAGAAGAAACAAATCATAGGCCAACTAAACTTGCCATTTTAATTGACTATCCAGGATTTAACTTACGTTTGGCGAAGGAATTAAAACAAAGAGGAATCTCAACTGTTTTCTATGTATCACCGCAAATTTGGGCATGGAAATTCAACCGTATCTATTTTATCAAAGAACAAATTGCACTCATGCTCACTCTTTTCCGATTTGAAGAAGAGATTTATACGGAATACGGAGTGAATTCCAAGTTTGTTGGCCACCCCATTACCAAACGAATTCCTGAAAAATTAAAGAAAGAACCGGTGATCACAGAGAAACTTCCCGATTCCCATCATGGGTATACGGTCGGCCTACTTCCCGGTTCCAGGAAAGGTGAAATCCGAAGGTTAATCGATCCAATTCTCGGTACCGCTGCCCTCCTCCACGAACACTGCAAACTGGAAAAAAAGAAAGTGGTATTCCTTCTTCCCAATATCAATGCAAAGGAAGAGGCCTTTATCTTAGAAAAAATTGAGTCCTTAAAACAAATCCATCCTGATATTCAAATTCATTATTTGTGGAATGCTTCTTTACGCGTGATGGAAACCAGTGACCTCCTACTCATTGCTTCTGGAACTGCTACTTTGGAAGGACTTTATTTTGAGACACCGATGGTAATTCTTTATAAGGTGAGTTTGTTTACATATCTTTTAGGGTCTCTTCTCATGCGGTCTAAGTTCATTGGTCTTGCCAATATCCTCTCAGGTGAGGAAGTTTGTCGCGAGATCACCCAAAACGAATGCCAGCCCAAGTATATTTTTGAGGAAGCTTGGAAAATTCTTTCCAACGCCAAACTCCGAAATAAAATCAAAGGAATTCTTAGGGACGCAAAAGAAAGAGAACTAGGAACTACCAATGCTTCCAAAAAAGCAGCAAAGGAAATCCAATCACTCCTTCGTACTCTTTCGAATTAAACGAACCACTCGATTTTCCCAAGTCCCAATCCAGGACTTGGGTTTTAGATCTGCATATAAAAAATATCCTTTAATTGACTCTTCGTCGTTTGCCGTTAGTCGGATTCCTACTGAATCCAATTCTAAACGCAATCCCTCTGCCCCATTCCAAAGGACCTTATTATCTTCCTGCAAAATATTTAATAAATGTGTTCTATTTTCCCATTCGAGAATCCATTCACCACCGAATGCCGGTAATTTGGAAACATCCGGAGCAACATCAGCAGGATTTTTTTTGTCTTTGCATTGGAAACAAATTAGGAAAAGAAAAATGAATCCAATGGAAACTATTTGATGACGCATTTATTTTCCTCTTCTGTAAAACTGAAAGTTCCTCGCGATTCTCCTACCGCCCCATAAGCAGTGAATGCATAGTTCCCATTTTTGTTATTTCCATATCCTTTCAAATCTAAAGTTTCACTGGAAACTACTAAATTTGAAATATAGTCCATATCCGAATAGCGGCTCAAATCAAATTCAATTCTAAAAGGTTTTTTGAATGGACTAAGATCCATTTCTAACTTAGGGACCAAATCTGCCTCTTTAAAATCTACTCCAAATAATTTGAGTGAATAAGATGTTCGAGCATCTTTGTGAAGGCTATAATAATCACTTCCAATACTATTAAAACTGTAATCTAAACTGACATGAGTTGGTTTTAATTCGGTCCCGCAGACATTCATCCAAGGGTCTGACCAAGGGTATTCGCTTAAAACTAAATTCAAACCAAAGTTAGGTGTTTTGCTAGCAAAATAGGAAACGGCAGTTAATTTTGAATTAGAATTACCCAGATTCAATACAAGGTTCATCCGACCATCTTTTACAAGAAAATTCCCTTTGGCCTCTCCTAATGATTTAGAACCACTATAGGGAAAATAATTAGCAATTTGAATGGAAAGATCCAAATTCATCATTTCCAAAAAATACTTATAAATCTTTTTTTGATAAAAGTATTCTTCTGGAATTAGTTTTTCTTGTCTTTCTCTGATTTCTTCTAATGTTTCCTGTTTCCAATCTTCATACAGAGGTCTCCAATCATTGGCAGTTAGATCAGGCGTTTGAAAACTAAGTTTTGTTTTGGATTGTAATGGGTAATAATAAGAACCGTCCGTTTTTTTAGAACGAACCCAAGTTGTATTTCCTCCACCAGAAAGATGGGTTGGTTTCCCAAAAAATAAGGAATCAAAATTTAACGCCCACTCATTGCCTTCGGTTAGCTTTAGGGACAAATTACCTTTTTCTAACTGCAATAATTTTGAGTTCCACTGGAGGTCCGACCCTATGAGTTCTCCTCGAAGTAAAAACCATTTGTTTTTATCACCTGATTCTGTTAGGTCAATATTGCCCTTTAAATTTCCTGATAATGGAAGAGTAATGTTACCCGAAAGGTCTGAAATTCTTTCAGCTATGTCTTCCAAAGATTCAATTTGAAATTCAAAATGTCTATCGAGAACTGTTTCCTTTACTGTTTCTGATTTCACTGATGTTTTGATGCGAAAATCAGTCCCTAAAAATTCCCTTTCTTCTTGATTCGGAGTGAATAAAAACACCTCACGAAATCTAAATCCATCCAAGATATAATTTTCAAAAAAAGGAATCGGGATAAATGAATTTTCAAACTCAACATCTCCCTTTGCTACAAATCCAGAAACAGGGTCACTACTTACCCTTCCTTCTCCAGAAAGAACTGCCGAATGTACGCTGGATCCAAATAGATAATTTGTAAGAATGATGGCTTCTTCCGAAGGATAGTTTTTCCATTTAAATTCAAATTGGAACTCATCAAACCCGGACTCACTAAATTCTCCTTCACCTTTTATACGAGTGGTGTTAGGAATCCAAAACCAACCGTTGTTATAAGAAAGGAACAATCGTTTGTTCTTTCTTTTTAAAACAATGTCCCAA
Source organism: Leptospira meyeri (assembly GCF_004368965.1). Lineage (NCBI taxonomy): Bacteria > Pseudomonadati > Spirochaetota > Leptospiria > Leptospirales > Leptospiraceae > Leptospira > Leptospira meyeri. The sequence goes on along the minus strand of NZ_SORO01000001.1, from coordinate 100,349 downwards.
CCTTCTTTCCAGTCGACCAAAGTAGAATCATTTTGTTTGACAGTAAGCCTCGCGTCATGAAACCGAATATCCTTCAGTTTGCTTTTTTGTGCATATTCTATGAGTTGGTTTCGTAGACTAATATTTTCGTTTAAAACTAAATGAGGACTATAAAAATCGATTTGTTCTACAGTGGGTGAATCTTTAAAATAACTGGAAAGTCGAAAAGTTACTTTTTTTACCTTCAACATATGGTCGTTAAAGGAAAAGTCCTCTTCATTCGAAACAACAAGGTCTTCAATGATGAGTCCTTCTCTGAGGGAAAAATCAAGAACACCAATGTCAACTGCTTTGCCTAGTTCTTTGTTAATGGTATAGGAAACTACTTTCCTAAGTTGTACTAAAGGAATGCGGTAATTGCGGAGATAAAACTCAAGGCCGTAATAACAAAGAATAAAACAAAAAAAGATAAACCCAAGTGCTAAAAATGAAAATAGAACCCGTTTGTTTTCACGGATTCTATTCATAAGGTTAATCAAAAATTGCCTATAGACAAATAGGCGCTGGAAAGAAAAGATCCGTTCCAAAAGAACTTAGAGTTTGCCCTCCGGCTGCAACACTTCCAAACATTCTTTCTGAATGGACTTCAGAGTTTCGTTGTTCGGAAATTCTTCCAATCCTAAATTGGCAACTTGCAAACCTTTTTGGTAAAAACCTGTGTTTTTATACTCAAAGCCCATTTTTAAATATGTCTTTGCAGCAGTTTCAAAATAGAATTCGTCTTTTTTCTGATTCCCTTTGGTATAAGTTTTTGTAAGGGTAGCAAGTGCAGGATAGTATTCCCGTTCAGCAACAAGCGATTGCACCACGAGTTTTTTACGTTCCATCAGGTTCGTATTTTTATCCAACTTTTCAGATTGGTTTAGAAATTGAATGGCTTTCGAATATTCATTTTTTCCCACATAGGCTTTCCCCATTGTGAGATTCCACTCAGAAAGTTGAACTGGGTTGGACTTTGCCTGGTTCACTTGGTTGAGTGTCGAGATCGTTTCATCATATTTTCCAAGATCGAGTAAAAGTTTTCCTTTTCGGATCACTAGTTTGTCTCGGGATTCGTCAGATAAAGTAGAGGATTTGAGATCAGCATCGATGGATTCGATTTGGGCCAAATGGGACCCTGTATTGATTTTGGAAACTCCTAGTTTTTGGTTTCCTTGATTTGATGCACAATTTTCAAATGCCACAACCAACGCCAAAATGAGGGTTAGTGGGAGAATCGATTTCATTAGCCTACCTTTAGTTTGTCTAATTCCTCTAAGAAATTCTTAGTTTCTGTGTCTCTATCCTTCGTTTCCATCGGAAAAAAAAGAACAGCGTCCTGAGACAGCTCATTTAAAAACCGAGAGGGGGCGCTCTCGATTTGCTCCCCAAATTTGCGTCTTGTACGAGCCGAAGTCAAGTACAATTTTCGCCTTGGGCGAGTCATACCCACGTAGAGAAGGCGTCTTTCTTCATCGACCACTTCCCCTTCTTCTTCTATAACACGTGAGTTCGGTAAAATTCCCTCTTCTAGTCCCACTAAAAAAACTAAATCGTATTCTAGACCTTTGGACTGGTGCATCGTCAGAAGTTGCACCCTCCGGTCTTCCTCGTCTTCTTTGGGTTCGTCTTCCATGAGAAGGACGAGCCTCTGTAAAAAGTCGAAAATCGTCGCCTTTCCTTCTCGGCCCTCTTCCTCTTCAAAAAAGGACAACATATTGACAAGTTCACTCAAATTGTAGATCCGAGCTTTGACCACCTTCTCCTCGGTTTCTTCCATGGATATCTCCCGCTCGAATCCAATTTGGGTGATCATTTCCCGAAGTACAGGTCCCAGTTTTGGTGACATCGCAAACTTCTTTTTGAAAGCATCCACAAGTTCTACAAATTGGTAAATTTCTTGTCTGACCTTAGCTTTTACTTCGGGCAAATAGTCGGGACTCTCAATCATTTTATGGAAGATTTCATAAAGTGAAAGTTTGTGGGTGAATGCCTCTTCCTGGAGTTTTTGCATGGTTCCGGGACCAATCCCACGTTTGGGGTAATTGATGATTCGAAGGAGCGAATAATCATCTTTGGGGTTTGCCACGTATCTTAAGTAAGAAATACAATCTCTGATTTCCTTTCGGTCAAAAAAATTATAACCACCCACTACTTTGTAAGGAATGCTCCGGTTTCGGAGTTCTTCTTCAAAGGGACGAGATTGGAAATTGGTACGAAAGAGAATGGCTATTTCCTTTCCCTTATATTCATTTTTGATGAGTAAGGTTTGGATCCTTCCTGCAACAAAAATTGCCTCTTCTCTTTCATCTGCGGTTTCATAGTATTCCACTCGTTCCGCAGAAGGGATCCGGCTGTACAAGGTTTTTTCCTTTCGACCTTTGTTGTTTTGGATGAGAGAGTTGGCCGCTTGGATGATAAGCGAAGTCGATCGATAGTTCTCGAGGAGCCTCACTACTTTTGCGTGAGGGAATTCTCTTTCAAAATTGAGGATGAGTTGGACATTGGAACCACGGAAAGCATAGATACTTTGGTCGTCATCTCCAACCACACAAAGGTTATCACTTTTCCCACGAAATAAAGATAAAAACTCGTATTGAAGCTGGTTTGTATCTTGGAATTCATCCACAAGATAGTATTCGTGTTTTCTTTGGTAATAAGCGGCAATTTCAGAAAACTCAGCTAACAGACGTTTGGGGAGCAAAATCAAATCATCAAAGTCGATGGCATTTTTTTCTTTGAGCCCTTCTTCGTATAGGGAAAAAATTTCAGCTGCTACAAGATCGAATTCTTCCGTAAGCCCATTGTCTTTTGGATGGACCTGTGTGTTTTTCGCATAGGAAATACGACGCAAAATTTCTTTCGGCGGAACTTTTTTAGGATCCAAACGTTTGGACTTTAATAGATCAGAAACAAAGGCTTCCTGATCCGTTCCATTGAATAACAAAAAGGTTTCGTTATAACCAAGTTTCGTTATATGTTCTTTTAAGATCTTTAAGCCTAACGAATGAAAGGTGGAAAGAGTAATCCCTTTCAGTTTTTCCCTGGGAACCATCTTTCGCAGACGTTCTGCCATCTCTTTGGCACTTTTGTTGGTAAAAGAAAGGGCGACTATTTTACTCGCAGGGATTTTTACCCCTTCCACCATATGAGCAATTCGGTTGGTGATGACCCTGGTTTTTCCAGATCCTGCTCCAGCGAAAACCAAAAGAGGTCCTTGGATGGTGGAGACTGCTTCCATTTGCGCCGCATTCAATTTCATAGGGAGACCAGTAAGGGACATAATCTTGGTAAATCCCATCTGGTCGAGTGAAAAACGGCTGTTCTTTATTACTTAGGAGCAGTTTCCTTCCAAGATTTGGACTGACCATGGAAGTTTAGAAAACCTGCAAAAACAGGATCTTCTTCCACTGGTAGAACCGAACGAAACCGAATCCAATCGAGAGCTGAATAAAGAGCAATTTCCGAAAGTCCGATTTTCCCATCTGTAAAGAAAAAATGACCGTTTAACTCACGTTTGATATAATCTAAAATCGAACTGATACGGAGTGCGTTTTTTGTTAGATATGGAGCCGCATCTGGTTTGATTCCTTCTTTATTCAAATAAAATAGTAAAATTCCGTTGTCGAGAGCTTGGTCTATAGCAGTAAGCAAATTGGCTTCCCGGTAATGGTGGGGGCCATTTTTAGGACGAAAGTTCCCATTGCCTTTTGTCTCAAAAAGATAATCTGTAATGGTGTGGCTATCCCAAATTTTCAAATCATCTATCTCTGCGTAAGGAATTTTCCATAGCGGGGTTTTTTCTCGTAATTCTTTTTGGCCGGCTTCCGTTACGGTATCGGTTAAGGAAAAAGGAATTCCTAATTCCAAACAAAGAAAACGAATCCTTCTTACATAAGGAGATGTGATGCTTCCATATAATTTCATATGGAGATAGTTTTCCTTATCCCGGAATCCGCAAGAGTAAGATTTTGATCACGACAAAAAAGATGGAAAATCTCTATACAATGTATGGAATCCGATTTCCCTTGTAAGGAGGAAACGAATGTGAAAGAACGAAAAAATTGGAAAGTCCTCTACCCCACTCCCATTTATACTCTTGCTAGTTTTGATATCCAACTTCCCCGTTCAACGGAAGAAAAAACCTATTATGTTCTAAAATCTAAAAACTGGGTCAATGTGGTACCGGTGACAAAAACCGGAGAGATTCTCCTCATCAAACAATACCGACATGGAATTGGTGAGGACAGTTTGGAAATCCCTGGTGGAATTGTAGATGAGGAAGGACCTGGTTCCGAACTGGAATCGGCCATTCGAGAGCTGAGAGAAGAAACGGGTTATGCCACGGATCCATCGAAATACAAATTGCTCTCTAAGTTTTCCGGTAACCCGGCAATGTTTACCAATTGGTCTTATTCCTATGTTGCCTATGATGTAGAACAACTTCACAATGTAGAGTTTGATGAAGGAGAAGACATCGAAGTTGTTTTAAAGGAACCAGAAGAAGTAAAACAACTGTTACTTGATGGAACCATCCATCATCCCCATATGGTGGCAGCTCTTGGTCTTTACTTTCTAAATTTGAAAAAATAACCTAAGGATTGTAGAGTTTTTTACTAAAGAGCCCTCGTAGAATCACATTCAATCTTTAGAGAATTCTAAAAAATAGAAGAATCCAAGTTTAGAAAAATCCCCAAGATTTTCGAAATTGCTGGAAAATTAAACATTGGTTTGAGACAGTATATATATGAGAAAGTCCATCGCAGAATCAATCTTAGTACTTATCATAATATTCGGTCAGTTGTCTCTTTTTGCAGAAGGTGCCGAAACATTAGAACCCATTACCATCACGGTACAAAAAGGTGAAACACTCTCCCTCATTTCGGAAAGGCATTTATCAGATCCTAGACGATGGCCAGAACTTTTAAAACATAACAAAATCCCAAATCCAGATCTAATCAAACCGGGTTTGACTTTAGTCGTTCCTGTTTTCCTTCGTAAAGCAGTGGTGGGAGTCACTGAATTTGTGATGGGACAAGTAGAATGGAATGGAACTGGCGGGAAAGGACCTTGGGTTCCCTTAAAATTAGGACAAGAACTCCACCCGAATGACCAAATCAAAACAACAGGCAAAGGAAAAACAGACCTTCATATCAATAACGTCGGTATGGTGCGAATATTGACGAACAGCCATTTTGAAGTAAAGGGTGAAGATAAAAAAGGTGGTCCAGTGACTGTTGCTTTGTTCAAAGGTAGTTTGGATGCAAAGGTAACAAAATCTAATCCACCCACAACAGAACATAAATTCAATATTGTAAGCCCATCATCTACTGCGGGAGTTCGAGGAACGGAATTCCGAGTGGAGTTAGATGAAAAGTTAAGTTCAACTATTTCTTGTTTTGAAGGTGTAGTTGATGTCGCCGCGCAAGGGAAAACAGTCGAACTAAAACAAGGGATGGCAACTTTTGTTGAAAAAGGTAAGTCTCCTGTACAACCATATAAAATTCCAGAAGCACCTCGCCTCAAAGAAGAATAGAAGGTCTATGAATCGAAATTTTTTACTCATTTTTTCCATTTTTGTTTTCGCATTTAGTTCTCTTGTATCTAAACCAAAAAGAGAACTTCGAATTGCCATCGATGCAGAACCGGATGCTAATTTTGAATTAGAACTTTGGCAAGAAAAACCAAACGAAAATGGGGATACCATTGCACCCAAACCTCCTGAATCCATTCAGTTCAAAGGAAACAGAATTACCGTCACACCAAAAGATGACTTTGAATACTTTCGGGTTCGTAGACTCGGTGAATATGGTGCCAAAGGTTTCTGGACACAAGTGTATTCAACAAATGTAGATCCAGGCTCACCTCTCTCAGTTCCCAAAGAGTTTGTTGCCAAAAAGACCTTTGTTCCGAAGGCAGAACCAAAAAAGGTGACCTCTGTTGTTTCGACGGATAGTTTTGTCATCGTCAAAGAAAAAGAGGATTCTGTTCGTTACCTTACAAAAGACCAGCTAACTTTGAATCCTTCTGATGATGCGTCCGGTGTGGCTGAAATTCGATATCGTATAAACGGTGGCCACTGGAATTCAAGCAAAGCAATGACTTCTGTTCCCATCCAAGACGAAGGGAATTATAAATTTCTATATTTTTCTTTGGATCATGCTGGTAATAAAGAACCAATGCAAGTTTTAGACTTTATTAAAGATACTTCAGCACCAGAAACCAGATGGGAATGGGTCGGCCCTAATTCCATTGGGAAAGGAGGTCACAAGTATCTTTCACCAGAAACCAAAGTCAAACTCATTGCCAAGGATCGACTAAGCGGAACAAAGGACATTCTAACAGCTTACACTTGTCAGTCGGGAACACAATCAGAGTTTAAATCCTATTTATCGGAAATTTCCATCAGTGAATTAAAATCAATATGTAAAGGTTCTTTCCAGCTTTTTTACTATTCTGTTGACAATGTAGGAAATGAAGAGGCCGTAAAAACTTTAAATTTCCAATTGGGTAGTGAGTAATCAGAAGACAAGTGATTCAGATTGTCGATTGCCCCAAATGAATAACAAATAATCATTGGCTAAAGAGATGAAGAAAAACCTTTCTTTGGCCATTTTCAAACACCGCGATTTTCGATTTTTTATTATCGCTAGATTCTTCATGGTTCTTGCGATCAACATCCAAGCAACCATTGTCGGTTGGCAAGTTTATGAACTGACTGGCAGTGTTTTGGATTTAGGTCTCGTCGGACTTTTTGAAGCAATACCTTCCATCATCGTTTCACTTTACGCAGGCCATCTAGCTGATCTCCGAGATAGGCGCAATATCATTGTCGTTTGTTTATTCTTTTTGTTTGTTTGTTCATTAACACTTTTTGCATTTACTGGACCTTTGGCTTTTTTACTCGAAACTTACAAAGCCTATCCGATCTTTTTAGTCATTTTGGTTTCCGGAATTGCTAGAGGATTTATTTCTCCGGCGATCTTTAGTTTTGTGACACAACTTGTTCCAAGAGAACATTACCCACATTCCGCTGCCTGGATGGGCACCTCTTTCCAAGCGGGTGCTGTCATTGGCCCCGCTCTCGGAGGAATTGTATATGGAACTTTTGGCATGCAAGCGGCGTATGCTCTCGATTCTATTTGTATTGGACTCCCCTTTTTATTATTCTTTTGGATCGCAAAAAGAAACCTTCCAGAACGAAAAGAAAAAGAAGCTCTGAAGGATAGCCTCCTCGTGGGACTTCGCTTTGTTTTAAAAAATGAAATCATGTTAGGTGCAATGGCACTTGATATGTTTGCTGTTCTTTTCGGTGGAGCCGTAGCCCTTTTGCCAGTGTATGCAAAAGATATTTTATTCGTCGGTTCTGAAGGCCTAGGATATTTACGTGCAGCCCCATCACTTGGAGCACTGCTGATGGCTTACTACCTCACATACAAACCACCACTTGAAAAATCAGGGAGAGTTTTGCTTTTCTGCGTATTTGGTTTTGGTGTTTGTATGTTAGTGTTTGGTATTTCTCATTCCTTTTTCCTTTCACTTTTTGCCTTATTTTTATCGGGAGTCTTTGACAGTGTGTCTGTTGTCGTTCGCTCTACCATTATGCAGACAATGACACCGGAAGAGATGAGAGGACGAGTGAGTGCAATTAACAAAGTGTTTATTGGTTCTTCCAATGAGATTGGTGCCTTTGAATCAGGGGTTTCCGCAAAAATCCTAGGCCCGGTTGGATCTGTTGTCTTTGGTGCAACAATGACCATACTCATAGTATTTTTTACGTTTCGTTTTTCTCCTAAGTTGAAAGAGTTAGAACTGAAAAACTGGGTCTAAAAGTGCTTGGAAAATCTCTTTTCCAGTGGATACTGGACAAGCCATGTCAGATTTAATCCATGATTCCAAAATTCCAGCAGATAAAAAACACACTCTTATCTTGCTCATACAAACGATGTTAAACGATGTGAACAAACAAATCACTCATTTGGGAATCAACAACTACATGAAACTCCAAGATGAAATTGCGAAGATCCTTGTTCCAGTCATAGAAGATAAAATGGAATGATTAGTCGTTTGAACATACTGGTGATTGTTTTCCTTTTGCCTCCAACCGGTTTTTAAGAAATACCACCCACTCCGGTGGTTTCATTTTCTCTTTTGTGTGACAAAAAGAAAGAGTCCTTTTTTCCGAATGTACCCAAAACCATAAGTTTCTCCCTTTCCAAAAATCAGTTTGGCCTAAAATTGTTGAGTTCGCATCCAACAAATAAAACTCTTTTGGATGGGATCCATCCCAAAAAGAAATCGAATGGATCCTTTCGCCATTAGAAAGGCTTAGTTTTGTACCCAAAAAATAATTCTGGAATCCCAATTGTAGATTGGATCCTTCACTTTCTTCCCAGATTGGATCCAAAATTTTTGAATCAAAAATGAACCGCTCCCCTTCTTTTGATCGTTTGATGCCCGTCAAACCAAGCGTTTGTTTGTATGCGCTGGAAAGCCCATTGGAATTAGTATCAAAGATTCCATCTGCATTGAAAAGAAGATTGGTTTGAAAAAGAGAATTTTGAAATTGATAAATTGAAAACATCCGAATGTCTCCATTGTTACTTAAATTTGTTCCCCCATCGAAGTTTGATGGAAGGGGATTGGCCATCCACAAAATCCGCTTCCATTCCATTAAAAATTCCTTTGCGATCAAAGGATGGTCCAATCTTACAAATATTTCCTTATTTTTATCTCTCGCTGAAACAGAATAATTATAAGAACCTGTATAAACAATTTGGTCATCTATGATCATTGTTTTGTGGTGCAACAATCCTCCTAAATAACGGTCATCTTTGAATACAAAATCAACATTTCCATCTTCCCAAATTTGAGAAGGATATTCTAAATGTTGGCTTAAGTAATTTCCTTCTGGGTTCGTAGACATAGGAGAATTGTAAATAGCTTCGATCCGAACGCCCCTTCTACTTGCCTCAAGGAGTTTCATACTAAGTAAAGGATCATAATGAGAATAAATCAAATATTTGATTGAATGTTTCGCCGAATCCACAGCCTCAAGTAACTCCTGTTGAATTTCAAGGCCGGCTTCAGGTGAAACCCAATAAACTAAAGGCCCAATTCGAAAAGATCCATTTGGATTTTTTCCATCTAAGGTTTTTGTGATCTCTTCCCATTCTTTTTGAGAAATATTCTGTGTCCAAAAGACATTGTTGTCAGTGGCAAGGCCATGAGTTGTAAAGTTACCAGTTCCAGCAAAAAAGCGAGATTGGTCAAATATCCAGATTTTTGTGTGGTGAATCCCCGAGCCAGACCATCGTTGGATTCCCAATCCCAGTGATTCTAATTCCGAATAATCTTCCTCTTTATCACCAAACAATTCAATACGAATACCAGACTTTTGTTTCAGATAAAGTTCAGTTAAAATTTCGTAATCATCGATAGAATATAAATAAGCTCGAATGGAAACTTTTGCCTTTCTGATTTCGGAAAGTAAAACATCCTTTACGATTCGTTTTTTTTCATCCGCAACTTCTCGTCCTGGATACGAAAAGTATAATTCGGAAATCGGAGAAGAACCATACAATAGTGAAGTTAAATCAGAATTTGATTTTGGCTTCTGGCAAAAGTTAAGGAAAACTAACAAAAAGACAGCACCAATTCGTTTCATATTTCCAACCTCCCGAATATATAACCAAAATTGGATTTGAGTGCAAAGGAATCTGGAACAAACAATTGAGACAAACCGATTCCCAATTCAAAGGAAGAATCTTCTTTTAAAGAAAGTTCGAGTAAACCTTCTCCGATATAAAATACTTCAAAGTCTCTTTTTTGAAAACTGATTCGCCCGTCACTTGGTCTTGTGACTTGGTAAGGCAAAAAATATGTACCTATGAGTTTTAGAAGAACCTGATGATAGGTGAATTGCAAAACAAGTTCACTTAAATATCCGAATGATCGACCTTCTCTTAAAGCATAGTTTTTTTCATATCCACCTTCCGTTAAGGCCGCCGATGGGAAAATACGAAAGATTTGTGATAGATATGGTGTTTGTGCAGGGTGGGAACCCATTGATACATAACCATCTCGGATGATTTGGTTCTTTTGATTCCTTTCTTCTCTATCAGAAATAAAATGAGAACTGCGGACTAATAAACCTCCATAACGAAATTCTGATCCCAATTGGATTGCTTCACCCGCAATCGGAATCGAACTGGATTGGGCAGCAACTTTTGAATTGGTTCTGTCGTTTCCCTTTGCCCATAAAAAATCAAATTGGATATCCCAGATTTCTGCATCAAATCGAAATCCAACATTGCCGTTGAGGAGCGAATCCCCATCCGCCCCTGATGTTTTTGTTTCTTTTGTGTGGTCTTTTACATGTTTCCCCCAACTACCCAGTTCTACATACTGAATGCCCAAACGAAGGGAAAGATACTCTCCATAAATAAGACCAAACGAATGCCTTCTGTGATGATTAACGTTTGTTCCACGGTTCTGATTTCTAAAAGCTATATCGATATTTTCCTCTTCAACGGGGATTGGCAGAAAAGTTCGAAACCTGTCTTTTTCAAGTAAGATGACACCCGAATAATGATCCCAAAGAAAAAACTGAAGGGTGAGATTTGGTTGCGGAAGAAATTCCAAAAAGACTCCATCCCCACCATCGTAACTTGATCCAAAACTTTTTGGACGGAATAAATGTTCTCTACGACCAAGACCGAAAAGAAACTTTGAGGTTTCGTAACCGATATAATGATTTTTTCCTAAATAAAAAGGCCTAAGACCTGTTTCTTTCCCTGATGTTAATTGAATATTTAAATCCCAGACAACCTTTTCTCTTTTATTTTTATCTTTCAGACCGACAAACATAGATTCACCGGAAACTCTGTTCAAATAAGATGTATCCTGAAATTCTCTTCCCATCTGATGGATTTGAAAATCCCATCCTGGCGATTGAAATTGATATGTCTGTTTTTTCTCTTTAAAAAAAAATTCATACCCTAAAATTCCGACTTCAACTCCGACGGCTTGGACTGACCTATTACCAGCTAATACAAATAAGCTAGTAACAAAAAACTTTTGTAACGAGTTCAAAATTCCTCGCGAAAAATTTCATAATCAAGAGGAGACATCCCGGAAGCACCAGATTTTAACCAAAGAAATTCCCCAGTGATGACGGGAAGGTAAAACGAAGAAAAACTTTCTTTTTGTCCAAAGGAAGAGATCAGGATGGACTGCTGTGCTTGTTTTTTTCGTAACTGGATGAATTCTCCTGAAGAAATTCCGTTTCCAATCGTTTGTGTTGTTTTGACAGTGAGAAGTAAATCTGATTCAGAATGAAAAATGGGTAAAAACCAATCCTTACCATCAGGATCAACAATCCAGGCACAAACATTCGGATCAAGAATCGTGCGATTGGTTTGGAATTTTTGGCCGTTTTTTCCCAATGGAGTGACGCTAGGAAAACGAGATTGGTAAGAAGTAAGTTCATCAACAGAGACTTCATCTTCAACCAAATACAAACTTAAATCTTCTGATGCATCCGATCGGTTACAAATATAAATCCATTCGTTTTGTGAATCTTTTGGATTAGGAAAAATTGCTTCGATTTGAACGGGACCTTTACGTTCCAAAAAACTTTTTGATTTAATTAAGGAGGGATCTGACCAATAAGAATAAAGTTGTTCTTCAGAAAAAAAAGAAGATAAACCGATATCATTTAATTGATAATTCTGATTTCCAAGCGATACGTAGGATATCGGAATTTTCAAGTTTCCATTACCTAGTTGAACATTCGTTTGGCTCCCTAAAGATAAGTTAGTAAAATATCTTCCCTGAATATTTAATTTTTCAATTTCTAAGCTACGTTCTTTCGCCATACCTGGGCTCCTCCAATCCCCGGAACAAAGAGTCGAAGGAACCAGTGAATTGGAAAATTGGATTGGATTTGGTTCTGGGTGCAAAGACCTCGTTTCCCCCAAAGTTTTTTCTTTTGCAAACTTTGGATCCCAAGAAAGTAAAGTTGGGGAGGTATTTTGAATCCCTAAAAAACGCAGTGAAGAGAGGGTATTCGTAAAAAAATCATCAGGTAATTGATAAAATAAAATTCCATTACAAACAGAGGGCTCTGTTCCTAAAGTTAGGATGGTTTTGCCTTCCGGTTTCCAAAATAAAAATTGATTTCCGTTTTCTCTTTCGAATAAGACAAGGCCTTCTTCTCTACCTTGGAATCCAAAATCCAAAAACGGAGATTGATTCGGTCCATACTCTAATAAATCTGTAGAAATATAACTCGCAAAATGTTTGTTTGGTTTCCCTGGACTAAATTGAAACCCGTAATCCAAAAATTCCGATGAAGAACCTTCTCTTGGATGGGGAAATTCCATTTCCGATTCCCGAACGATTGAATATCGATTTTGTTGGTTAAAACGAAGTAAATGAAAAATACGAGAATTGGGTAGGAATTCTTTTTTTTCCTGACTCTTTCGATCTTCCCAAACGAATTTTGGAATTTGGAAAACAAATTTGGGAATCGAAAAAGGTTTTTCTTTTGCTTTAAGATCCCAACCAAACCAAAGTTTTTTTGAAATGATAAAATAGGAATTGGATTGAATCACCCATTCATCAGCAGACAGAGGATATATGGTATCATTGTAAATCCAGTTGAGAGAAGATGCGTCACAACTTTCTCCTTTGTTTTGAAATTCAAAAAAACTAGGGAATGGAAATTGGGAATCAAATTGGTTCCCAGGATAAAATTCAGTAATTTGAAATTGTCCAGAGGAACAACTAGGAAAACCACCTTCTTTCGGTTTGATTTGGAATTGATTTGGTAACCCTGGGTTTCCGCAAAATCGATCCGTCCCAGTCCAAAACTGAAATTGGTCTCGGCAAGATACAGGATGAAACTCGTTAGAAAAAAATTCATCCCCTTGGCGGAAATTAAATTCGGAATCTATATATTCTGAATTTCCCCACCAAATCTTTGTTTTAGTTCCAATATTTGATCCATATTCTTTGGGAAGGGAAATTCCATGAAACTTTGGTTCATCTGAAAAAAGGACAATCCCTTTCGGAAGGATCAACTTGGTCCGTTTCGAAAAATCCTCAGAACGAAAAGAAGTTTTAGAACCTTCTTTTTCCCAACCCAAAGACTCCGACCGGGGACAAAGAAACGTTTCTTTCGGATTTTCCCATTCCAGAAACCTTTGGAAACTGGACTCTGAATGCCGAAACATTTCCGAAACCACAGGTTCCCCTGGTTCGCATTCAGAAAACCACTCTTCATTTTGGGTCTGAATTTTTTCTGTAATGGCACCAATGTCAGGACAAGGAAGTTCAAAAGACAAAACAAGTTGTTTGTTTAGAGTTCCTTTGAGTTGGTGCGAAGAAAACAATACCTCACATTGATCCACAGTTCGTTGTAAAAAAATTGGATGGGGAAGACCAAACGTTTGGTAGGTAACAAACCCATTCGACCAAATCTGAGAATCCCAATCCAAAACAAATCCCAACTTGTCGGATTCTTTTTTCCAATTCCCGTATTCTTTGAGAGTTGCAGACCATCCCTTTCCCTTTTCTAACCAGGAGGTATATTCATTTTTTTCTTCCTCTAAAATAGAAAAGCCAAGTCTCCATTTTTCAAAAATGGATTCATCCGTTTTCCAACAGATTCGGAACTTCCCACCTAACTCTCTTCTATACAAGGAAAGCGGTAAGGAATATATGCAAAGAAGACCAGATTCATAACCAAGTTGGTTCGTATCTTCGATGACATTCCCCTCTTCTTCTAAATTGCCGTATTGAAACTCGAGGTAAGGAGAATCTCCAAACGGACCACCAAACATGAAAAAGGGGGTCTCTTCCTTATTTTGACAGGAACAGAGGAGAAAAAAAAGAAGGATTTTGATTTGTTTTTGCATCTCCCACCTCAAGGCTTTTGGGTGGGAAAAAGGAAGTTATGGTTCTATCTTTTTTAGTTTTTGGATTCCATCATAAATTTTTTCCGCAAGCACAGGTCCAATTCCAGGAACTTTTTGTAATTCCTCTTTTGTGGCATCTGTGACTTTCTTTTTAGATTGGAAATAAGAAAGAATACTCTTTCGCCGACTTGCTCCAACATCTTCCATATCATCTAAAATTGTTTTTAGTGCTTTTTTCTTTCTTTGGATACGTTGGAATGTCACTCCAAATCGGTGTGCTTCATCCCTCAAATTCCGAAGAAGACGCATCATCGGGGAATGAATGTCAAAACTATATGGATATTTTTCTCCGGGAAAATAAATCTCTTCTCTCTTTTTTGCAAGGCCCACCATCGGTATATGACCAAGTTCCAAGGCATTCGCTGCTTCTGCAGCACGAGATAGTTGAGTCAGACCACCATCGATGACGATTAAATCGGGAAGAGGTTCTTCTTCATTCATCAAATGGCTGAGCCTTCTCGCAATTACCTCATGGATCATTCCTGGGTCATTGATTCCTTCATACCCACGCATTTTATAATGACGATAACCAGCCTTATACGGCTTTCCGTCGACAAACATGACTCCACTAGCAACAGGGGATGAACCTTGGAAGTGAGAAATATCATAACATTCAATGGTTCTTGGTAGAACTGGTAGTTTTAATTTTTCTTGGAGTTCTTTCATTGCAACTGATTGGTCGCGAAGTTTCGTAGCAAGGATACGTTCGGTTAAACTCAGATCTGCATTTTTTTCTGCCAAACGGAGAAGTGATTTTTTAGGTCCCATTTCTGGAAACTTCAGTTTGATTGATGTTCCAAATTTTTCAGTGATGGCTTCTACAAATACATCGTAATTACCTTTGGCAGAAGGAGGTAAAAATAAAATACTCGGAAGGAGGGTGACATTCAAATAATAATCACGAAGAAAGGAAGTAAATACTTCTTCATCATCAGAAAAGGAAAGACCCGTGATTGGAAAAGATTTTTTCCCTTCTAACCGCCCGCCTCTCACTTCTAAAATGACAACTTGGCCTTCATCATCACGTTTACTGATTCCTAAAATATCTTCATCACCCCCATCCATACTGACAACGGTTTGTTTTTCACGGACTTGGTTGATTTTTTCGATCCTTGCCTTTAAGTAACCAGCTCTCTCATATTCCATTCGTTCAGATGCTTGAATCATCGAAGTTTTGAGCCCAGCAACCAATCGTTCTTTTTTTCCTTCTAAAAAACTTAGGATCTCATCGACTAATTCTCCGTAGGTTTCTTTTGTAACATTTCCTTGGCAAGGACCAAGACAACGACCCATATGAAAATTCAGACAAGGCCGTTGTGGTTTTGCAAGTGGGAGTTTGAGTTTCGTTTTACGGATTGGAAAGATTCGATGAATTAATTCTAAAGTATCGCGAGCAGCCTTTACATCGGTAAATGGCCCAAAGTAGCGATCCCCATTGTCTTTTACGTTTCTAGTCAAAAAAACCATAGGAAAGTCTTCACTTGTTGAAACACAAAGGAAGGGGTATTTTTTATCGTCTTTTAACCTAACATTAAACTTTGGATTGTATTTTTTGATGAGTGTAGCTTCAAGAAGCAAAGCTTCCTTTTCCGTACTTGTGGCAATCCAATCCAGGTCGTACAACTCGACATAGAGGGCCCGCGTTTTACGATCTTTCTGGTTTGGATTTAAATAAGACCGAACCCTTGATTGTAATTTGAGAGCCTTTCCAACATAAATCACAATCCCCTCTTCATTTTTCCAGAGGTAACATCCAGGTTGGCTTCCTAAATTTTTAATCTTTTCTTGGATGGTTTTTAGAATGAGTTGGTCTTTCATTATCGTTTTATGCGGGAATTTTACGTTTACAATTCTTAGACAATTTGTATCCCTAGGGTATGGATATGCGTAAATTGATCAAATTTATAATTTTTGGTCTAGAAGGTTTTAATTACGGAATCGGCTTCCCCACTCTCCTTGCTTATATTTACTTTTTTACAGAATGGTCGGGAGAAGAATTTCAAATTATTCTAATTTCGACATCCATTTCTGTCTTTTTTATCTTAATTTTCTGTGTTACTTTCTACTGGATTCGGTTTGCTTCCGTGAATCGGATTGGAAAACCAGAATGCACCAAACGCGATCAAATTAAGGCCTATTTTTGGTTGGATCATTTAGCCCAAGTGGCCATGATCGATGTCATCATTCGTTATGCGATTGGATTTTTATTTGTCCTTGGGTCTTTATACTTTTACCAACATTCCAAAAACTTTGTCCTCATGAGCGAAATGGGGATTGGTCTTTGTCTGACCTTAGCCTTCACAGTCATCTTCCAATCTATTTTTATTGATTATGTAGAAAACAAATTCAATATCAAAAAGATCCTTCTTTCCATTCGTATCGATCATAATAAAAGAATCAATACAAGAAAACTCTCCCGAAATTTGGGATTCCAAACTGTCCTTTCCTTTCTTGCGGCAATCCTCGTTTTGTTTATTATCAATTACCGGATGAATTTTAAACAAGAGTTAGACTTGGTACATTCCAGTATGGAACAATCAGTAATGGATTCTGAGACACTGATGCGTGTGACCCTTGTTGACTTTCGAGACAGGCTTACACTATCAATATTTGCTGAAAACAAACTGAAAGACCAAATTGTCCGTAAAAACTTACAAGGGATTCGTTCGGTTCTCAACGAAATCCAATTAAAAAGTACAAACCATGCTGTAGAAGCCCTCTTCTTTTATAAACCAGAAGAAGGAATTTTTGTATCTACCAATGAATACGATCGTTCCAAAACCGGTAGTATATTTTTTATCGAAGATGTGGACTTGGCAAAACAAGGTCCTCTGAGACATACAAGCATTCGTTCTCGTATTTCGGGTGACATTGTTTCTCCTTACACCCTTCCCGTTTACCAAAATGATCAATTTTTGGGTTATGTCGGAGGATTTTTAAATATCGGGAAACTCTCTAGTTTCATTTTAGGTAATATAAAAATTGGAACTTCTGGAAAGGTTGGTTTTTTCGATGGGGATGGAACCATCGTATATTACACCAATAAAAAGGAAATCGGAAACAACGCAAAATCAAAGTTAGTTTTTGATACACCTTTCCAAAAAGAAGATGCTCTAGGTTTTATTGACTCCACAGAAGATGGAACTCTCAAACGAATTTTTTATGTGAAAAACCCAGAGTTTAACTATATTATCTTCTGCATTTTTGAAAATGCAGAACTTTATGAAAAAACTCTCACAAGTTTATTTACAACACTTGGAATATCAATTATCGTATTACTCCTAATTGGATTCACCACAGTCCTTGTGATTGAATCCAAACTCAAACCATTAGAACGAATCAAACTCAGAATTTCTGAAATGGTAAAAGGGAATTTACAATCTGATTTTTATGACTCAAGTCGTGATGAAATTGGAAGTATGGCCAATGCCATGTTTGACTTTCAAACCAAACTCCGACAAATCGTAAACCAAACACAAACGGTTTCAAATGAACTCACAAACACTAGTTCCGATATTTACGAGTCCATGTTGTCTCTATCGGATGCGGCACAAAACCAAGCAGCAAGTAGTGAAGAAATTTCTGCTTCAGTAGAAGAAATTACAGCTGGGATTGAAAGTGTAGCACAAAGAACAGAAACCCAATCCTTCACCCTGGTTTCTCTTATGAAAAAAATGACAGAACTCAATCATGCCGTTTCTGAAATTGACAAAAAATTTCAAGTTGCCGATGTGCGAGTAGAAGAAATCACAAACGATGCCAAATTAGGAGAAAAGTCCTTAGGAGAAATGAAACTTTCAATGGACAAAATTTTCCAATCTTCTTCAGAAATGACAAACGTTGTTGAAATCATTCATAATATCTCAGAACAGATCAACTTACTTGCATTAAATGCAGCAATTGAGGCGGCCAGAGCTGGAGCGAGTGGCAGAGGATTTGCTGTGGTTGCCGATGAAATTTCAAAACTTGCAGACAAAACGGCAAAATCAATTGATGATATCGAAGAACTCATCAAACAGAATGAAGGTGAGATCAAACAGGGTCAGGAAAAAATTGACCAGTCCATTGTGATTTTAAGTGAAACCATTTCAGGTGTGAACTCGATCAACCAAATGACAAAAGAAATTCGTTCCGTAGTCAGAAAACAAATTGAAACCAACGAAGAAGTCAACGAAGGTGTAACCCAAATTCGAGAACTTTCTGAAATGATCAAAGAAGCCACAGATGAACAAAAAATGGCTATGCTTGAAATTTCCAGATCTATGGCAGAAATCAATAACCATGCTCAAACTACTGCCATGTCCAGTGAAGGAACCAAATCTAGTTCCCAAACCATGAACCAACTATCCGAAAGCCTTAGGAGAGAAATTAACTACTTCCATGTCTAAATCAAAAAACAAAGTTCCTTTCAAAACAAGGCTACTTGCATTTGTTATCCCTCTCGCTTGCGGCCTAATAGCTGCTTTGATCGTTAAATACTATATCATCACTCCAGTCCACATTCCAAACCAGTTTATGGAGCCTACTTTAAAAAATGGATCTACCGCCTATTTTAATCGATGGTTCCGTTCCAAACAATTGGGAATTGGTGATGTGGTCCTTGCTCGCTCTCCTCTTGACCCTGATTCTGTTTTCATTGCAAGGATCGTTGGCAAACCGGGCGATACCGTTTATGTCCAAAAGCGAATGGTATTTCGCAATGGTACCCTTCTCGATCCTGCAAGTTTTCCTGAGTCCTCATCAAACGATATCCCAATGATCCCGCAAGGAAAAACAGAATCGGATGATATGCCAAAAATGACGGTTCCCGAAAAATCCTTTTTTCTACTTGCTGACAATCGGGAACTCGGAGTGGATTCTAGAACTTTAGGTGTCATCCAAGAAAGTCATGTCATTGCCACCTTATGGTAAAAAAGATTTAGAAGATTGGATTCATTTTTTTGAATCCACTTTGCTCATCATAGGATCTGCCCTTCTGCTTTCGGGAATTTTTTTCCTAGTTGCTTTCAACTGGAATCTTCTCGATCGGTTCACAAAACTTGGGATCATTTTCCTCCTTAACATTGTATTTTATCTTTTTACCTTTTTTTTCCGAAAAAAAGAACTCCTATTTGAAATTGGTCTCACGATTCTTTTTTTCTTAACAGGCTCCGCCTTACTTGTGTATGGTCAAATTTATCAAACTGGCACTGATGTTTATGATCTTTTTTTGGGTTGGGCCATTTTAACCTTATTTTTGGTTCCCATTTCCCGCTCAGGTGTGGTTGCCGGATTATGGATGGTCTTATTTGCATCCACGGTCTATCTGTATTCGGTTCAAGTCGCAACTGGAAAAGAAAACCACTTTCTTTTCGCGACCACCTCGCTCTTATTTATTTTCATTGGAATCGTTCTTGATTTCCAAAAATCAGAGTTTTATTCGGAAAAAACGAAATCCTTTTTATCAGCTTTAGGAATCTTTTTTGCACTCGGTTTCTTAAACTTAGTCCATGTGATCTTATTTCGAATTCATTCCGAGTTCAGTACCACATTGACTTATGGATTTTTTCAGATTTTACTCCCTCTTCTTTTTTATGGATTCGTTTATATATTTTACAGGTGGTATCGATTTCGGCACTTGAACTTAAGTTTGATCCTACTCTTTGGTTTAGGCCAAATCCTTCTAAAAACAGCAGATCTTTTTGCCATTTGGGCTTATAGTTCAGCCGTTAATTATCTGCTTTTTGCACTTTCTATTACTCTCTATACGGTTTGGGCTGTCTCTCATTTGAACGGATTGCGAAGGATCAATGGTTCAGGAGAAGTTAACCCATGAAAACTCCTTGGTACATAGAAATACTAGGTTTTTTTGGATCCCTTCTTGCAGGCGGTTTTTTCCTTCTTTGTTTCGTGGTTCTCGGACTTTTAAACAACAAACATCTTAATCTTTTTTTGGGAATCTTTGTTATGATTTTGGTTTCGGTCCTTTCCTTTTTACAAACGGGAAGGAAAAAAGAAAGTTTCGGACCTGTCCTATTTTCATTTTTAAACCAAGGTTTTTGTTTATTTCTCTTCGGAGTGTATGAAACTTTTAAACCAGAAGATACTTCTTTCCTTTGGCTTATCCTCTGTTTTCAGCTGATATTCTTTTTCTTCGTTTCAAATCCCATCCAAAGATTTCTCTCACCGATTCTGTTTTTCCTGTTTTCTTGCGTTTTGCTTTTAGAATATAAGTTATTCTATTTTTTCCCTCTCCTCACCATTGTTTGTTTATGTTTATTATTCTATTTTAGTCTTCCTAAAAAAGCAAAAAAACCATTCTACCACCTTCCTTACTCACTCAGTATATCGCTTCTCATCCTGGTTGGTTTTTCTTTTTTTCCCGAATTAAAAGAGATCCCTTGGATAACAAAATGCCAATCCATTATTTTGCTATTAGGTGGATGTTATTTATTATACAAAGAACTAGTTCCAAAGATTAACTTTTTTTCTTTTTTACTTTTTCTCATTTTCTTTATGCTAATTTTTTTGCCAACGTTCCGAACGCCAGGGGTCATAACCTCATCTTTTCTTATCCTTATCGGATTTGCGAGAGGGTATTCCTTTTTATTTTACCTTGCTTGGGTTTCCTTTCTTCTATTCTATTTCGGATTCTATTACGACTTAGAAACAACTCTCTTGGAAAAAGCGAAAATGATGATCGGCTCTTCTTTCTTGTTTTTTGTAGCTTATGTATTTTTAAGATTTTCACCTTTGAGAAAAAAATGAAAAGAGCAAACTGGTTTGTATTTCTCTTAATCAATTTTCTAGTTTTCACTGGATTTCTCACATACTCCGTTTGGGAAAAAGAAAAAATCCGAAAAACGGGGAGGCTTGTCTTTTTACCCTTACTTCCCAAAGATCCAAGGTCTCTTTTCCAAGGTGATTATATGGTCTTAAACTATGATTGGGAAAGATTGGAAACGGATGAAAATGCCAATGCTCCCAAACGTGGTTGTATGGTATTTCGAATTCAAAACGAAGAGTTTATCCCCATTCGTTTGCAGGAGAACTTTACCAATTTATCTTTAGGCGAACATTGTTTAAAATATTACCGAAGTGAGTTTCAATTGAAGATCGGGGCGGAATCTTATTTTTTCCAAGAAGGCGATGCTGAGCTTTTTTCCGAAGCAAAGTATGCTGGCATTCGTTTTTTGGAAAGAGGCAACAATGGAGACAAACTCCTTGTTGGGTTATATGATAAAAACAAACAACGATTAGGCAAAAAAGAACCTTACTAATTCTAAAAAGTAAAAAATGAAAAAAACAAAGTTGCCTTATGACTTTCACTGTATTAGGTATTACCATCCACAAGATTGGCTCACTTGGCCTTAACTCATTTTTTCGGGCCAACCAGAGTCACCGGTAGAGCCCAGAAGCAAGCGGAAAACCAAAGGAAAATGGGAATTTCTTATGGCTTATCCGCACCTTCAGACCTTAAAATGAGTGACAGAGACCCCGAATTCGAAATTCTGTAATTAAAAAATCGTTTCATCTCTCGATACGAGCCTTTTAGGAGAACCTCATGGTAAAAATCGCAATCAATGGTTTTGGTCGCATTGGACGACTTGTACTTCGATCCGGAATCAAAGATCCCAACTTAGAATTTGTTGCAATCAACGACCTTGTGACACCAGACAATCTTTCTTATCTTTTCAAATACGACTCTACTCACGGCCGTTTCAACGGTGAAGTTTCTCACACAGACAACGAAATCATTATCGATGGCAAAAAAGTAAAAACCTTCTCAGAAAGAGACCCAGAAAAACTCCCTTGGAAAGAACTCGGAGTGGACTTCGTCATTGAATCCACTGGTCTTTTTACGGACCGAGTGGGTGCTGAAAAACACATCAAAGCCGGTGCCAAAAAAGTAGTGATCTCTGCTCCTGCAAAAGACAAAGACATTCCTACATTCGTTATGGGTGTGAACCATGAAAAATACGATTCTGCAAAAGACAATGTAGTATCGAATGCATCTTGTACAACAAACTGCCTAGCTCCTATCACAAAAGTGGTTCTTGACAACTTTGGAATCGTAGAGGGCCTTATGACTACCATCCATGCGATGACAGCAACCCAACCGACTGTGGACGGACCTTCTAAAAAAGACTTCCGTGGTGGTCGTGGCGCTGCTCAAAATATCATCCCAGCTTCCACTGGAGCGGCAAAAGCAGTAGGTCTTTGTATTCCTGAAGTGAATGGAAAACTCACTGGTATGAGTTTCCGAGTTCCCACTCCAGACGTATCCGTTGTGGATTTAACTGTTCGCACTGAAAAACCAACATCACTCGCTGAAATCAAAAAGAAAATGAAAGAAGCAAGTGAAGGATCCATGAAAGGAATCCTTGGTTACACGGAAGATATGGTGGTTTCAAACGACTTTCTTGGAGACATTCGTTCTTCTATCTTTGATGCCGATGCTTGTATTGAACTAAGCCCAACTTTTTTCAAACTTGTCTCTTGGTATGACAATGAAATGGGATACTCAAACCGAGTTTTAGATCTCGTACGTTACATGGCAAAAAAAGGCTAAGATGAAATTACCTCTTCTCGAAGAACAAAATCTAAAAGGAAAACGAGTCTTTGTTCGTGTGGACTTCAATGTCCCAGTGGAAAACGGAAAAGCCACGGACAAAACTCGAATCGAAAAAACCCTCCCTACTTTGGAATTACTCATTTCCAAAGGGGCAAAGATTATTCTGGGAAGTCACTTAGGTCGCCCGAAAGGCGGACCTGAGGCAAAATACTCCATGAAACCGGTGTTTGATGTTCTTTCTACACTCGTCAAAACCAAAGTCAGTTTTTCTGACTCAGTGATTGGTGCAGCTGTAGTCAAAATGTCAAATGAGCTTGGGGAAGGCGAAATCCTACTTTTAGAAAACCTTCGATTCCATAAGGAAGAAGAGGAAAACGAAGCCGGTTTCTGTAAGGAACTGGCAAAGCTTGCTGACGTTTATGTCAACGATGCCTTTGGAACCGCACACCGTGCCCATGCTTCCACAGAAGGTGTGGCGCACTTACTTCCTGCGTTCGCAGGACTTCTCATGCGAAAAGAAATTGAAGTTCTCAGTGGACTTCTCGCAAGACCAGAACGCCCTTTTGTGGCGATTGTCGGTGGTTCCAAAGTCAGTTCTAAATTTGCCATCTTAAAGAACCTTCTCGAGAAGGTAGACCACCTCCTCATTGGTGGTGGGATGGCATATACCTTCCTGAAATCCAGAGCCGTTCCCGTCGGTAAATCCCTTGTGGAACCAGAGTTTGAATCCCAAGCCTTCCAACTCATAGACCGTGCGGGAGTCCAAGGGGTTGACCTCCAGATTCCTGTAGACCATATCATTGCGGATGCTTTTGATCCTAATGCCAAAACAAAGTCTGTGGATAAAATGGGAATTTTGGATGGTTGGATGGGTATGGACATTGGTCCCAAAACCATCGATAGTTACGTTAAAGCAATCAAAGAAGCCAAAACCATCCTTTGGAATGGACCAATGGGTGTATTTGAGATGGACAAGTTCTCTAAAGGAACCATTGAGATTGCTAAAGCCATCAGTAAATCCAAGGCAAAAACCGTTGTGGGCGGAGGCGATTCTATCGCTGCTGTGAACAAAGCGGGTGTGGCAGACAAAATCACTCATATTTCCACGGGTGGCGGTGCTTCTCTTGAATTTTTAGAAGGACGCACACTCCCAGGTGTGGAATGTTTACTCCCTAAGGAAGGAAAATAAGATGAGAAAGAAGATCATTGCTGGAAACTGGAAAATGAATTTAACCTTTGCGGAAGCTTCTGCCATCACCAAAGGTTTGGTTTCCGCAACTAACTCCTCTTCCTACGAAGTGATGATTTTTCCAAGTGCTTTGCATCTGGAAACAGTATCTTCCCTTGCAAAAGGATCTAAACTCATCGTAGGTGCGCAGAATGCTTACCAATCAGGACTCACTGCGATGACAGGAGAAATTTCACCAACGCAACTGGCAGAGCTTGGCATCACAACTGTTCTTGTTGGACACTCAGAAAGACGCCAATTCCTAGGAGAAACTTCCGAGTTTGACAACCAAAAGATTTTATATTTTTTAAAGGCAGGCTTCCGCGTTGTGTATTGTGTGGGAGAAACCTGGGCAGAAAGAGAAAAAGGAAACACCTTTTCTGTGTTAGAAGACCAAATCAAAAAAGGTCTAAAAGACATTACAAGTGACCTCTTCTCTAAACTTGTGATCGCTTATGAACCAGTTTGGGCGATTGGAACTGGAAAAGTAGCAACTCCAGTGGAAGCAGAAGAAGCACATGCCTTTATTCGCAAAGAGATTGGAAATTTATTTGTAGGTGCGGGTGCAATCGCTGAGAACATTCAAATTCTATATGGTGGTTCGGTAAAACCGGACAATATCAAAGAACTACTCGCCAAACCAAATATAGACGGTGGCCTCGTGGGAGGAGCCAGTCAAAAATTAGATTCATTTTTAGGACTTTTAAAATAAGGAAACATTATGGGATTTTTTGCAGGAACCATCCTCACACTTTTTATTCTTCTTTCACTCTTTCTGATCCTTCTTGTGATGATCCAAACAGGAAAAGGCGGAAGCGCTGGAATGCTCGGCGGATCTACAGCGAGTCAGTCGGTCTTTGGAGCATCCACTGCTGATGTAATGACAAAAACAACAAGAGTGGCAGCCATTCTATTCATCGTTCTTTCTTTGGCCCTGTCTTTCGTTTTTGCAAAAAAAGACGAAGTGTTGGTTCCCGATGTAGAACCAAGTTTAGAAGCTCCGGTAGAAACTGATGGAACACCTTCCGAAGTACCGGCTCCTACTACTCCTTAGTTTTTTCTCACTGAATGTCAGCCTTTTTGCAGAGTCTGACATTTCTGAAAAAGAAAGTCGTTTAGACAAGGAAATCCTTAGCCTTTATCGAGAGATCGCTAAAGCTAGGGAGTTACTTACCTATGAACACCTCACCTCATTACCAGCAAATACAACCATTAGTTTTATTGGAACCTATCCCAACAGAACAGGAATTCGCATTCGCAAATACAAAGTAGACCCAGACCCACAAAACAAAAACAGAATCAAACATTCTGAAGAAAAATCAATTTTACTAGAATTCAATGGATCCGTTCTCTCCAAAGTGGAAGTACAAGTAATCACAGAAGATACTGAAATTGAACAAAAAACAAAAACAAAGATAACAGACACTTCACCTCTTGATACTTCCTTAAATGATATGGTGATTAGTTTTTCTGGCCTGGATGGAACTGATAGTTTCCCACTTTCCTCCCTTCGTAATGATGAAATCAAAGGGGAAAGAAACGATTTTAAAAAAGACTTTTATATCAAATTCCTTTTAGATTTTCATAGCCAATTAGCTTCAATAACTGCCTTACAAAAAACAGGTGGAAACAAAAACCAGAAGTCAATGTTCAAACAGTTGAACCAGTCTCTAGGATATTAGTTTTGCCTGAAAATTCACAAAACAAAGATAGTTCTTCCGTTGAAAAAGTTGCAGAAAAAGCAAGAGAACTGGAAGCAATTTATGATGTAGTACAAGATCCACTGGTTCTTATCGATTCCGATTTTCAAATCCAAAGAGCCAATCTTGCCACCATTCTTTTTGCAAAGAACAACAAATATGATGAACTACTTGATCGCAAATGTTATGAAGTTTTGTATCAAAGAACAGACATATGTCCTTATTGCCCTAAAATCAATGTAAAGTCGAAAGAAAAGAATCAGACCTATTCCACTCCCATTACACGTGAGATTTTTTTCCGTTCGGAAGATAAAAAACAAACTCTACTTCTGGAATTTTACCCTTACCCCAAACAAGAAGATCTTTTTTGGATGGTCGAGAAAATTTCGGATGTCACCAAACAAAGAGATAAAGAGGAAGAGTCGTTTCGAATGCGAAATCTTGCTTCTCTTGGAATTTTGATATCAGGAATTGCCCATGAGCTAAACAACCCGTTAACGGGCATTAGCCTTACTCTTCAAAACTTAAAAGCGAATTGGCAGAACCAACCGCCAGAACAAATTGAAAAACGTCTGGATATGATTAAAAATGATGTTTCCCGGGCTGCCATCATTGTTTCCGATATCATTTCTTTTGCCAAAACAGATAAAGTCAAAGTAACATTGGGAGATATCGTTGAAACCATCAACCGTGCCAAAGATACGGTGATTCGTCTGTATCCCCATTTAAGTAAAAACATTGTTTGGAGAATTTCTTGCGACCATGACTATCAGTTTCCATTCCATCCTGGAAAAATGGAACGTTTGTTTATGAATTTATTCAGAAACTCACTCCAGGCCTTCGACTATAGGCCGGGCGAAATATCGATAGAACTAAGAAAAACAAAAAACTGGCTTCATATCATAGTGGAAGACAATGCAGGTGGAATTCCAGACTCCATCATTCAAAAGATCTTTGATCCATTTTTTACAAGTAATAAATCTGGAACTGGAACGGGACTTGGTCTATCAATTTGTCACTCGATAGTCAAAGAACATGACGGAAATATATCAGTAAAGTCAAGTGAACAAAAAACGCGATTTACGATCTCCTTCCCTCTCACAAACGATATCACGGAGCAAAGTCCATGAAACAATCCATTTTAATTGTGGAAGATATTCATTCCATCCGAGAAGCCATTATGGATTTACTTAGCACCAAGTTTAATGTTTTTGGTGCGGAACATTTTGAAGAAGCTGTTTGGTATCTAACAAACGAAAAAATTGATTTAACCATTACGGATATTCGACTCCCCGGAAAATCTGGAATTGATTTAGTAAAACTCATCCAAAAAGAATTCCCTCATATACTATACGCCCTGATGACTGCATACAATATCAATGAATACATTAAATATGCAAAAGATCTTCATATCTGGAACATCATCCCAAAGTATAGTTTTTTAGACATCCATCTAATCGAAGTAATGGTAGAAAAGCTTCTTTCCAATGATATTTTCGGAATTGAAAAATATTTCACTGGAGATTTTAAAGTTTATAACCAAAACATAAATAGTGAATTTGAAGAAGCCCCAAACAACGGAATCATATATAAACAAATTAAATCGGATCAAGACCGTTCCATACTTTGTGGTAAAATTTCAAAAAATTTAATCCAATTAGGTGCTCCGAAAGCCATTCAACAAGTGTTAGAGGAACTCACTTCCAATGCAATGATCAGAGCTCCGAGGACTCATGAAGGAGAATACAAATACCAATTCGAAATCCCAAGCCATGATATGGTTGTTCCTCTGGACAATATCCAACTAATGCCGGATGATTATTTTTTAATTGGTTATGGGGCAACAGAAAGTACCATTTTTATTGTAGTTCGTGATCAATTTGGGTCACTTAGAAAAGAAGAAATCCTACATAGACTTGACCGTCATATTAGTATCGATGAATCTACCGGCTTTCCAAAAGGATTAGAAGATAGTCATGGTCGTGGACTTTATATTTGCAGAGAAATTTCCGACCAACTCATCTTTAATATTGAACCCGGAGTTTGTACAGAAACCATCGCCATGATCAACCGAGAAGGAAGGACTGGGTTCAAATCTCTTTCCATTTATGAAGTGGATTCCGCAAAAAAAACAAACCCTAAGACAAAATCCGAATGAATCGGATGGATTCTGAAAACCAGAAACATCAACGATAAAACTTAAAATACCAAGACTTATTTCTAAAAGATTTGAAATTGCATCAAATCCGATTTAGATTGCAGATAAAAAGTAGAGTTAGCCCTTCCTGGGAAAAACCTTAATGGCAACTCAGATGGTGGCATTTTTTTAGATCGAATCAGATTACCCTTGTTATTGTAAAATTGAATTTCTGATTCAGACAAAGCCATGTAGACAGAATCGGTGGCAAATATAGATTGATATACACCACCTGACTTTGTTTTGTTTTTTTCCCAAACCAACTCTCCACTTCTATAAAATGACAGACTATCAGGGAAGTTAAATAGTATAGAGCCATCGTTTCCAATGACAAAATAGAGTTTATGCGGATAAAACTTTGGTAGCGGAAACTCTTCCACTGTTTCCCCAACTTCATCCAAAACTTCAACAAAATCTTTATCTAACAAAGAATAATGGATTGCTGAAAATTTTCCGTTGGGAGACAGAGCCACGGATTTAAAAAAAGAATCTTTTCTCTCTTTGGAAAGATCTTTCTCAAACAGTGCATTTCCTTTTTCATCTAAACGATAGATTTCCCCACCTGAAAATAAAACAATTACACCTTTATTTTTAGAATCAAATTGATAATCAGTTAGAAACCGTCCATTTAACTCTGATTTACCGACTCGGTTTCCGCTCTCATCCATTAGAAAAACCGTATTGTTATCTCCCGATAAATACAAAACTGGAGATGCAAAGTATCCACTCCTTGGATAAGAATTAATAGGTTTTTTCCAAAAGAGTTCTCCTGAATCAGAGAAAAAGTTTACCTCATCTCCAATTTTTTCATATAACAAATAACCATTTGATAACAATGGGAAGTCGACCAAGTACTTTGGATCCATTTCAGGAAATTTTCCTGATTTAAATGAATAATACCTACTTCCTATTTTATATCCATTAATAGTTTTAAATGGATCTTCTCCAATTTTTGGGGACGAAGTTCCAAATCTTCCTTCGCTATTCCAAACCCAAGTCTCTCGAATGTTCGGGACTAAATTTAAGTCAATATCCCAACTAAAATAGAATAAAAGAAAAAAACCAATTGAATAAACAATCGTTTGCCACATGTTATATGTTCCTTTGTTTGAGAGACTGGTATAATAAAAATAAAGCTGTGTTACTTGCGTTTTCTCGTATCCCTTCTCTATTTCCAGGAAAGATATAGGAATGAGTTTGAACTTGCCCATCTGGTGTTTTTAAACCAATCCAAACGGTTCCCACCGGTTTTGATTCGGTTCCTCCATCTGGTCCGGCAATGCCTGTAATGGAAATACAGTAATCTGCTTTGGTTTTTTCAAAAATTCCATTTGCCATAGAACTTGCGGTTTCTAAACTCACTGCACCAAATTGACTTAAGATGTTATGCGAAACACCAAGAAGTGATTCCTTCATTTCATTGGAATAAGTCAGAAACCCACCGACAAAATAGGTGCTGGAACCGGGCGAGTCGGTCAATTTTTTTCCAAGGAGCCCACCTGTACAACTTTCCCCCACAGCGATTGTCAATTTTTTGGAAATTAGTTCTTCATGAACGTAGGCAAAAACATCGTCTGAAATGATTTTAGGATATTGTTTTTCTAACTCATTGACTATTCTTTCTAATTTTTCAGAATAATTCGACTGAAAGATACATTTAATATACCCTCTGTTAGCGGTAACCCCCCATTCCACATCAGAAAACAAACTTTCCCTGTTCTTTTCTACAAAATCTTTTTGGTAGAGCGATTCACCAATATTCCACAACCATTTTGTTTTTTGGACTAAATTCTCTCGAGGGTATAATCTTTTTAGTTCGGGTGTTAGTCTTCGTGTAAACATATCCTTCATTTCTGAAGGAACACCTGGCATACACACTAAATAAGAATCCACTCCTAATGGTTCTACAAATCCTACTGCAATCCCAACATTATTATCTAAAATTTTACAATCCTCGGGGACATGTGTTTGGCGAAGAACTGTCGGAAGGATATCACTATATTGTTTGCCTCTGGATTCATAAACACGGGTTAAGCGAATTTTTGCTTTTTCCACTGAATATGACTTTTTTCCATTCAGCTTCAAAACGGTTTCTAGCGTATAATCGTCTTCAGTAGGTCCAAGGCCACCTGTCATTATAGCAAGTACTGGTTTTGTTTTTGCTAGATCTTTTAAGTTTTGGAGTTCCGATAAAATGAGTTCAGGGTCATCAGGTAAAGCGATAAACTTTTTTACCTTCCAACCTAGTTCAAACAATTGGTTTGCTATCCAACCTGAGTTAGTATCTACGCTACGTCCTGCAGTAATCTCAGAGCCTGTTGCTATAATGACGATATATGGTGTTTCCATTTTTTGTTACTGTTCTGAGTCTTCCTTTGACATCTTCTCAGGTGCAGAAATACCAAGAAGTTTCAAACCACTTTCTAAAGCAAATTTTGTATAAAGCACTAGTGCTAGAAGTGTATCTTTTTCATTTCCAGTTTTGTCTTTGATCCTATTATCTTTTTGGGAATAAAACTTTGTAAAAGACTTACTTAAAGATTGTAAATAGTTGGTAAGCCGATGCGGTTCGAAACTTGTTGCGGTGTCATACACTTCTTCTTGTAATCTTGCAACCCAAAAGAGAAGACGAGTTCGTTCCTCTTGTTTTAAAAATTCTTCAGAAATTCCAGCCTGCAAAAGATTTAAGTCCATTGGAACTTGTAACTCACGAAAAATAGAACAAATCCTTGCATGGGCATATTGGATATAAAACACCGGGTTTTTATCCGATTCGTCTTTTGCTAAATCCAAATCAAAATCAAGAGGAGCATCCGAACTTCTCATTAAGAAAAAATAACGACCCACATCCCTACCTTGTTTTCCTAAATAAGTCAAAAGATCACGCATTGTTTGAAAAATTCCCAAACGTTTGCTCATTTTTACTTTTTCTTTGTTTTCGATTAAGTTTACTTGTTGGGCGATGAGAACTTGAAAATTTTCATCTGCTTTCCCAAAGGATTTCACAGCTCCTTTTAAACGAGCAATGTATCCATAATGATCCGGTCCCCAAATATCAATTAATGTATCAAACCCTCTTTGGAATTTGTTATAATGATAAGCAATGTCGGCCATAAGATAGGTTGGACGACCATCTTCTCTTCGAATCACACGGTCTTTATCATCCCCATAGAGTGTGGACAAAAAATGCAGTTTTCCATCAATCGTAGTTACATCTTCTTTTTTTAAGATGGTAGGAACCTTTTCCACATCCCCTGATTCATGGAGACTGCGTTCACTAAAGAATAAATCAAAGTTTACACCAAATAATGCCAAATCCTCTTTTTGACGACTCAAATTATATTCTACCGCATAACGAGAGAGATAGTTTATGACTTCGTCCCATTTTTCCATAGAAACGCAATCTAAGACAAATTTGGTTCTTTCTTTATCTTCAATACATTGCATGGCAATGTCTTTAATATATTCTCCACGATAACTTTCTTTTGGCAGAATTCTTTTTTTAACAAGATCAATTACAGAATCATTAGAATCTTCTTCTTGGAATTGAATTGAGTCTCCTCTGGATTCAAATATTCGAAGTAAAACTGCAACTCCAAGTAAATACACCTGATTTCCATAATCATTCACGTAGAACTCTCGTTTAACGGTATGACCAAGACTTGTAAGTAAATTAGCTAGCGCATCTCCATAAGCCGCTGATCTGGCAGATACAATATTCATTGGACCTGTGGGATTGGCAGAGACAAATTCAAGTAAGATCTTTTCTTTTCTTGGCGTCTCTGCAAAAACTACTGCTTGCGACATAACAGATCGGACATAGTCGTTCAAAAATTTGGTTTGGATTCGAAAGTTAATAAATCCTGGTGGAGAAAAACTAACAAATTCAAAAAAAGAGTCGTTCTCGATCTCAGCTAATACGGCCTCTGCAATTTCTTTTGGATTTTTATTTAGTATACTTTTGTTTTCTAAAGCAAAAGGAGAAGAATAATCTCCAAACTTTTCATCTCTTGAATATTCAATACGAATTTTTAAGTTTTCTTTAACGGAACTAAGTTTATTTTTTTCTAAATAGGATTCTACAGCTTTCTCTAATTCGGAAAGTACAAGTTGTTTTAATAATTGATTAACATTCATTTCTAAAATTTAATTTCCATTTTTAATTTGTCAGAATTTTGCCAGAGTTCAAAACTTTTTGCTTTGAATCTGGAAACAAAATGAGGGATACTTTCCTTTTCTTCCCGCAAAGTTGGGAGAAAAGGTTCAGACTGTTCTTTTGCTAAATGATTCTTTTTGTCTTTTCGGAATTTCTCTCCTTTGAGTAGGAGTTGGAACAAAGCAAAAAAAACAGAAAGAGTCATACAGAGTAGTACTGTCTTTGTAATCGAATTCATAAATACCCTATTGACTTGTAAAACTCGAAGTAGGATTTTAGTTCCTTTCCGAAAAGAGAACGGAGAAATTGATTTAAAATTAAATCCCCATCCCGATATTCCGTTTCTCTTGGAAAAATTCCCAATACATTCGAAAATTTCTTTGATAACATAGTATGAAATAGTTTCAAAACAGGCAAATGATCTTTAGGGATAGGGTGACAATCTGAACACAAAAATTCACGCTCTGCGACGGAGAAATAGGCCGCCGATTTGGTTAGAACCTCTTCCCCACAAGTATGACAATAGAATTCAGTTGGGAAATGGCCCATATGGGAGAGGGCTCGCAGTTTAAAAAATGGAAGGATTTGTTTTTGAAATCCAGTTTCATTCGATGTTTCTAAACTACCAGAGAGGAGTTGGAAAAGAAAGGGATGATTTTCCCCTTCTGGGTATATCTGCGAAGTAAGTTCCGTTACATATAAAACAAAAAGTGTACCTAAATAATCCGACTTCAATTCATCATAACGTTTTACTAGATGAATTTCTTTGATGGATTTCCAATCCTTTTCTGCTTGATCATAATAATCAAGTTCTACAAGAGAACCAAGCTCTGTTGTAATGATGGCTCGACGTTTGGACTTACGAATTCCTTTGCTAAGAAAGTTCATTCTACTTTGTGATTCACCCGCTAAACTAATGAGTCTGTCACTATCCCCAATATCACGACTCTGGATGACAATCCCTCTTTCTTTGCGAATGGCCATTTAACGCTCAAACACCAATTCTAAACATTCATCTTCTTTGGCGCGCATACGAATGGCTTCTTCTTCACCTTTTTCATGATCATAACCAAACAAATGTAAGATCCCATGAACCAGAAGGCGGTAAAATTCGTCTATGATCGAATGACCGATTTCTTTTGCCTGTTTACGGCAGGTATCCATAGAAATCACAACTTCTCCTAAAATCTGAAATGGGATAGGAGGAGATTCTGAATATAGAGGAAAAGACAAAACATCTGTTGTTTTGTTTAGACCCCTTCTTTCTAAATTAATTTCCTTCATCACTAGATCATCCACAAGCAATATCTCTAATTCTAAAACTTGTAAAAAATTCGGACTTAGATGTTTTAAAATCAATTCACAATTCTCTAAAACAAGATCCGATTGGATTTCTGTATTTGACTCACATTGGTCGTTCCAATGCGTCAAAACTGATAAAGAGGAGTTCATTTTTTATTTTTTCTTGAACCTGCAGATTCCAAGGCTTTTGTGTCTTCCGGTTTGGGGTATTTTGGTCTTTGGTGCAAACTAGAAAGTAATACTTCCTTAAAACTAGATTTAATCATTTCTAAATCACCAATGGTCAGACCACTTTCATCCAATTGATTTTCTGCAAGTTTTGAATTTACAATTTTACGAATGAGTTCATCTAAACTTTCAGGAGAAACTTCGTCTAACGAACGTGATGCAGCTTCCAAAGAATCTGCAATCATCACAATCGCCGTTTCTTTACTTTGTGGTTTGGGACCTGGGTATTGAAAATCTTTTTTATTGATATTTTTTCTGGCAGCTGGGGAGATTTCTTGCAAAGCCTTGTGGTAAAAAAATGCCATAGTCGATGTGCCGTGGTGTTCCGGGATAAAACTAATGATTTCTCGCGGAAGTCTTGCCTTTTTTGCCATTTCTATCCCATCTAACACGTGATCAATGACTGTTTTTGCAGCGAGGGCAGGATTGTTTTTATCGATGTGTTCTGGTTTTGGAATCAAATGTTGATTTTCTACAAAAAAACCAGCATTTGGGATCTTTCCAATATCATGAAAATAAACACCAACACGAACAAGAAGGCGGTCCAGGTTTAAATTTTGAGCAGCTCGTTCAGAC
Source organism: Leptospira meyeri (assembly GCF_004368965.1). NCBI lineage: Bacteria > Pseudomonadati > Spirochaetota > Leptospiria > Leptospirales > Leptospiraceae > Leptospira > Leptospira meyeri. Next base: position 66,408 of record NZ_SORO01000001.1, on the reverse strand, counting down.
AAAGCGGCAACCATAAAAGTATGTGTATATGTGGAAGGTGCTTTGGTTAATAGCTGTTGCAACAATGGATGTCCCGTATCAGCGAGTTCAATCAATTTGAACCGAGTCGGAATATTAAAAATATATTCATACATAGGAAGTAAAAACTGAACCGCAGTCGCACTGGCAAAACCATTCACAAAACACATCACTGTGATGCGAAAGAGATTGGAATTGGTTAGATCACGAAAAAAACCGGCTCCAGTCGTTACATAAAACTCCCTGCCATCAAACAAGTAACCAGCTGTGGTTACGAGAATTTGCACAAAAGTTAGCAAAAAGCCTGCCTTCAAAAAATCAATCCGTTTGAGAAGTCGCCTTCCGTAAATGGAACTCATGACGGCTACAGTAAAAGCCAACATAAACGATGTCGGGTTGTATCTTGAGGCAAAAAATACAGCAAAAGCCAGAAAAAAGCCAATGGCAATGGAGAGTTGTTCATCATAAACAAAACCAAGAAGTAAACAAAGCATCCCCACTGGAACAAACATTCCAAAATAGTAAACCCCAGACAAATCACTGTCAGTTGCATAAAAAACTTTTGAAAGTAGATAAATGGAAGCAATCACAATCCAAAGGGTAAAAAAGATAATGAGGTTACTGGAGAGATCATTCAATCGGTTTGGCCGGTAGCGGATCAGGTAAAACCCGACAATCACAATCAACACACATTGTGTTAAGAATATCGATATAATAGATGCCAAGTTAGCCCTTGTGGCATAACGATTCATCATATCCAATTTAATTTTTACTTCCGGAGTGATTACATCTCCTGAACGCACAATCACTTCATTGGCTTGAATCCGGCTTTTTTGAATCGGGATGGCATTGGTAGCCCTCATCCTAGCATTTTCCGTTTCTTCCGGATTGTAATTGCATGCAGGATAAGAATAAACATAATAAAGTCCAATCCTAGACACTGCTTTAAGGAGAGAATCAGAAACATTAGGTAATTTTTCAGAAGCTAATTTTGATAATACGGAGGCAACAGGTCCTTCTTTATAAATCTGAGACCTTGGGATTACCAAATTTCCATCAATGATGGAGGTTTGGTCTTGAGTTCCAATGTTCCGAATTTTAGCTCCAGCTTTATCCAAATCTTTTGAAAACGGAAGGTCTTCTTTCACAATACAATACTTAGAAAAAATTAAGTTGGTATATTGTTGGAGAAAACTTTTTAGTTTGTCTTTTCTGGGATAGTCGAGGATCGCTTGGATTTCCTCATTGGTTCTATTTCGCCATCTGGGGATTCGGTCTTTGACCAAACCAGGTGTAACTTTCCCTTCAGCTAAAATGGTCCGAAGCAGTTCCACATCTTCAGAAAGATTGGTATCAATTCCGGTCACTAAAATTCCGAAATCTTTATCAAACGCATAAGGGACATTAGCTGCTGCCTTTTGTTTTTCCTGGTTTGTTTTTTCAGTGTCCTCGTAAGAGAATTCCTTAACTGACTGGATCGTTTCCGGTGCAATTTTTCCTTCTGAAAACATTCCATCGGGGTCTGTATTGACACTTGTCTGTCCAAAAAAAGGAATCGAAAGTACATAAGTCACAAACAACAAAGTAAGAAAGACAAGGATGATTTGAATATTTCGAACAACAGAAACTGGTCTCACTCTCGTGAGAAAGTCTGTGAGCCGGGTCATAGAAGAATCTAAAATGGCTTTCATGGTTTTTTCGAAAAGAGACTCTCGTTTTCTTCAAAACGTCTCACAATAGATTCGACGATCGGGTGACGCGTGATATCTTCTCTTCCAAAGAAAATTGTTTCGATCCCATTTAGATTTCTTAATGTATAAACCGTTTTTTCAAGTCCAGAACGACCGTGAGCCAAATCAATTTGTGTGGCATCACCCGAAATTGCCATTTTGGAATTTTTACCAAACCTTGTGAGAAACATTTTTAATTGAGGCAAAGTACAGTTCTGTGCTTCATCCAAAATAATAAAGGAATGAGAGAGAGTACGCCCTCTCATAAAAGCAATGGGAGCAATTTCAATTTTACCCACCTGTAAGTACTCACTGGTTTTTTCAAAACCAATACATTCGTGTAACGCATCATAGATGGGGCGAAGATAGGGATTCACTTTTTGTGTTAAATCTCCCGGTAGAAAACCTAAATTTTCTCCCGCTTCCACTGCAGGCCTTGTGAGGATAAGTCTGTCCACTTCTCCTGTTTGCATCATACGGCAAGCTGTGGCTATGGATAAAAAAGTTTTACCGGTCCCGGCAGGGCCCATCGCAATGGTGATGTAGTTTTTATGAAGACTATCCACAAAACTTTCCTGGTTTTTTGTACGAGGAAAGATGGGTTTTCCTTTAAAAGTAACAAAGATTTTGTCTCTAGGAGTCCAGGTTTCTCCTTCCTTTTGGAAGTCAGAAGAACCAGGTGTTGGCCAACCACCACTGGAATCTTTTACTTTATTCACTAAGTAATCGATATCAAAAAAAGAATAATCGGCTTTGTCTGGTCTACGTTTGAAATTTTCTTCCACCTTATGGAAGGTATCCATAGCAACTTGAACCTGATCCTCGCTACCTTGGATGATGAGAGATTTTCCTCTGGGGATTAGTTTTACATTGAGGCGACTTTCCCATAACGGTAGTTTGCTGTCTCCTATCCCACATACCGTTTGGTAGAGGGATTCTTCCTGAAATGTAAAACTTTCATCCATATTAGATAGTGACTACCCTGAGTTTTAATTCTTCTAATTGTTTTGCCTCAACTGGACCTGGAGCTTCACTCATCATACAAGTTCCTTTTTGAGTTTTAGGGAAGGCAATCACATCTCGAATGGAAGTTCCTCCCGTGAGTAACATCATGATACGATCCACTCCAAAGGCAATCCCCCCATGAGGTGGTGCCCCAAAAGAAAGGGCATCGAGTAAAAATCCGAATTTGGATTTAGCATCTTCTTCTCCAATTCCAATGGCTTCCAAAACTAGGCTTTGGATTTCTGGGTTGTGGATCCGGATGGAACCACCACCAATTTCTGTCCCATTGAGAACTAGATCATAAGCTTTAGCTCCGATCGAAGAAAGGTCAACCGATTTCCCAGCTTTCCAGTCTCTTAGTTTGTCAAAGTCTTCTTCTTTGGGAGAAGTGAAAGGATGGTGGAGGAAGGTCCAAGTTTTTGTGGTTTCATCTAACTCAAACATAGGGAAGTCCACGACCCAATGGAAACTATAAGGAACCTTCGGAGGATCATACTTTTCTGATAATTTTAATCGTAAGGCACCAAGGGAAGCATTGACTATCTTAGAAGAATCAGCTCCAAAAAATACCATATCCCCTTCTTTAGATCCTACTGCTTTTGCGATTTTCTCGAGAGCTTCGGGAGTGAAACGTTTGGTGATTGTGGATTCAAGTCCATTTGCCCCATGTTTCATGTAAGCAAGACCTTTCGCTCGGAAGTCTCTTGATAACCAAGAAGTTAAGTCTTCAATTTCTTTTCGAGAAATTACAGACCCACCCGGAACACAAATTGCTTTCACCACTCCACCACCGGAAACGGCTGCACTGAAAACTTGGAAGTCTGCATCCTTCACAATTTCCGATACATTCACGAGTTTCATTCCAAAACGAATGTCCGGTTTGTCAGAACCATATTCTTCCATCGCCACATGATACGGCATAGTCATAAAGGGTGCATTCACTTCTAAATGAAACACTTTCTTTAAAGCAAAGGCCCACATGGTCTCGATCTCAGAACGAATGTCATCTTCTGTTACAAAAGAAAACTCCATATCAAGTTGTGTGAACTCTGGTTGGCGGTCTGCACGTAAGTCTTCATCTCGAAAACATTTTACAATTTGGAAATACCTTTCCATTCCTCCAATCATCAGGATCTGTTTGAAAAGTTGTGGGGATTGTGGGAGAGCATAAAACTCACCAGCATTCAATCGAGAAGGAACAAGAAAGTCCCTTGCCCCTTCTGGTGTGGATTTATTTAAAATCGGAGTTTCAATTTCTAAAAAAGATTTACTATCCAAATACTCTCTAAGAGCAAATGTTAGTTTGTGCCGAAGGACCAAACGATCTCGAAGTTCTTCGCGGCGCATATCCAAATAACGATACTTCAATCGAATTTCTTCACCAGATGGATCAAATTCATCTAAAGTAAATGGAGGAGTTTTGGATGTATTTAAAATTTCTACAGATTCAGCAATTAACTCGTATTTGCCGGTTTCCATTTTTGGATTTACGGATTCTGCATCACGAAGAGAAAGTTTTCCTTTTACAGCAATCACAAACTCAGAACGAATTTTTTCTACTTTGGAGAAGTCTTCACCAAGAATTTCTTTACGAGCAACAATTTGTAAAATTCCAGAACGATCACGAAGGTCGATAAAAATCACCCCACCTTGGTCACGGTAACGAAAGGCCCAACCGGAAAGGAATAATGTTTTTCCAACAGACGCATCAGAGACACTCGTTGCGCTAACTCTATTTTTATATTCGGAACTGACCCACTGATTCAATTGAAAACCTCTTTATAATGGAACGTTGTCGAAACGGCTAATCTTCGGATTGAACATCAATGGAAAATCGGCCGTAGCACCCGCTCTGTTTTTGGCGATAATGATCTCTGCCATTCCCCTTTTGTTTGGGTCAAGCTCCTCGGGAGGTTTCACCATTTCTTCCCGATAAATAAAACATACAATATCCGCATCCTGCTCAATGGCACCTGACTCCCGTAAGTCGGAGAGTTGTGGCCTTTGGTCTTTGGAGCGGTTTTCAATGGAACGGTTCATCTGCGACAATGCGATGATGGGACAACCCACCTCCCGTGCCATTTGTTTGAGTCCTCTGGAAATATTAGCAACCTCTTGTTGCCGTCCGCCCATAGCCGCCTTTGGATCACTCATTAGCTGTAAATAATCCACAATCACAAGCCCTACTTCTTCTGTGGTCCGAAGTTGGCGAAGTCTCGCTGAAAATTCTTGGATGGTTAAATATCCTGAATCATCAATATACAAACTTGCAGAGGTAATATTTCCAATACTGTCTTTGAGTTGGGTCATCTGTGCGGAAGTAAGAGTTCCCGCTTTTAATGCATAGGAATCAATCCTTGCATCCGCACTGATGAGTTTGAGAAGTAATTCGATTCGGCTCATCTCTAACGAAAAAATAACAACGGTTTTGCGCTCTTTCAAAGCTGCATTGGCAGCAATGTTTAAGGCAAAGGTTGTTTTTCCATTTCCGGGACGAGCGGCAAGAATCATTAATTCGTGAGATTTTAGTCCTGTGGTTGCCATATCAAGACCAGTGAAATGGGTTTTTAATCCATTGATCCCACCCGTTCCATTTTGGCTGGCCGCCACAACATTTTTGATGTAATCGATGAGTGCGTTGGCATCGTCTTTTACTTTTCGTAAACCTTTGGATCTCTCTTGGCGAGAGATATCCATTAGTGATTGTTCTACGAGACTGAATACAGAATCGTTTTCACCAGGTTCTACTTTGACTTTGTCAATGGCTTGGTTTAATGCTTCTACATACTTACGTCTGTCCGAAACACGTTTAACACGACGAACGTAATAGTCTAACGGCTGAAAGGGGACAGTATCTTTATAGAGTGATGTGATATATTCCAAGTCACGGGATTCATCTTTAAAAAGACGTTTTTCCCGCATTTGGTTTGTGACCGTAACTAGGTCAATATTGATCCCTTCATTGATAAGATCCGTGACGGCTTCAAAGACACGTTTGTGTGTGTCCATATAGAAGTCATCCGGGCTTAGACCTAAGTCTTCCTGCCCGGCTACCCCTCTCATGAGTAGGTAACCGATTAAGTTCTTCTCAGACTCTATCTCCTGAAGGGGGTTAGAATTCATCGAGAAAGCTTTAGTGTAAGACTATGCTTGGCCGACGACTTTAACTACGATTTGAGGTACAACACCTTCAGCCAAACGAACTTTAATTTTAAATTCACCAACCGATTTAATTGGTTCACCTAAATCTAACTTACGTTTGTCGAGTTCTACCCCAGTGTTTTTGATTGCGAGAGCAATATCATTTGCTGTTACAGAACCAAAAAGTTTGTCGTTCTCACCCACTTTCACTTTCACTTCGTATGTTTTACCATCAATCGAAGAAGAAAGATCTTTCATCACTTTTACACGTTTTTCGCGTTTAAGATCAGCAAGTCTTTTTTGGTGGAGAGCCGCTTTAGTGTTTCCATCATTTGCACGGACGGCAAGTCTTCTCGGAATGAGGAAGTTACGTGCATAACCATCAGCAACTTCTTTCACATCTCCAGCATCACCAAGATTCAATACGTCTTTTTGTAATACAACTTTCATCCGTTACTCCTACAGAACTTTAAACGGCAATAAACCGATAGATCTGGATTTTCTGATTTCACGAGCAAGGGCTCTCTGGTGTTTGCCACAAGTTCCAGTGATTCTTCTTGGAATGATTTTACCACGGTTGGTAACAAATCTTTCTAGAATGTCGACTCGTTTGTAATCAAGTCCTGCAAGTAGTGCTTTGTCAGCACAGAACTTACATACTTTCTTTTTGTATTTTGCGTTTTTACGACCGAATTTGCCTTCTCCGTCTTTACCACGGAAACCACCTTTTTCGTCGTCTTCCATCCCGTCCATACTCTCGCGGGAATCTACTCTTGTATCATCAATATTTGCTGTTTCGCTCATTGTCATCACCTATCAAAAAGGAATGTCGTCATCACCGGCTGGATAATCATCATAACCATTACTTACGCCGGAATCATAAGAATTGGAACTGTCAGAACGGTCTCCAGATCCTCCACCTTGCCCTTGACCACCTAACAATTGTGCGGTCTCGACATAAATGCGGATTTTAGAGGCTTTTTTGCCTTCAGGAGTTTCCCAGGACTGTTGTTGAAGTCTGCCTTCAATCGCTACTTGTTTTCCTTTGCCAGCATATTGTTTTAATATGTCAGCGAGTCGGCCCCATGCCACACAGTCAAAATAATGAGTTTCCTCTTTTTTTTCACCGTTAGTCACATAAACTCTGTTATTCGCAATTGAAAAATTGACAACAGAACTTCCGTTCACCGATTTAAATTCCGGATCACGGGTCATTCGACCGATTATAAGTACTTTGTTAAGATCGTTAGCCATTTGCCCTAATTACGAGGGTTTTTAAGATATTCGCATTGAGTTTAAACTCATGTTCGATCTTTGCTACTTCTGCGGGAGAGCCGGAACACTTGATAAGTGTGAAGTGACCTTGTTCGTCTTGTCCAACCGGATGCCAGAGTCTTTTAGAACCCCAATCCTCTTCGCCTTGGATCGTGAAGTTGTATTTGGAGAGTAAGTCTTTTACTGCAGACTTCGTCTCTTCTACATTACCTTCACGAAGAATATTCGTGATTTCGTAGTTTCTCATATTTCTCCTATGGGTATACCTACATAGAAACACTTGTAGGTAGAAGAATTTGTTAGTTTCCACTAGGGTTTTTCCAATAGGGACAGGGGTCAATGGAATTTCTTCTTGGAGTTCCCAAACCCTTCCATTTCTATGGAATTTCTAACATTTTTATGGGTGAAAAATCAAATTTTCCAGAAGTTTGGGGCCTTGGCCTTGGCCTATTTTTAGCACTTTATGCTGGTTTTTTGAACCACATCACCCCGAAAGAACCTGCACTCGACAACCATTCCGGATTTGAATCCACCCTCCTCGGCCTTGAAATGGCAGAAACTCCAAAACAGGTCCAAGACTTAGTCGGAATCCCCGATACCATTGATTTTTTTCATTTATCTGCTGAATATAGAAAAGTTCATTATTTTGACTTTGGATTTATCTTCTGTTATTTAGCTTTTCTTACTTATACGGGCCATTATGCGGGAAGAAAGGTGAGACCCATTTTCCTTAAGATCTTTATGGGAATGGTTTTACTTCTTGTGATTGCGGGTTTTGCAGACTTAATCGAAAACATTTTAATTTTAAATGTTCTGGATGCAAAGACTGCAGAAGAAATGACACCTTCTCTCGAATACTTAAAACCCACATCCCAACTCAAATGGTTTTGTTTATTTGGTTATGTTGCCATTGTTTCCGTTTACTTTTGGTTATATGAAAAGGGTTGGATTTTACGAACAGCATCGATTCTCTTTTTTACAGGATTTTTCTTGCAGTTGTTTTCGATTTACAAAACCAATTTATTAGAACTCAGTTTTCCATTTTTTGCTTTGGGACTTACTTGCAGTTGGTTCCACTACGGCTTTAGTTTGGCTTTTAGTTCTTTATCCAAAAAAACATAACCTCTACCGCCAGAAATTACTAGTTCGGTTCCGAGTTGTTTACAAAGAATCGCATACTCTTTCAAAAAAATTTCCGCCTCTTTTGGACCTAAAGGAAAAAAATAATGATCACCTGGTAAGGATTGGTGTTTTCCAAACACAGGGACCACCTCCACAAACAAAAGTTTGTCGCCATCAAAATGCAAAACTACAGAGATATTGTGTTTCAAATATTGGTTTTTAGAACCAAAGAAAAAGTTTCCAAGAGAATAAATGACAACACCTTTAGGAAATACCTCAATCCCTTGAGGAACATGAGGATGGTGTCCAATGATCACTTGATAACCTGCATTCACCAAATATTTTGCGGCATTTCTTTCTGTATCCATTGGGAGAGGATTGTATTCCACACCCCAATGCACGGAGAGAAGATTTACTTGATTTGGTTTTGTTCTTTTAACCAAACGTTCAGCCGTTCCCACTCGGAAATAAGCTGCCCCCGGAGATTTAGTCCCCGAAAATAACCTTGTTTCTCCCGTATCGGAAAAAGAAAAAATTCGATACTCTGTATTTTGTTTGGAAACTATAATGGGAACCAGGGCTTCATCTGTATTTTTTCCGGCCCCTGTATGACGAATTCCAAATTCATCTAACAACTCTAAGGTTTCAAAAAGTCCATTTTCCCCAAAGTCCATAGTATGGTTATTTCCGAGGAAAACTCCATCAATCCCCAAAAGACGCAAAACCATTAAATCCTTTCTCTCTCCAAAGAACACATAGGATTTTCGTTGGTCTGCAGAAGGAGTTTTATGAAGGATGGGTGTTTCTAAATTGAGAAACCGAAAATCAAAATTTTTTAGATAACTAAAAAAACTTTTAAAAGGAAAGTATGGGTCTTCGGATCGCATCGAATCCCTCACACCCCAATTGAACATCACATCTCCACCAAACCAAAGTTTAGTGGATTTCGGATATTGGATGGTTTCTCCTGTTTCTGTTCGAAAATGGTAAAGGTTCTGAACGGGTAAATCCAGTTTTGGTTCTACCGATTCTGGAATGTCTGCGCCAAACAATAAAAATGGCAAAACAAAAACGATTAATAAACAAATACGAAATAGATTCATTTAAAATCGAAATACGTTTGAAGGCACTTCCGTGATTTGTGATTTTTTTAGTTTAATCTGAATGAGAACATTTTCCTTTTCAGTATCCAAACTAATGACTTTGGTAATGATTTCCTTTGGTGGATGAATTTGTTCTGGTTTAGTTTTCACAAGAGCAATTGCTTTTAACCCACGTTTGGCACTGGAAAGTTCCAAACGATCCAAATGACCACCTTTAAAAAAGTATTCGTATTCTCCATCAGCCTTAGAAAGAGCAATCCGTGAATCACTCGTATTGAATTTCGCCTTTGGACTTTGGATTTCACTGATGTATGCCCCAGTCAAATACTCATAAATGACAGGGAATGGGATCGCAAATTTTTTACCTGTATTTGGATCTTGAATGAGGATGTCTCCCATCGGCAAGGATTGAATATCCTTCGTGCTTGTTGGTTTGATTTGGATTTGGTTTGGGTCGGCAATGAGCTCGGTAAAAACCATGCCAAAAAAACTATCCATCAATTGGATTTTGATCTGTTTGGATTCTTTAGAAAAATAGAGTTTTCCATCCAAGGATACATTGTCTTTTTTCGGAACAAAGGTTTGGATCTGCATTGAAAATTCAGACTTAAAACTAAGGAATTCTGTTTGTTTCTCTAAAATTTCTTTGAGTAAGGTTTTGGATTCGCCTTCTTTTGCAGAAATGTATTTCTCTTTGTCTCGACCGATAAAATTAGGATCCTCTACTTCAGTTGACTGACACGAGATTATCAAAAATAAAACACTAAGAAGGATGGTATTTCCTTTCATTCCGAAATTTCCTTTTGTACTTTTTTAATTTTTGCGACTAGGTCCTTGTTAGACTCTGCTTTTAATTTTGATTCGGAAAGTTTAAAAAACTGGAGTGCATTGACTGGATCTTTTTTGGCCAAATACACATCACCCAAATGTTCATAAATCACCGGATCTTCAAATCCTCGCTCTAAAGCCAAAGAAGCAGCAAAATTTAAATGGAGTAAGGCTCGATTAAAATCTTTTTTCCGAAACAACACCCAACCCAAACTATCTTGGTAAGCAGGGTTATCTGGTTCCAAAGACACTGCTTGGGTCAGTAGTTGGTTTGCTTCATCGGGATTGATATCTTTTTCAGCATACAAATATCCCAAATAATTCATTGCATTGGAAGCATTGGGATTGAGCGAAAGTGTAGTTTTTAAATCTGCTTCCACTTCACTAAACTTATTTAATTTATCAAAAGCAGTGGCGCGATAAAAATAATAATTATAATTATTTGGATCTAGTTTGATGGCATCAGTAAAATCTTGAATACTCTCTTTGTATTTTGCCAACTGGAAATAAGCAAGACCTCTCAAATAAAAATGAGCAGCAGTTGGATTTTCTTTGATTGTATCGGATAAAACAGAAACGGAAAGAGATTCTTTTTTTAAATTCCCTTGGAGATAAAGATAAGCCAATCGAAACCGCAGCCGAAACTTTTTATCGGTCTTTTCGGTATGTTGCAGAGCTTCTTTTGTCGAAATGACAGCATGGTTCCACAACCCAAGCATTTCAAGGCAGGATGAAATTTTTTCTAAATACAAAGACTTTTCTTCATTGGCATTTTCCTTGGTTTCAATCCTGGAAAGACCCTTTCTTAAAATTTTTTCTGCGGTAAGATACTGTCTATACTCGAAAGCATATTGAGCCGTGTCAGCATTCAATACTTCATATTCGGGAATGTTTTCTTTTTCGGCCAACTCCAAAAGAGCAATCCGTGGGGATAACCTTCCGGGATTTTCTTGAATATAAGTCCTTAGTTTTGTTTCTAATCCAAGTTTTGATCCTGAAATCAATCGATCCAACAAATAGACAATTCCATCTTTTGGAATTTTTTTCTCTTTTTTTAAGGTCGCAAAATAAGTAGGTGCGGTGTCTCGAGAATCCATAAAATAAATTTCTGCGAGCATATGAGAGGCATCAATGTCTCTAGGATTTTTTTCTCGAATTTGTTCTAGATAAGTCCGGCAATTCTTAAAATCACCTAACACAAAATAAATTTGTGCCAAACGAAACAAAACTTCCATATCATTTTTATAAACATTTGTATATTCGCTATAACGTTTGATGGAAATTTTTGGATGATCTAATTTATAATTAAGTTCACCCAAAGCTTTTGCTGTGAGGTATTTGTATTTTGAATGATTATCTCTTCTTTCAATGACAAAAGAAAGTGCAGTGTAGTATAAAACAGACTGGTTCCAAAGTTTTCTTTCAAAATTCAAATTATCGAGTAAATACAAAAAATCAGAATCATTCGGAAACTTGTGGAGGGAATTTTCTAAAACTTCGGATGCCTTTGCCAGTTCTCCTTGCCGAATCCGAATCCTTGTCTGCAAGAGGATTAAGTCTTTGGAAATTTCTTGTGACTTGGAGATGGATTTTTCCGACCATTCCCAAGCTTGGTCCAAAACTCCTAGTTCCAAATAATTCAAAGCAAGAGTTTCCGAACTAAGCGCACTTGGCTCTTTGCCGACTTCCGAGAGACATTTGTGGTAAGAATCTAGAAAAGAAACAGAACGTTCAAAGGAAAGTTTGGATTCTTCTGTTTTGCGCCGTTGGGCAGCCTGAAACCCATCCACCTGTTCCCTTAAAGCACGAGAGAGGAGAAACTCAGCAGGGACTCCGGGATCCAATGCGGAACATTCTTTGGTTCTTGGCCCAGGTTCTATGGCAATCAAAGAAAGTGAGAGAAAACAAAAGAAAACAAAGAGGAAGGGACGGTTTAAAGTTTTAATTGCTTGAAACATCAGTAGATTCCGGCAAAGATCGGGTACAGGGACAATCCTTGAACCAGATCTTCCGAGAAAATTTAAAATACATCCTGGCCGTTCTCATCGTGTGGGCAATCACTTTCCCATGGATTCTGAGAAACAAGGACACCATCCTTGCCAAATTCACCCTCGCCTACAATTCGTTTTTTGGTTATCCCAACCCCCGGATTGCGCACCAGCTCATCGCCAAAGGCGATGCAGTCCTTGAAGGCAGAAAAGAAGGTGGAACAGACATCCTCCAAACAATAGGCCAGTTCTTTAGTTCGGAAGAAAATACCAAAGGCTCCATTTTACCTTTGGATTTAGCTCTAATGGAAAAAGCCTGTTTGTATTTCCGAAGCAAAGAACATGTGGAGGATCATTTTTTAGAGCTCACTTGGAGAGAAAAAGCCAAAGATTGGGGCTCTCCCCTTTTCCAAAGAATGGCTCCTCAAGGTGAACTGACTCTCGGACCCAATCCAAAAGACTATTGGAATTCTCATATTGAAGCTGTTTTGACTGCTCTTGACTACTACAAACGTGCGTTACGTTTTTCAGGCCCAGAACTCCTTGCTCCTAAAAAAATTGAATCCGTTGCTTGGGCAAGTTGTCGTCCAAGCGAAATCCTCCTCGGTTACAAAACACATATGTTGGAAACAGAAAGTTTTGTCTTAAAGAAACTAACCGAATTAGAAAAAGTTCCTAGTGGACTGAGTGCTGTTCAAAAAAGAAGTGTGGTTTTATCTTCAATCAAACGCAGCGATTTTTCTGAAGTTTCGGCGAATGATTATTTAGAATCATTACTCAGACAAATTTTACTAACAGGAATGAAAAATTTTTCTCCAAGGGAAATGGATGATATTTATGAAAGAATCATCTATTTTGTAGGGGCAGATGAAAGAGAGTATTTAAAATTTAAATTCCGCCGGGCTGAGTTATTTTTTCAGCTTGGCCAGGAAGACGAATCCTATTACAAACGTGCAGCAGCTGAATTCAAAGAAGCTGCCAATATCCAACTTGCTTCAGAAATTGAAGACATCAACGTCCCTGCACTACTTGTTCACGAATTTGAATCAAAAATGAAAGAAGCAGAATCTTATCATAAACTCAAAGAAAACTCTAAAAGTTTGACCATCCTAGATTCCTTAAAATCAAAACTACGCAATGTCGATGAACGAAGTGTAGGTGGAAAAAAAGACGATATTTTGAAATCTTATCATAATTTAACTAGATCCGTCCTTCGCAAACTGGGTCGCTACGAAGAAGCTGATGAAATCCCCTTTAACGAATGACATAAAATACTTTGATTACAATGCCACACACCCACCTTTTGCAGAAATTCTGGAATCCTGTTTGGCGTCGTATCTCAAAGAGTTTTACAATCCATCAGGAATCACCAGGTATTCCCTAAAAAACCAAGGAAAAATCGAACTAACTAGAAAGTATTTAGTTACCTTAACCAATGGCAATGAAAAACAATTTGTTTTTTCAGCAACAGGGACTGAGTCAAACTATTTACTCGTCCAAAGTTTACGTGTCCTCTTTCCCCAGTTAGATTCCGTTATTGTTTCTCCTTTTGAACATTCCAGCATGTATGCGGCTTTAGAATCATATGGGTTTAGTGCTGACTTAATCGAAACTGACAAATCTGGGATCGTTCATATTCAAAACCTGGAACAAAAGTTAAAAGAAAACCCAAGACCCGTGATTTGCCTTTATGCAGGAAACGAAACGGGTGTCATCCAACCAGCAGAAGAAATTTCAAAACTCACCAAACATTATGGGCAACTTTTTTACAGTGATCTGATGCAAGGTTTTTGTAAAGTTGACCTCTCCTTTTCATTGTTTGACGGATATACTTTTTCAGGCCATAAAATAGGTGCAGGAATGGGAGCTGCTGTGACCTATTTACCAAATATAAATCCAAACTTTCGTGTGTTTGGTGGTGGAAACCAAGAAAATGATCACAGAGCAGGAACAGAAAATACCTTTGCCATTGAATGTTTAAACAAAGTATCAAAATTCCAATTGGAACATCTGGAAGAAAAAAACAAAAAACTACTATCTTTTCAATCTATGATCGAAACTTCTTTAGAGGAAATGGGTTGTATTATCATTGCAAAAAACTCAAAACGACTTCCCAATACAACCTTTCTCATTTTACCAATCCAAGCTGTTGATTTCTTTTTATTAGGAATGGAGGAAAAAGGAATTTTGGTTTCCACAGGAAGTTCTTGTAAATCTCGCGCAAGAGAAGCTTCAAAATCCCTTCTCCATATGGGTTATACGGAAGAGGAAGCGCTACGTTGTATTCGAATCTCAACGGGTTATTTTACGACCAAAGAAGAAGTAGAACAGTTGTTACTAAGAGCAAAGGAATTAATTCAAAAATTCCAATCCATTGAAGAAATATGAAACTCAGAATTATCGCAAAATATTCCAGAGAAGAATTTACAGATGGAGAATGTATTTGGGAAGAAAAACAGGATCAATTTGGGACTGTAGAAAGAACAACTAAATTCTCTGGTAAAATCCTGAGCGAATTCCTAAAAGATTGGGCACTATTTGTCGAAAGAGTTCTTTCACAAAATCCCACAAAAGAAGAATTCCTAAAAAAATTAGGAAAAAAATCGGATAGTTTGGAACAAATCGTTTTTGGAAAAACTCTCCCCTTTTGGCGTTATCCCGGATTTCCAGATTCTATCCAGCTTCTCATCGATCCTGAGTTTTCACCCATCCCTTGGGAAATTTTACGAACACAGAAAGGTTTTTTATTCCAAGACAAAGATTACCGAAGAGGAATCCGAATTGATACCATTCAAAAAGAAAACAAACAAAAAACAAATTCTGTTTTACTTGTTTGTAATCCAGTAAAACCAAACTTAATTGCGACTGTAAAAGAAGAATGTGCGAACCTGTATCCTATTTTGGAAAAAAAATTAAACTTACGGATTCTAAAGGAAAACAACCTGACAAGAGTTAGGCTGATCGAAGAAATTGGGTCAGCAAAGTATCTACACTATGCAGGCCACACCGAAAAAAACGGAATTCCACTAGGCGCAAACGACTTTTTATATTCCAAAGAAATAGCAGAACATTCTTTTACCAACCTGGATCTTGTTTTTTTTAACAGCTGTCACTCCTCTTTTGACTCGATTGAACATTCGGGGCTTACTACGAGTTTTTTAAAAGCTGGTGCCAAAGAAGTAATCGGATTTCTTTTCCCGGTGGAATCGAATTTAGCAAAGACAATTGGAATCAAATTCTGGGACTCATTTTTAAAAACGAAAAGTTCCCACAAATCTTTGGAAAAAATTAGAAAAACATTATATAATGGAACTTCAAAAGAGATCATAACGGCAATTAGCTTAATTCACTTTTCAACTCAAACATCAAATCGGAAGTTTGGAAAAATAGCTGGCATAACCTTTGTTTTATTGTTTTTATTTTTTTGTATTGTTTTTTTAGGTGAAAGGAAAGAACCTATCAAGGTAGAGAGTTTTGAAATCCAAAATATCCCCAAGGCAGAATCCAAAAGACAAAAAGAAGAATCTGCCTCTCCCAAGGATCCGATTTTACTTCAAATCTCTCATTTAAAGAATTCAGAATTCCGCAAAATGGCCCTTCAGTTTTTAAATACCAAACATGAATTTTTAGATGATTCTCAAAAAAGAGAACTATTAGAATCCATTTTATCAAGCGATACATCAGAAGAGAAAATGTATTATGAATTCAAAACCAGGAGTGGATTTTGAAAGAGTTCAAAATCATTCTAATCATAGTTTTTTTTTCCTCTTTCCCAATCCAAGCACAGTGGTTCCCGAAATCAAAATCTTTTGAGGATGTATGGACTTCATATTATTCAAAACAAAACCTTTTTAGCCAAGCCTACGGCATTCAAACACGTGACATGATTAGACCTGCCACTGAAGCAGAAGAAGAGGATTTTTCTTTCTATTGGAAATCATGTCACCAAACAGAGATCAAAGACTTAACACAAATCTTACGTTATATTTCCTTTTATGATGCCATTCTAACTGTAAGACAATGTGTTACTGCAAATAAAGAAGAACAAATTCAACTCGAAAAACAAACGAAGAAAAAAATATTCGATTTAATTGTTTTACCTAAATTTGAAATTTTAGAATCTGAGATAAAAAACGAAGAACTCATTCCCCTTCTAGAAGAATTAAGAAACGAATGGGAAAAAACAATTTACGTTTTTTCAAATTTATACAAATCCCACGAAGTTTTATTTTTAGGAAAAGAAAGAGAATACACTTTGGCTATTAATCGTGTGTTATATTCTGATATGCCAGAGGCCAGAAGAAAAACTTTGATTTTACGACTTTTGCATGATATGAAACAACAGAACAGAAGCACCTACCAGTTGTTTTATTATTCAAAACAAAACCCTTGGTCAGCTTCTAACTTAAACGAAGAAAATACCGAATCCAAAAAATTCTATTTATCTTTGATAGAAGAATGGAAAGTTGATCCAGATTTTGACACTGACCAAATCAATACGTTAAATGAATTTCAAACTTGTTTAGAAGAAATTCCAAATACTAATCCGAAAATTCGAATCTTAGGATTTTTTGGTTTTTTTAGCGACTATGGGCGATTCACAACAAAAGACCAATTTTCTTTTTCGCAAACGAACCAAACACGAGTTCGGTTCATCAGGCAAACTTTATTTCGATCCCACCATTTCCAAAAAAGATTAGAAAACGTAATGATATCTTGCAAAAATTCCGTCCAATCGGTGAAAGAAATATGAGTGATGAGATACGGAAGTTAATCGATAACTGCCTACTGGGAAAGAGTTCGGCCTGGCAGGAGTTGATCCGAAGATTCCATCGGCTCATCATTGGAACTTGTGCCCATTACGTTCCTAGAGAGGAAGTCACAGACACTTCCCAACAGGTTTATCTCAAACTTACAGAAAACGATTACCACCTCCTTCGAAAATTCAAAGGGGACAGTTTGCCTGCATTTATTATCTATTTAAGTGAAATTTCTAAAAATATCAGTATGTCTCAGACAAGATCCATTCGTCGGTATGAATATCGAGAGGGAATTTCTTTGGATTTGAGTATCGATATTTTGGATGATAGGCAAAACCAGGAAGACGTCTACTTTGCTTGGGAAGAAAAACGCGAGTTTTATGATCTCATTGAAGGTTTGGATGAAGCTCATAAGGAAATTCTCATCCTCAGGCTAAAAGGTTA
Source organism: Leptospira meyeri (assembly GCF_004368965.1). NCBI lineage: Bacteria > Pseudomonadati > Spirochaetota > Leptospiria > Leptospirales > Leptospiraceae > Leptospira > Leptospira meyeri. The sequence continues at coordinate 48,994 of NZ_SORO01000001.1, read as the reverse complement.
CAAGTTTAAAGAAATTGCGGAAATCCTCGATGTTCCCCTAGGGACTGTCCTAGCTAGGGCCAATCGAGCAAAAGAAAAGATAAAAAAAATCCTTACAAAGGAAATAAAGCCGTAGCGGGGGGAAATAAATACAATGGAACCAAAAGATCCGAATGAATTTATGAACCGACTCAAATTGAAAGAAGCCCTTTACCTCATGTCCCAAGGGGAAGATGCGGACTCATCCACGGTCGATCGGATCTTGGAAACTGTTCTTCCCAATAAGGGTTCCAGCATACAAATTTACCTTCAATTTGTGAAAGACCAATTGAAACTGCTCACAAGCGACGAGGGAGACACAAATCTAGTGACTCCAGAGTTGGCGTTTCGCGGATCAGGAAATGTAAGCGGGGCTTTCCGAGTCCATCGGCAGGTGGGAGGAAGGGATTTGGATTTTGTTTTCCAGCCCAATGCCGAAAAAAACCAAGTTTTCCTTTCGGTAGAAGGAATCAATTGCGACCGACTTTCTGCAAAACTGTTTATAGATGGAGCTCCCGTAGAAACTCTCCCGAAACTCGGGTCTCAATCTATGTTTGATTCCCCGATTACCTTAGATTCCAGTCCAGAACTCGCCATTTTTGAATCGGGCAAGGAAATTGGACGTTATCATTTTATGTTACAATCGTAATTTTTTTTGTGAACATGCAATAAACAAGATGGTATAAAGCATTAATAAGTTGAGAAAAGGTTCCTAATTTTGGAACCAACTTTCTTTTCCAAACTAGTTCACTTCAAAATCCCGACGAAGGTCGGGATTTTTTTTATGCGTTCACTCGGAAATAAATCACATCCCCGTCTTGGACAATGTATTCCTTTCCTTCTACACGGAGTTTGCCCTCATCCTTGACCTTGGTAGCATCTCCGGTTCTGTCAATGTCTTCATAACGCATGACCTCCGCCCGGATGTATCCTTTTTCAAAATCGGAATGGATGACGCTGGCAGCCACAGGTCCTGTGCTCCCTTGGTGGGTGGTCCAAGCACGAACCTCTTCCACACCTGCCGTAAAAAAAGTCAAAAGTCCAAGAAGTTTATAAGAAGCCCGGATCATTCGCGATAAACCAGATTCTTTTTCGCCGATCTCTTCTAAAAAAGCAAGTTGGTCTTCTTTTTCTAGTCCAGAGATTTCTTCTTCAAAACGACCACATAACACAACAACAGGTGCATTTTCTTTGGACGCAAAATCGATGATGGTTTTAACAAGTGGATTTTCACTGGTTTTGACATCAGAATCTAAAATATTAGCAACATACAATACTGGCTTTATTGTGATTAAATTGAATTTTTTAGCAATTTTCTTTTCTTCCTCTCCCAGATCTACAGTAGAGGCACGATTTCCTTTTTTTAAGGCATCTAAAATTTTATCCATAACCGAAAGGATTTCTGCCGCCTCTTTGTTTCCAGTTTTGGCAGTTTTGGCAACTCGCTGTTGTTGTTTTTCCAAACTATCCAAATCAGCTAAAATTAATTCGTAATTGATGACTGTAATGTCCTCGATAGGATCAACTTTCCCATGAACATGTGTTATGTTCTCGTCTTGGAAAGCACGGACTACATGACAAATTGCATCCACTTCGCGGATATGAGATAAAAACTGATTTCCAAGTCCTTCCCCTTGGCTTGCCCCTTTGACAAGGCCTGCGATGTCCACAAACTCAATCATGGTGGGAACAGTACGTTTTGGTTTATATACTTCTGCCAGACGGTTCAATCTTTCATCCGGTACTTCCACAACTCCGGTATTTGGTTCGATGGTACAAAACGGATAGTTGGCAGCTTGAGCTCCTGCCTTCGTGAGAGCATTAAAGATAGTCGACTTACCGACGTTCGGGAGACCTACAATTCCACAATTCAAAGCCATAGGGATAGGTTTTTACCGAGAGACAGTAAGACAAGGAAAATTGCTTTCTTAGTTTTGAAATCCTGTCTCTAGATAGACGGAAGTAAGATAAAAAATAGAACTAAGGATAAGGGTTAAATACACCACTGTGTAAATTTTACCAATTCGTTTCCACGGATAACGATCAAACAAATAGAGTTCCCGGATGATGAGTTCTGGGGAGGGATCGGATGGAAGAATGTCTTCCCTACCTGCCTTTCTCCATACAAACTGACGTTCTTCTTTTCCTAGTTGAAAAAATGCGGCCGAAGAACCTTCCGTAAAAACTTCCAAAAGTAAAGTCGGGATTTCAAAGTATTTAAACGTAATGATTCCTGAAAAACTAGTTAGGATGGCAAGATAATTAATCACCACAATGAGTGGACTTGCCGTATAACTAGAGCTAAATAGCAAATACAAATAGATTATCAGAAATCCAATGGATAAGTATTTAGCAATTCGAGAAAGAGTTTTGTATAATTTCTGTTCTTGGATAAAAAGGTGAAAAACTTCGTGTTTCATTTATTTTGTATCTAAAGAGAAAGCGATTTCCCAATTCGATTTGAAAATTCTGGAGGAATCTCTGTTTCCACCCACTGTTTTTTCCCCTGGAAGTCGGTAAAGCACAATCGAAAGGAATGAAGGTACATTCTTTGTTCTTTCTTTGACTGGTTCGATAACGAATACACTGGATCTCCGAGAACAGGAAAACCTAACTCCCTAAGCATAACGCGAATTTGGTGCCTTCTTCCAGTTAAAATTTTTGCCATACCAAAAGAAATGTTTTCCTTCGGGTATACAGAAAGAATTTGAAATTCCGTAATGGCTTTTTTTCCCCCACTCCTCACCACTTTCACTTCCTTATTTCCATCTTTTAAAAAACACTCAAACCGTTTTTCTTTCCAATCGGGAATACCATGACATAAAAAAATATATTCTTTTATGGCCTCTTTTAATAAAAAATCGATTTCTTTATTTTTACTTTGAGTTTTTCCCAGAAGGACAATCCCACTGGTTCCCAAATCCAAACGATTGGCGGTACGAAGTTCAGTGAGACCAAGTTTTGTTGCAAGTGACCTTGTAAAATCCAACCGATTCGGGTCTTTGGTTTCATGAACTGGAATTCCCGCTGGTTTTTCAGCTAACAAAAACTCATCGCATTCAAAAAGAATGTTGGTTGTGAGGCCGGAACCAATGGAAATTTTTTTATGCGGAGACTTCAATCCAAAGACCGCTGAGACTACGAATGTTGATCACACCCGATCGAAATAACAAATACTGCCCTTTGATCCCCACAAGAGTATCTGTGATGGGTGTGTCCTTGGTGAGTTTAAGTGATTTGATTTTTTCAGGATATGTTTCAATTGGATAACCAATCGTTGTAACACCAACACTTAAATCCAAACGATTCCAAATAAGTTTGGTTTTACTATCAGGCGGAGAAAGAAATTCATTTTTTTCCAAATGATTCAGAAACTTATTTGCCTCACGCACCAAATCCATGTCAGGCGGATCACCCGCCACCATTTTCTGCCAAGTGGTTTTGTCTGGCAAAAACTGGCTCAAATAATGTTCTAAAATTCCAGCATCCCTTCTTGATTCAACTTCCAAAATGGGAATTCCATATTTTGCACCCTGGTCCACCCAACGGTTGGACACGGGATTTTCTTTTGTAATCCCCACTTTTAATCCACTGGAGTTTGCAAAATACACTGTATGTTTTTTAAAACAGTTAGATTTTCCCCACTCTGGTTCCCGACAAGTGCCTTTGTGAAAATGGCAGGTTTCCGGTCTCAGGATACAAAGGTCGTTTTCTGCGAGATTCGTAAAACAAGTGAAACAATAACCTTGGCTAAATGACTTTTTCGTTTTTTTCCCACAATGGAGACAACGAATTTCATCATTTGTGGAAAGAGTGATTTTTTTTCCAATCCAAGATTCTACAGGGTTTTCGGAAGTGGATTCTATGGGGGTTAAATCTTTTTTATCTGCCTCATTGTAGTTCGCTGTCTCCCAAAAATAAGAAACAGGGGATATTCCCTTGTGTGACATTTTCCGAACATAACCTTGGATCATTGGCATAAGATTTTAAAAATGGAACTCCTTAACATCTTCTGGAAAATAATCTTTGTTTACGTTTACAAAAAGTAAACCAGTGAGACTGGGCTCAGGTAGAGACAGATCCCACTTGAAAATAACGAGAGTTTGGCGGTAAAGGTAATGAGAAATTTGTCCTTTTGGCACGTAAAAAATTTTTAGTTGGTCTTCTCCTTCCCCAACTAAAACAACCCTTCCATTTAAGTTAGGAGATTTTTGTTTGATGAGTTTGATGGTGATCTTACCGCCAGGATTTATATCTTCTGGATCAGATCCTTCCGTGGCTACTCCATCGTTTGCAAAGGAACTTGGAGCTACTTCCAATGTTGTACCTTCGTAATCCAAATAATTACATGGAAAATCCCCAGGCATACTCGGAAAATTTTCCGAACATGAAGTATAAACCGATTCCTTTTCCTCTCCGTCCCCATAAGAAACAAGGAGAGTAGACCGAATTGTGGCATAAGCAACTGATTTCAAAACTTTGGCTGTTTTATTTTTAGGAACAGAAACAAATTCTCTATCGGAAGCGGAAAGAGTAAAAACAAAAAGTAAAATAAAAAATAGAAGGAAAAGTCGTTTCATCATTACCTCAATACAACAAATAAGGAGCGATTTTTTTACGTTCCGATTCTTCTTCTGATAGATAAGTTTTATGAAAATCACTAAAAGATTTTCCTTCATTAATCGACGTACGGAAATGTTCATTCCCCCAAAGTTGATCTACCCAGTGGTTGGTAGATCCCTTACTCCATTTAAAATCATTTGGATAAGTTTCTTTCATCAAACGAATCAGATCATAAGCCAACTGGATGGGATCATAATCCGGACGAACTAAATTCATACGAAGGCCTGAACAAATTTTTCCCTTATGCGGGCCAAAGGTGGGTTTGAAATAAACGGGAGAAAAATAATAAGATTTGTTTCCGAGGTTACCCAGTTTAGTTGCAAGTTCTTCCGAATTTGTCATCCAAGGTGCACCAAAATAAACAAAAGGTGCTTGGGTTCCCCGTCCCACAGAAACATTCACTCCCTCCAGTAGTACCAAAGAAAGATAATTTCTAGCTGAGTCCACCATAGGTAAGTTTGGTGAGGGTGTGGTCCATGGGATTCCTGTATCTTCAAAATACATCCCACGTTTATAACCTTCGACGGGAACCACCATAACATCCACACTGTCTTTTAAATATTCTTTATTATAAAATCTTGTGGCTTCCCCAACCGTCATCCCTGTAATCAGTAGCGACGGAAATTCTCCGGCAAAATTTAAATTCCTTGGATTCATTTTTTCACCCATAGGAGGAAGATGCATTGCTACATGAATATGATCCAAAACAATGAGTTTTGTTTTTGTATTCTTCATCGCATCCATAAGTCTCTTTAATACACTAAGATAAGTATAACAACGCATTCCTACATCTTGTACATCAAAGACTACATAATCTACTTCCCTTACGAGGTCCCGTAGTTCAGAATCTTTAATTCGATAAATGTGATACAAAGGTCGATTGAAAGTGGAATCCATAGTAACAGGAGTTTGGCTAAACTCCTCTTCTAAACCAAGGAATCCATGTTCGAGGCCAATCAAATGTTCCAGAGTGATTTTATGTTTTTCTAAAGAGGAGATGATCTTTTTAGGGTTCGTTCCGATCCCTGACGGATTTGTGGCAAGCATCAATTTTTTTCCAGCCATCGATGGAAGGATTTTTTCATAAAAAATGTCCTGGGAAATCCGCAACTTGGAATCATTCGGATGGACCCGAAATTGGGGAACTGTGTTCCCATGACATGCGAGTACAAGAAAGCAGAGAGAAAACCTAAAAAAGTAATTGGTCATGTAAGTATATGTTTCTATAATATAGCAAATCTTCAAGGAGAAATGTCCTTCATGTTCAACCGACTTCGTTTGGCTCCCTTAACCGGAGTTCTCATCCTTACTATTTTGGCATGTGCCGGATCCAATTCAGCCCAGAAACAACCTACGCTGCCAGACAATGTGGTAACAGCGATGGGAGAGGCACCAATTTACCAAGGAGACTTGGCTCTTGCACGAAACAAAGCATTGAAAGATGCCAAACTCAATGCCATCCGTAAACTTGTGGGGGAACAAATCACAGAAAAATCGGGAGTTTCCGACGGCCAGTCCCTAGGCTCCAAACTTTACGGGAAAACCGATAGCTTTGTGAAAAAATACGATATCATCAGTGAAGAACAATGGAAACTGGACACCCAAGATATGATTCGTTTGAATGTTCGTTGTGAAGTGGAAGCAACAAAACTTTCAACGGCAGTGGATGCCCTCCTCGATGATGTAGGAAATCCAAGAATTGCCGTTCTTGTCCAAACCGTTGTGAACGGTAAATCTTATCCTATTGGATCAGCCACCAACATCGCAGAAGCCGAACTCATTGAAAAACTCCGCACCAAAGGAAACAAAGTTGTGGATAGTTCCCAACTTACTGCCCTTCTGAAAAAAAATCCAAGCCTTGCCAAACTTGACCTCACTTCAGTAGAAGAAGGAAGTCCTTTGCTCACACTGGCACAAGATTCCGGCGCAGAGGTTTTGATTGTTGCCAAAGTTACCACAACCGACCAAAAACCAGTGGTTTTGCCTGGCGGAAAAAAAACAGATTTTTTAAGTTCAGCAGCCACTGGCCCTTATCGCATCATCCAATTATGGGGTGATGGAAAAATTTTTGGATCAGGAAGTTTAGAAGGGCGTGGTGCTGATATCACACAAGAAGTTTCCAGAGAACAAGCTGTCAAAGATTGGGCAAACCTTGTTTCCGGAAAAGTGGGAAAACAAATCAAAGATGAATGGTTCAAACTCACAGAACAAAACACTGTCATCTTAAAGTTCAAAGGGTTAGGACTGGAAGACGCCATCAATTTCAAAAACGATTTGATGGAATACACTTCGGTCAAACAAATCAATGACCGTAAAACAGAAATGAATGGATCGGAATGGGAACTGACTTACCCAGGAAAAGAATCTATGTTTGCTGAAGAACTAATGTATAAAAAAGATTCGAGTTTCCGTTTTTTAAGTAGCAAAACATTAAGCATCAACAGTTCCAAACGTGGAGTTGTGGAAGCAGAATTCAGAAACAAGTAGTTTAAAGTTTTTAAGATCCTGCTGAGAGAAAGGAACTAATCTCCGCAGGATCAAATGGTTTGGAAAAATATCGAGCCACTTTATTTTCAATGATTGCCGATTGGATTTCCGGAGTCAGATCATATCCTGTTAATATACAATACGTTATATTTGGTCGAATGGTTTTGGCTTTTGTTATGAACTCTAAACCGTTCATCTCTGGCATCCGCATATCACTAATCACAAACTGAACATCCAAATTTTCGTTAAGTTCTTCTATTGCTTCTTTCCCTGACTTTGCAACGATAACCTCAAACTCATTTTTAAAATAGTCGCGAAATAAATACAAATTGAGTATTTCATCATCAACATAGAGTAACTTACGTTTGGTTTTAGTATCGTTCATTTTGGTTTAGGAAGTTTGATTAAAAACTTTGTCCCTTTTCTCCATTCAGATTCTATCTCAATCAAACCTTTATGATCTTTGATAATTTTGTAGGCAATGGAAAGTCCAAGACCGACACCTTTACCTGGCTCTTTGGTTGAAAAAAATGGATTTCGAATCAGGTTTAAGTGTTCGTCACGGATACCCACTCCTGAATCGGTAATGACGATGATTGCAAAAGAACCCTCTTCGTAAGATTGGATTCCCAAGATCCCAAAATCTCCTTCCATAGCTTGGATGGCATTTGTGAGTATGTTCAAAAAAACTTGGTGAATCTTTCCTGAATTTCCTTCGACTAAAAGAGGTTGCGAAACTAATTCCTTTTGAACCTCAATCCGATCCCGAAGGGAATGGGTTAACATTGCAAGGCAGTTTTCTAAAATCTCATTTAAATCAAAACGTTCTTCAAAAGAATCCCCACTGCGAGTGAACTGGTTAAGGCCTTTGACAATTCGAGACGTACGATCGACTCCTTCCTTAATGGCATCTAAGTATAATTTTGTTTTTTCTGACTCTAAACCAGAACCTTCTAAAATCTCCCGAACACCAAAGTAACCACCTAAAATAAAGTTAAGCGGATTATTGATTTCATGTGCAATCCCTGCCGACAAAAGTCCAAGACTTGCCATTTTTTCCGATTCGATGAGTTGGTTTTGCCTTTCTTTTAACTCATCTAATGTTTGTTTTAGTTGACTTGTCCTTTTGTCTACCAACGATTCTAACTCATGGTTATACTGTTCCAAACGGTTTTCATATTCTGACCTTTCTAATTCAGCAGCAATCCTACCGGAAAAAATTTGAAACAAAGTCAAAATTTGGTCTTTGTTTTGGATTTCTGTTTCAAACAATCCAACAATGAGCCCCATCACTTCTTTTTTGGAATTGAGCAATGGGGAACCAATGTATCCTTCAATTTTCATTTCGATCAGAAGTTGGTCATCAGGAAAATTTTTTTGAACCTGTGCAGGGTAATAACACACTGAATTATCAAACACTTCCGCACAAGGTGTATCTTTTAAAGAATAAGCTATGTTTTCTGCGATCTTACCTTTTGCGACAAGGGTTATTGTTTTTGATTCGTATTTTTCCTTATCGAAGATGGCAATAAATGTATAATCTGCCCCAATTGTGGAAGCTAGTTTGAGTGTGAGTCGACTAAGAAACTCATTCCCATATGTGTTGGAAACGGCTTCGATGATATCAGAAAGTAGTTCACCTTGGATCATGGAAATTTATTTCTATAAGAACATAAATGGAAATCCTTAGTCAATCGAAATCAAGGTGCCTGGGAATCACTGACAAGCGGAAGGAGAGTTTTTTTTACATCCAAAAGAGGTCCTAATTCATAGATGGACTCGTATCCATAGGCCTTGAGAGAGTTATATGTAGAAAGGTTTAAGGAAGCTGCGGGACTTTTTGCGGCAAAGGCTTCCTGGTTTCCTTCAAAGTTGTTATTGCAATAAATTAAGATTTTGGATTTTTTTTCTGGTATAATTTCTGCCAAAGACTCTTTTGTAAACTCGGTAAAGGGAAGATTGATTGCACCTCGGATATGCAAAAGATGAAAGCGATTTTCACTACGGGCATCTAGTAACACGACTCCATCTTCCGACATAAGTTTCAAAAATTGATCTTCTGTTAGGCGGTGTGTCTCCCTTTCGCCTTCGGAACGATTGACAATTCTTTTGAATTCACCGTAATCAATAAGTTTATTTTCTATGGGAACAGGTTTTGATTTTGGTTTTTTCTTTTTTGAAGATTCCGAAAACACTGGGATTGTTACCAACATGAGTAAAATCAACAAAACCTGCTTCATGACAAGTCTCCTTTCCAAAATCGATTGAGAGAATATTCTATCCACAACGCTGGAAGCATAAAACCTTTTTTCGACTTGCCAGGGAAAATCCAAGAATTGTGATACTGAAATGAGCACACTGAGAGCAATTATCAAAACAAATAAAGGCGAAATTCGCATTGATTTGTTTCCAGACAAAACACCAAATACCGTAGCCAACTTCGTAAACCTAGCCCAAAGGAATTTTTACAACGGACTTAAATTCCACCGAGTCATTGCAGATTTTATGATCCAAGGTGGCTGCCCCCAAGGAACAGGAACTGGGGGACCGGGATATAAATTCAGAGATGAGTTCGATTCTAGTCTAAAACACAACAAACCAGGAATCCTTTCTATGGCCAATGCGGGTCCAGGCACAAATGGCAGCCAATTTTTTATCACTCATGTTCCGACACCTTGGCTGGATGGAAAACATTCTGTGTTTGGCGCAGTTGTGGATGATACAGACCAAAAAGTGGTCAATGCAATCCAACAAGGTGATGTGATGGAGTCTGTGACCATAGAAGGAGACCCAAGTTCGGTTCTTGCGGTCGCAAAACCATTTTTGGATGAGTGGAACCAAATTCTAGATTCTAAAAAATAAGAATTGATTCTTCCCTTTGTCTTCAGAAGTCTAATGATTATGAAGGCAAAAGGAAAACAAAATCAAATCTCCCAAATCAAAGCGGCTTCTAGAATGATTTTTTCTATGAAACCAACAAAAGTTAAACCATCAAAAAAACTCTATTCTCGAAAGAAAAAAGAAGATCATTCGGGAGTAGAGTTTTTCATTTCTCTTTTTTCTTAATCTTCAAAAAACTTACCTTTCCATTTCGCTCCAAGGATCCCGTTCCAATTCATCTTCCTTCCCCAAGTCCACTAACATCAAACGCTCTAATTCCGCATTTCTTTGTTTTGCTAAACTCATGTATTGGACTCTATCCTGTCTTAATTCAAAAAGTTCATGGAACGTTTCATCATCGTGTTTCAAAAATAAATTTTTTGCTTTTTCGGCTGTATGAGCCCTAGTCCCAAGTAACTTTAATACATCTTTACCCATTTGAACTGCGGTTTCTCTTGTCTCTCGATAAATATAAGAAACTCCCATTTCCTTTAAATCATAAGCTTCTTCTCGATCTCCAGCTCTTGCCACAATTTTGATTTTTGGATAGTGTTGGCTTACATTACGAATGAGTTCCGATTGTTTTTCTGGATTATCCAAAGCCGCTACAAGAATCTTTGCATGTTCTAATCCTGCCGATTCGAGTAACTCCAACCTTGTAGCATCCCCGAAATACACTTTAAATCCAAATCGACCAAGCATCTCCACCCGGTCTGCATCAAAATCTAAAATGGTAATGGGAACTCCATTGGAACGAAGGAAACGTCCAAGCATATTTCCAAACCGACCAAAGCCACAGATGATGACCGGGTTTTCTTGTTTATGAATGTCTTGTTCTGTTTGTTTTTTGGGAATTTTTGATTCTAAAAATCCAAATATCGTTTTTTCATATAACAAAAGAAGTACGGGAGTGAGTGCCATACTCACAGCAACACAAGCAACCAATATGACTATAGTTTGTTGATCTAAAATCCCAAGTCCTTCCGAATACCCAAACAAAACAAAAGAAAATTCACCCACTTGGGAAAGTGCCAAAGAAAAATATAGATTTTGGTCCAAAGGAAGACGAAAAACGAACCCAAGGAAAAATAAAACCAATGCTTTCAGAAAAATGATACCAAATACAATTCCGATAACTTTCGTAGGACTTTCCATCACCACTGGAATTTCCATAGAAGCACCCACACTTAGAAAAAATAAACCAAGCAAAAGCCCCTTAAAAGGTTCGATATTACTTTCTAACTCATGACGAAATTCGCTACTCGCAAGAACTACACCGCCAAGGAAAGTTCCAAGAGCTGCCGACACACCAATCGCACCCATTAACAGAGAAATGGCGATTACTAAAAGTAAACTGGCTCCGGTAAAAATCTCACGACTTCCGGATTTTGCTAAAATTCGAAATACAGGTTTTAACAGGTATTTGCCAACTAAAATGATTCCAATCACTACAGAAAGTACAACCAAAGTTTTTGCATACCCAGGTAAATGTTCGATTAAGGAATGGTGTTGCGATGATGTTACCTCATCAGTTTCACTTAACATAGGAAAAATGGCAAGTATAGGAATGACAGCCATATCCTGAAAGAGCAAAACTGAAAATGCGGCTTGGCCGGAAAGTGTTTTCATTAGGCCTTTTTCTTTCAATGTTTGCAAAACTATGGCCGTTGAAGATAAAGACATGATAAGACCGAGCGCAAGCGAGGCTTTCCAAAAAAAACCGAATCCATAACAAAACATTGCGGTTAATGCGGTAGTGATGAAGATTTGTAATCCACCAAGCCCAAGTAACCAAATTTTTAATTTCCAAAGAAGGTCTAATTCTAATTCCAAACCGATGGCAAAAAGCATCATCACTACACCGAATTCGGCAAAGTGCAACATGTCCTTACCTTCTGTCCCTACAAAACCGAAAACGAAAGGACCAATCACAATACCAGCAATTAAATAACCAAGTACGGAACCAAGACCCAGTCGGTTAGCAATCGGAACCACAATGATCGCACTCGTCAGATAGATCAAAGCTTGGATAAAAAAACTGACTTCATTCATTGGCTACACCTAACAATTGATTAATGAACATGGAATACCGGTTGGATTCTTTTTGCAAATCCAACTCAGTTAGTTGAAAAGTTCCTTGGACTAAAAAAGGAGATAAATAATCCATTTTACAAAGTTCAGCCGTTCTGCGAAAGGGTAAAAGAAATTCTTCTGTTTCATAACCGTGGAATCCAACCTTCGAATATGCATCTCTAGACCCGCCGGTGGTAATGACTTGTATCCATTTTTTTCCAGACAAATGAAAACCACCCGTTCCGTAGGCCCAACCATCCTCAAGGACCTGATCCATCCATAATTTCATCAAAGGTGGACAACTGTACCAATACAAAGGATGTTGAAAAATGATAATTTGATGGTTTGCTATTAGATTTTGTTCCGCCTTAACGTTAATGGAAAAATTTGGATATTCTTCATATAAATCATGTAAGGTGATATTTTCTGATACTGGTAGTGAATCCAAAAGGAGTTGATTGGCTTTGGACTTCTCAAGAGTGGGATGGACAAGCAAAATCAGGATTTTGGGCATACGAGACAAATTCACAAAATGAATGAATCGGTAAAACGTTAAAAAAAGTTTTACCTAAAACTAGATCATAATTTTTTTCCAAATCTAAACGAAAAATCGGAACTAGACAACCAGTAACCTTTTATTTACACTCTTTACTTGTGAATTTATTCAATTTCCTCGTTATGGGTGAATAAAGCCCCGGATTCATAGAGGCGTTTAAAAAGATCATTGGGAACTTTCGAACTTAGTCCATCTGCAAATTCAGGTAAAAAACCTTTTACTATATACAAAGGTATATCTGTTTCCCCTTTCATAGAAACGCAACCATGAGGTTCACAATCAAAATATAATTTTACCTCTTCATACACTTCGAAAGAAATATTTAACTCGCAAGCCATCCCAAAACTTTCCAAACGACTGGCAGTTTTGACCGTATCCCCCCAAACATCATAAACGAATTTTTCTGTACCCACCACACCGGCAACAAGAGGCCCTAAATGGATCCCCAAACGAACCTCCCAAAAATCTCGCCCCCTTAAAGAATGAACTTCTTTTTGTTCAGCCATATAAGATTGAAATGCTAAACCACATAGCACAGAATCAACGACATTGGTTCTGTTTACGTTTGGGACTCCACCTACTGCCATATAACTGTCCCCAATGGTCTTTATTTTTTCCAATCGATATTCTTTACATAGACGATCAAACTCACGAAAGATTGTATCTAATTCAGCAACGAGTTCTTCTGCATTCATTTTCGTTGCATTTTTTGTGAACCCTGTGATATCACAAAATAACACAGAAGCAAATTCATATGACCTAGGAATCACACGACCTTCTTTTTTTAATTCAACGGCAACGGACTCAGGTAAAATATTTAAAAGTAGTGTTTCAGATTTTTTTCTTTCTATATTTAAGTTTCTCCTCAAAATAAAAACCAATATCCCGATAAGGATTTGCACAAATATAAATTTACTACCTGCATCCAAATACAGATCGGAATTAGTTCCATAACTTGTCACCCATTCCTTATGAAAAAACTCAACAACATACAAAGTCACTGGCAACAAAATATAAATTGAATAAACGACATATACATTCTGATTTCTAATCAGAAAAAGAGCGATCACAAATGCAGGTATTAGGAAATAGTGGTTTCCTCCCAAAGACCCACCACTGTACAACCACATAGCAGATAAATAAAAGAGGATTGTTAAATGAAAAGGCCAGTACAAAGAAAAATAAATACTTTTGACTCTGCTCAAATAATACATAGCAAACATCAGTATCCCTGATCCAAAATTCAATGCGACAAGAACCAAAGAATTTTCTAAGCGAATCACTCCCAAAGCGACTGCCAAATTAAGAATCCCAGTAACCAAGGAAACTGTATTAAACAACCTATGTTCGAGAGAATGTTTTCTGGGATCTCCGAGGAAGAAGTATATCCATTTCATTGTAATTGGTAAGTTTCTTACTCTAACTGAGGTAGATTCAAGACATTTTCTACCTATTATCGAGACTAAAAAACCGGTTCCGAAATGGACTTTAGAATAAAAATAATGTTTTCTTCGATAATCGACTAATACCCAAAAACATTGACTGGTTCCAGTTTACATGCATCTGCTTGTAAGGAAGCTGTGAGACTAGGATTGAGTGGTGCCGCTTGGATTGCTGCATTGGGTTTATTGCAATTACTGACTTCGTTTAACACCTCCGACAAATATTTAGAATATTGCATTTCAATTAAAGCAAAATTCGTAATTTCATTTTTGCACTTATCATAGGACTCTAAAGTATAATATGTATCATTTTCAATTCCTGATAAGGATTCAAATAAGGTCGGGGTAACTCCCAAAGAAATGACTGAATCAAGCGTGAAACTTGAAGTTGATTCGACTGCATATGGCTTTATTCGAATATATGCTGGGTTCGAACACTTGATCGCCAAACAATTACCCGGAGTCACTGTCATAAAAGACCCAACAAACAATCCAATGGATGCAGCCGATAGATCTGTGGTTCCACAAACACTGCTAGTTGAATAATAACAACTAGCATTTGCTGAAGTATTTGCCGTTTTTAAAATTTTGGCAGTATACGTACCATTTGTTAAAGATTGGTTGGAACGAAAATAAAAGGTTCCACTAGAAGGAACACTCAAGTCGACGTAGGTCGCTGTTGTAGGCAAATTAAAATTTGCTGTAGTGGTTGGACCAGAAAAACCCAAGGTTGCCGTATTTTCTGTAGGACAAGTAAAACTTGTAGAAGAACTTGAGGAAGGGCTAATCGCGAAAAATAATAAATTAAACGTTCCAAGAAGGCTCATATCACTTCGATGTTCCTCGATTTTCTTTTTAGCTTCCTCCCCTTTGATCCCAGTGGGGGAAAAAACATTGGCACAATTAAATACAAAAAGAAAAACAAAAATTAGCTTAACAAATTGAAACATAAAACAATATCGCATTACTACTGTTTTTTTGTCAATCTTCAATCGTTAGGTGGTGTTTCAATATTTAGAAACATTATATTTTGATATTTTGATATTCTAAGAATCAAACCCATTAAATTAGATTAGGCAAATCCTTAAGGATAAAGAAAATCCCTTCGATAAACAATTCCGATTAGAATTTCGGATTTTTATTTTGATATAAAAAAGCCCCTTCCCGAAGTGTCCTTCGAAAAGAGGCAACCGTCTTAAGGCAACTCTTGCCTTACTACAACTTAAGTGTTATTCAAAAGTCGTAATACAGAATTTGGCCGAAGACTGGCTTGCGCTAACATTGCCGTACCGCTTTGCACGAGAATTTGTTTCGTCGTGAGCGCTACCATTTCTTCCGCCATATCTGCGTCCCTAATCCTTGATTCGGATGCTTGCATATTTTCGTATGCACCCATGAGGCCTTTTGCAGTACTTTCGAGCCTATTTTGATAAGCTCCCATATCTGCTCTCTGCTTCATGATCTTGTTCAAGGCGAAGTCCGCTTTAGCAATCGCTTCATCTGCTTTTCCAGGTGTAGAAAGAGCAATTTTATTTGCACCTTCTGACATCTTTAGAGCTTTCGAAGTCATAGTCCCAATGTAGAAACGCTCTCTTTGCTTTGCGTTTGCTCCCATGTGAAACCACATCGATGCTTTCGTTGACTTTCGAGCGAAGTCTCCTTCAAACAGTTTCATTTTATTGAACTCTGCTTGTGAAGCAATTCGATCGATCTCATCCACCAGCGCAGATACTTCTACCTGCACGAGCTGCCTGTCCTCCGGTGTGTAGATTCCGTTCGAAGTCTGGATCGCTAAGGTCCGGATTCGTTGGATGATTTCAGCCGACTGGTCGAGAAAACCCTCTGCAGTCTGGATGAAACTAAGTCCATCTTCCGTATTCCTTTCGGCCTGACGTAAACCACGAATTTGTGTCCGTAGTTTTTCCGAAACAGCAAGACCAGAAGCATCATCACCGGCAAGGTTAATCCTTTGCCCAGTGGAGAGGTTCCTCATGGTCTTATCTACATCCCATTGTGTAAACTTGAGAGCACGATGTGATTGAATCGCACTCATGTTGTGATTGATAATCATTGGCCTACACTCCTTTGTGTATTACCAAGAACGGTCTATATTTCGTTCTTAGCCGGACAATCCCTGTCCGGTGTCAAGGATGAGCTTTCATTTTGCCACCTGGCAGGGGAAAGCCGGCTGATTATCTAATTACAACTCTTCAGTTACACTAACCACTCACTTCGTTATGATTAACGAAGGAGAGAAAGAACTCCTTGTGGACGAACATTCGCCTGAGCTAACATAGCAGTTCCAGATTGAACTAAAATCTGGTTCTTTGTGAAAGCCACAGTTTCTTCTGCCATATCCGCATCACGGATCCTAGACTCGGAAGCTTGGGTATTCTCATAAGCGTTCATGAGCCCTTTTGCAGCATGCTCAAGACGGTTAAAGTAGGCACCTAAGTTTGCTCTTTGTTTGCTAATGCGTGTTAACGCAGCATCCAAAGTTCCGATCGCATCGTTTGACTTGTCAGCTGTTGACAAAGACAAGAGATCTCCACTTTGACCTTTAAGATTAAGTGCACGTGCAGTCATTGTTGCAATAAACACTCTTTCTCTTTGGTGCATGTTTGGTCCTAAATGGAACCACATGGAAGTTGCTCTAGATCCACGAGCAAAATCACCTTGAAGCAAATTCATTTTATTGAATTCTGCTTGTGAAGCAATTCTGTCCACTTCGTCGATAAGTTGTGAAACTTCAACTTGGATCATTTGTCTATCTTCATCAGTATAAATACCATTAGACGACTGAATTGCAAGAGTTCGAATTCTTTGAATGATATCATTCGATTCTTGCAAAAACCCTTCCGTTGTTTGGATTAGGCTCATACCGTCTTCGGTATTTCTCTCTGCTTGTCTAAGACCATTCACCTGCGTTCTCATTTTTTCCGAAACGGCAAGGCCGGATGCATCATCACCTGCTCGGTTGATTCGCATACCTGAGGATAGTTTCTCCATATTTTTGGAGACTTCCTCGTTTTGGAACTTGAGGACGCGATGTGAGTTGATCGCGGCTAAATTGTGGTTTATGATCATTGGTTTCCTCCTTGAAACTTGATCTGGCAAACAAGAGAATCCCTTCTCTCGCTTTTTTTTGTGTCTGGCTTTCAGGCCCCTATGGTGCCTAAAATCTCTATTTGTTCCCTTTGTATGTCGGTGATCGGATAGAAGAAATTAATTCGAAGATTTGGAGGTATTTTTGCGATTTATTGCGTATTTTTACGCCTTTTCAATGCTTTTTAATGACTTTAGCGTTTTATTTTTTTTTAAAAAAAGTTCCAATTCCCCCCATACGATGATCGGCAAATCCCCATTTTCCATAAGCAAATTTTGAAAAATGGGAAAATCGAGAGGGATTATCCTAGTTTTGAGGGAGGAAGGAGTAGGAAGTGGAGACACCCAAAACAAAAAAAGTTAAGGGCGACTTGCCTGCGGTGATAAAGTTTCCCAGTGGTAAACAGGATTTGTTTCCCCTGAAAATTGATGTTCGATTGTTTTTAAGTCTTTAAAGTTTTCAAAGAGAGTAGCATTTAACGCACGTATTGTGGACTCCATTGCAAGGATCCTACGTTTGTTCACTACCTCTTCCGATTCCTTAGGACCAGTTTCTGTCCCAGCAGAGTAATAGGTAATTGTATCTACTGGAGCATTTGGATTTTCCTCTTCGGAATCGTTAGTTTCTTCGGATTTGGTGCGAGGAAGTCTGTATTTTTCCATCACATCTTGTAAAATTTCTACGTTCCAATCGATGACTAGTTTATTCCCTTGATTCAGAAACCAGGACTGTTTTAAAGCAAAACGAATGTCCAAAAGTTTTTTGGGTGAAAATAGTTTTCCATCTTTTGCCAAAGCTTCCACAGAATCAAAGTAAGGTGGTGATCCCACTTCGCCCACGATTTGATAAATAAAATCGCCCGGTTCTTCTCTTTTCAATACCTTTCTGTGGATGGGAATTTGTTCCCCTTCTCCATTGGAAATATAGATCACAACAGGTTCCCTATGATCTAAAGATGGATAAGAGTAGAGTTGAAATGGGATTAACAATCGAAACGGATTTTGTTCAGCTAAAATAAAAAAACTAAAAAAAATCAGAAGAGAAAACCAAGAGGCAAATAAAAAGATAAAGTCCCTAGTGAGTTTGGTTTCCCCTGTTCCGATTTTGTAAAACCGAATGATTAGGTCTTTTATGATTTCTTTTAGAGAACGAAGGGATTCTTTAATCTTTTGAAGATGCGTATTCATGGATTCCTTTGATGACACTGCGTGCAATTTTCTTTTGGTAGTTTTTGTCCCGCAAACGTTTGCTTTCCTCAGGGTTTGTCAGATACCCCATTTCCACAAGTACCGCAGGCATAAGGCTTCCTCGCAAGACGGAAAAATCTGCCTTTTTCACACCCCGGGATGGGATCTCGGGACTCAAACCCTTTTCATACTCCAAAGCCACAGCACTTGCCAATTTCCGCGACCGCCTTTGGGTGACACTGGACAACATCTGGGATTGGATCTGAGAGACAACCGGGTTCTTATGTTTTCCCACATACCGATTTTCCAAAATAGCCGTTTCACGAGCGGCCTCCGTACTTGGACTTTGGGAAAGATAGTAGACTTCAAAACCAGCTGCCTTATCCGAAAGCGAAGCATTGCAATGAAAACTAATAAAAACCACATCCCTTGTGTCCTGCAACATCTGGTTTGCCATTTTGGATCTGTCTTCTAACTCCACAAAGGTATCATTTTTTCGAACCATCTGCACCCGAATTTCTGGGTAGTACTTTCGTAAGTACAAATAAGTATAACGAGCCACACCGAGACTCACATCCTTTTCAAAATATCCTGTTGGATCGGAAGTGCCTGGATCCTTTCCTCCATGCCCCGCATCAATGACAATGGCTTTCACATTGAGATTTCGTTTAGGAGTTGGTTCTTTAGGAATGAGAACCCAAAGTTCAGTTTCTTTGAATTGGTAACGAACGTCATAAGAAATGAGATTGAGTAAAACCGCTTCCACAAGATCCAAAGGAAGATATACATCTTCTTCCTTTTTTAAAATGGCTTTTGGGATTTTGTAAATTTTACCATCCAGGGTATAAAAACTAGATCCAAGGCGAAATTGAAGGTTCCCCTGAGGAGTGTAAATGGAACCAACTCTTGTGAATTTTTTTAGTTTTGTTGAAAGTTCTGGCATTACCATTTTTAAATCGGAGAATGCCACGTAGTTTCCTTTTCCGTAGAGCGGAAGTTTGGCGACTTCAGCTCCTACGAAACTTGGAAAAAGACAAAAACATAAGAGAGTTAATCTTTTTTGAAAAGAGAAAGAATTCGCTGCCAAATCGATTGTTTCTTTTTTTTAGATTTTTTCACTTCGTTGATATCGAAGAGATTTCTTCTTGGATCGTTCTTTTGGTAAGGTTTTCCCGATTGGTTTTTCTTATGTTGGCCTTTACCTTTCCCATCCTTGGGTTGATGGCCATGTTTGAATTCATGGTGAGTCATTTTGGCCGGGTGTTTATGGTCTCCATCTCCCTCATGATGGTGTGGGTGCGACATCTTTGCTGGTGGGTGGTGTTTTTCCCCACGCCCTTTCCCTCGACCACGGTCTCCAGATCGGTTCTCATTTCGATCACCTGATCTGTGTTCGCCGCCTCGGTTGTCCCCGCCACGTCTTGGTTTCCCGCCACGACCACCACGGTCTCTCCGTTCCCTGTCTTGGTATTTTTTTTCACCAGGGATGGCTTCGTCGACAAATACAGGAGTAAACTCACCTGTTGGAAATTCTAAATACTCTTCACGAATTTCTCCGATCGGAATTTTGGAATTCAGGTAACGTTCAATTCGTTCGAGTTCGGTATAATCTGTCTCGGAACAAAATCCAATCGACATACCTTTTCTTCCCGCACGCGCTGTCCGACCAATCCTATGCACATAGTTTTCTGCATCTTGTGGTAGATCATAATTATAAACCACATCGATATTTTCGATATCGATCCCACGGGAAGCAACATCTGTCGCAATCAGATACTTATACTTTCCTGCTTTAAAATCTCGTAAAAGACGGATTCGTTTCTTTTGGTCGAGTTCGGAAGAAAGTCCAGTCGCAGTGATTCCAAATTTTCGCAATACAGAAACAATCTTAGGAATATTCATCTTGTAATTGGTAAAAATAATTCCAAGACCTTCTATCTGGTTATTTAAAAGAGAATTCACAAGATATGGTAGTTTTTCTTCCCTTCCTAAATGGAGTAAGGTTTGGTCAATTCTTTCGGTGATGACTTTTTCTGGATTGATATGAACTTCAATCGGTTCATTCAAATACTTACTGGCAAGACGCACCACTTCGTAACTTAAGGTTGCACTAAAAAGAAGAGATTGTTTTCTATTTTTACATTTGTGAAAGATGTATTTAAGATCTTGGACAAATCCCATATCAAACATTCTATCTGCTTCGTCGAGAATCACCACTTTGATGTTTTCCAAAGAGAGGCCGTGATTTTTTACAAAGTCGATGAGACGTCCGGGCGTCGCCACAATGAGACAAGCCTTATTACCTAACGCCTGTTCTTGGGAGCGGTAATCCGTTCCCCCAATGATGGTAGCCACACCAAAGTCAGTGAACTCTAAAAGTTTTTTAGCTTCTTCTGCAATTTGGATCGTGAGTTCTCTTGTGGGGGCAAGGACAAGGGCATAAGGCAAAGGTTCCTCTTCTGTTGCCGACAAAAGTCTATGGAGGGTGGGAAGTAAGAAAGCCATAGTCTTTCCGGTTCCGGTTTGAGCAAGCCCCGTGAGGTCGTTTCCTTCCATTGCAAATGGAATGGACTTGGCTTGGATGGGAGTGAGGTCTGTATAACCGATTTTTTCTAAAGCTTTGGTTAATGACTCGTGAAAGGGTAATTCGTTAAATTTCATAATGGATTTCAGTGTTTTCTTTTTCTGGCAATCAGTTCGATGGTATCACCATAGGCAAATTGGTTTGCATATAGTCGATACAGCCATTCGGGGAGTTTGCCAAGAGGGCTTAAGTCCCGGTAGGAGTGATACGACATAGGTCTAACATAGTTCACTTCAAAGCCAAGGATTGACAAGAGTTTTTTCAAAGAGAGGAAGGAGTAGTCAAAAAAGTGGTCAGAGGGATGGGTAGCAAACCATTCCTTGGGGTTTGTCTGGAAACTGGGGCCAAAACTAGAAGGAACTGCCAAATAAAGATACCCACCTGGCCGAGTCCATGCCTTCATTCGTTTCCAAATCCCTTCGATGTCTTCAATGTGTTCTATGACAAAAAAAGCAGAGACCACATCAAATTGTTCCTCCCACTCACGCAAACCTACCGACAAAACCGAAGTTTGGTCTACATCGAGGCTAAGAGAGGATTTTGCATATTCCACTTCTTTGGGAGAAAGTTCGAGGCCTTTTGTTTGGTAACCGACGATTTTTGCTTCATCCAAAAAAAAACCCGCCGCCGATCCAATTTCCAAAAGTGTTTTTTTCTGAGAGGAAGTTTTATCCTTGGGATTTCCTTCTGCCAATTTTTTTAAATTCGATAACCGACGTTTGGCCATCGCACGTAAGTTTGGTTCATCCTCGTAATAAGATTTTTTATATTGGGACTTATATTCTTCCATAAAATAACTATCCCCATACTCTCTTTGTTTTGCAGGAAGATACCGAAGAACGCCGGTAAGTCGACATTCTTCATAAAACTCTGGGAATATTTTATGGGGTAAAAATTGGAACAAACTCAAAAATAAGTTCTCTTTTTAGATTCCAGGGATTTTTCATACTGAGCTCTCGCTGCTCTTTTGTTTTCATATGCTTCCGTAAGGCTTGGGTTTAAATCAATGGCTGTTTGGAAACTAGAGAGCGCTTTTTTGAATTCCCCATTTTTAAAATAACAAACCCCCAAATAATTATGTGCCTTGGAGGAAATGGTAGGAGTGACATCGGAGCGAGTAATAACAGTTAGTTCTTCGATCGCTTTTTCACGATCAACAAGGGAACCGGAATCAATTAAAATTTTGGAGAGGACTAACTTTGATTCCATATCCTCTGGGTCAATATGGGTAGCGCGAAATGCTTCTTCTTTTGCTTTTCTGGAAAGACCAGAGTTTCCACTACTCGCATAACTAAGCGCCAGTTTTCTATGAGCCAGTTTAATTTCCTTTGGATCCTTAGCGTTTTCCAAAACATATACGAGCACCTTTTCGGCGGCAGGATAGTTTTTGGTTTGGATGTATACATCCGCCAGTTTCAATCTTGCTTCATACAGTTCCGGTTTCCAAGCAATCGCTTCTTCATACTCAGCAATCGCTTCTGAATAAAAACGGTTTTCTAAATAGTAGTCCGCAATGGCAAGTCGTGACTGTGTATGGTTCGGATCCAGGGCTTGCGATTTACGAAGGGACTCAATCGCCATCGTAGGTTTTCCAGCATGTAAATAGGCAAGGCCCAAATTGTAATAAGCCGATTGGTTTTTAGGATTGAGTGCAAGTGCCCCTTCAAAAGAGGTAATACTTTCTGAATACCGCTCCATCTCATCCAAAATGATTCCGAGATTCACATAAGCAGTTTCCGAATACGTATCTCCAGGGGTCAGACGGATGATCCGGCGAAATAGGCTTTCTGCCTCTACCAGTTCCCCTTTTTTATAATAGAGCTCAGACAATGCAAAAAGGGAATCCACATCACTGGGCTTCAGTAATAAAGCTTTTTTTAAGGCAGTGATGGCCATATTGGTTTGGCCCATCGATAGAAATGCGTCTGCAATATAACGATACACTTCTGGTTCATTGGCATTGGAATCAAGGGCTTTTTGGAAGTATTTGGCTGCTTCTTCTGGAACTTTCTTTTTTAAATACACCAAACCTAAGTTATAGTAGGACTTGGCATCATTTGTTTTCAAACGAATCACTTCGCGGAAATAAAACTCTGCTCTATCATAATCTTCTCTTTGGTAAAAAATCGTTCCCAGATGGCCATAAGACAAAACAGCGGTTTGGGAATTGGGCGCTGTTTGCACTACCTTCTGGAATTCAGAAATGGCCTCTGCAATATTTCCTTGTTTCAGATAACTAATGGCTAAGTTATACGTAAGAGTGACATCTGTAGGTGCAAGTGACTGTCCTTCTTTATATGCTTCAATGGCACTGGCAGGATCTCCTATCTCTTGGAATAAATTTCCCTGGAGGAGTGCCACACGATAATCATTGGGAGCAATTTCTTTAGCTCTTTCGGCAGCTCGCCTTGCCTCTTCAAATTTCCCTGCATGTTTGAGAGCAAGGGAAAGATTATAAAAAGCAAAATAGTTTTTGGAATCGTATTGGATGGCTTTTTCCAATCGTTCAATGGAATTGATATAACGACCTGCTTCATCATACAACACACCAAGCACAGTGAGGGCAATGGATTTATCTTCATCACTTCCTGGCGAATTTAAAAATTCTTCACAAACATTTCCCACTCGATCCACATAACGGTTGTGATAGGCATTGAGACAAGCAGCAAGTTTGGGATTTACAGAATCATCGGGAAGATATGGTTTATCGACAAGAAGGTTCAATGCCTTTTTATCTGTGGGCAGGTTCTTTAACGCTTTGGCAATCTCTTCCGGATTTTGTTTTTTTTGTAGATACCACCAGTAACCTGCGGTTAAAAACCCAAGGACGAGTAGAACAAGGAATGTCCAAAATAAAAAAGATAAAACTGGACGACGTGCCGTGGTTTCTGATTCGTAAGTGGTTTCTTTTTCTCGGCCCAGGTTCCGTAAGTATGGATCTTCCTGGTAATAACTTGGCTGTGAAGACTGCTCTTCAATGCGAAACCGGTTTTTTTGGATGGGATCCATTCTTTATTTTATTTGGGATTTTTCGCTACAATCTCCTTCTTATAGAAGGCATCGAGCAGTCCGTTGATAAACTGTGCTGATTCGTCCGTTTCAAATTCTTTGGTGAGTTCCACTGCCTCATTGATGACAACGGGGGCCGCAAGGAAAGGTTCCTTTTGCAAACTCAAGATCGATAAACGCAAAATACAGCGGTTGACCACGGAAATACGCGAAAGTTCCCAATTCTCCGAATACTTCTTGATTAGAGTATCGATCGCTTTTCGATTTTCGACCACTCCTTTCACAAGAAAGACAGCATATTCTTTTTCTTCTCTAGTGATTT
Organism: Leptospira meyeri; assembly: GCF_004368965.1. Classification (NCBI taxonomy): domain Bacteria; kingdom Pseudomonadati; phylum Spirochaetota; class Leptospiria; order Leptospirales; family Leptospiraceae; genus Leptospira; species Leptospira meyeri. The sequence continues at coordinate 24,707 of NZ_SORO01000001.1, read as the reverse complement.
TTTTGTCATACCAATCGAATTTCATCGCTCGGTCTGGATCCGTTCCGACGAGGTCAATTTGGTAGAGGCACATTAGGGCGAGACTTCGCCCGCGGTGTCTAGAACTCATCCGATCTCTTTGAAAAGATTTGCCATCTCAATGGCTGTGGTGGCTGCCTCGTATCCTTTGTTACCTGCTTTGGTGCCGGCTCTTTCAATGGCTTGTTCGATCGATTCCGTCGTAATGACTCCAAAAATCACAGGTACCGATCCATCAGCCACGGATCCTACTTTAGCCGCTTCCCCAGAAACCAAATCATAATGAGAAGTGGCTCCGCGAATCACGGCCCCAAGGCAAACGATAGCAGAAAATTGGTATTTTTTTGACCCAAGAACACGTTTTACGGTTTGTGGGAGTTCGAAGGCACCGGGAACATAGATCACAGTGACATCGGAATCAGCGATCCCATGTTGTCTGTATGCATCTTTTGCTCCTTTGAGTAGAGACTCGGTAATGAATTCATTAAACTTTGAAACGATGACACAGTGTTTTTGTCCGTTTCCGATGCGGGTGCCTTCCAGAGTAGCTGTCATGTATCCAAAATCCTAGGAGGGGGTTATTTCGCAAGACGAATGACAAGGGTAATCTTTCCGTCTGGATTTTCTACCACTTCAAACCCATCTCGTTTGAGAGCTTTTTTGGCTCGGTAGATCGCCAGATTCACAACATTGGTTTTCTCTTCCGTCTGCTTTTCTGATTTCCGGTTCATAGATCCCCTCTCCCCTTAAAGTTCGGAGTGCACACCATCCAATCTTAAATACCAATGGCTTTACAAGGTAGAATTGTTTTCCTCTTATGTCATATAGGAAGAAAATGAAGAAAAAGAAATCTATAAAGAAGGCCAAAAAAAGGAAACCGGTAGTGTATACCGAGAGTGACTTTATCGTAAAACCTTCCTCTGTTCCTAATATCGGAATGGGACTATTCACCAAACAAACATTATACAAGGGAGATACCGTTGGTTACTACATGGGTAAAATCATTACCGATGAACAAGCGGAATCAAACAAATACGTAGACTCAAAATACTTACTTTGGATCTGTAAGGACTGGTGGATTTATGGGGAAGGACGTGAATCCAATTACACCCGTTATATCAACCACTCCTCAAAACCAAACGCGGAACTCATCACTTCTGTCAGATGGAAAACGGCACGGTTTAAAGTGTTAAAAACAATTCCGGAAGGTGGAGAAATTTTCTTTGATTATGGAAAGGACTATTGGGACAATGTGGACTTCAAACCGAAGTAAACATGAACCTGTGTGGCCAAAAGAAAATTTGACCAAATGGCAATGAAAAAACCTACGGCAACGGTCTAGAGAAGACCGTTAGTTCCAAAGGTCGTTTTGGTAGAAGTTTTGTGAGCATCGGAAGCCTCCAAAGCTTCCGTATAACGAATGACAGAATCATCCATACGAAATACTCCTTCCGTTGTTTCTTTGTGCACAAACCGGCAAACCAAAAGATTGGCAGCAAAGAAGAGAAGAGCGAGAACCAAGGGAAAACGATACGAATTCGACATAAAACCCTCCGATTTAAGATAAGCCTCTTACCAGCCCCTCCCCAGGCAAGAAATTTTTTAGAAGAATTCTAATAGAAATCTTCCACCCGGATGTCAGGGAACGCATTGTTCTCTTCCTCGGCAGAGTGAAGGATCCCCTCATCCACCTGGCCAGTTAACATTGCCTCCAGGGTCAAAAAAAGATTGGTGTGCACATTGGTACGACGGACCGCATAATCCACCATGGTTCCCGTTTTCATGATAAAGGCCCAATCGCTACTTTGTAAAAGTAGGAGTTCCCTTCCCATTTGTTTTAAAATTCTTTTTTGTAAATCGGTTCCAGAGGATCCGAATTCATGAGCCCTCTTATGCATCCGAATGCTTAAGGAATGGATGAGAGGATAAATCCAATCGTTTGTTGGATTCAGCCAAACTTCTCCATACCCATTTTCTCCCCAACTGGACATTTTCATTTCTACTGATTGGATCCGCGGGAGGGCACGAGCTGCTTCTAAAGGATGAGACAATTGGATGGTGTTTTGGTTGAAATGGATTTTTTTAAATAAAAATTCAATGAACTGTGGGCCTTCATACCACCAGTGTCCGTACAACTCGGCATCATAGGGAGAAACAATGACAGCAGGTTGTTTGTTCGTTTCAAATAAATACTCTGCCTGGCGAATTCGGTTCCGCAAAAAGTCTTCTGCATGGTTTCCACAAGCTTCCATCGCCCAGTCCGGATGGTAGTATCCTTTGTCCTGGGTTTTCCCTGTGATCCGATAGTATTTGATACTGGTATTGATCCTGACTCCGTTGGAATTGAGATAAGGAGAAATTTCTTCCCAAGGAAGGTCATGGCCAATGTCTCGATAGTATTCCCTGTACCGAAAATCTCCGGGATAGCCATCGATTGAACTCCAAACTTGTTTGCTACTTTCCGGATCACGGCCAAAAGCGAAGACCCCATACCCAACTTCCACTGGTGCGTACACTCCAAACTTAGGCCTTGGGCTCGCATGGGTGATTCCGTGAGTATCCACAAAGAAATACCGAAATCCTTCTCGGTCCAGTTCCTCTTCTAGTTTTTGGGTGTATCCACACTCCGAAAGCCAAATCCCTTTGGGGTCTCTTCCCCAAATGCGCCGAAAAGTTCGCCTACCATTTTTCAATTGGGAACGAAAGATTGAGGGTTCGGAATCATAAAAAGGAAGGAAAGCATGGGTCGCAGGACTTGTCATGATTTCCAGTTCTCCCGATTCCACAAAAGGTAAAAACAGTTTGGTTAAGTCACCACCCTCTTCTTCAAAGATAGACTCTGTATCCAAAAAATGTTCTAAGTATCTTGTGGCAAGGAAATGGAGATGTGGGTCTTTTGCATTTCGTTTGGTTTCCTCTTTGGCTAAGTTAATCAGGTTTTTTATGTATTTACGAAATCCATTTTGCAAATATGGATCTGTCAACATAAGGGAAAGGGTCGGAGTGAAAGACATGGTGATCCGGAAGGGAACGGATTCTTTTTTTAGATTCCGAAACACTCTAATCAGTGGGATATAGGTTTCAAGAATGGCTTCGTTTAACCAATTTTCTTCTATAAAAGGAGTGTCGTATCCTGGGTGTCTAACAAATGGTAGGTGGGCATGCAAAACAAAAACCAAGTGCCCTTTTAAAAAATGATTCATTCTAAAAGTCCTCTTCCTGATCCCGATCCATTTCCTAACTTCGTCAAAGATTGGTTGGGATCTCGTCTGGGATCACCTTGGGCATTCCCTCTCGGATTCACGTAGAACTCTGACGCGTCTCCATCTTTCACATAGTATTCATCACTTCCCACAGACTTTGCCACAAGCCCCAAACTAATCCATTGAGGGTGGATCCATTCTTTATCCAATCGAAATGATTCTGTTCCTTGGGGAAGGTCCTTTCCCGATGAATGAAGAGTAGAAACTTCCTTTTGGTTATGGGAGACAAGGATGGATGTTTGGATGTCTCTTACAGGAAACATAAATTTTAAGTAGTACGATTCGGTAAAGGGAGCGAGATCAAACATTTCTGTCCGTTCACTTCCAAAAATATTTTTGTATTCGACCTTCAATCGAAACTGAAATCCATCAGTCGTTGGAGAATCCAAATCAATCAAAAGATTCTTTAAAGTTTTTTCGGAAAATTTCCAAAAGACAAAGGCTTCTTTTGGGGTACGAACGAGAACCCGAATGAGATCTTCCTGTGGAAATTCAGGGTGTTTGGTAAATCTGGAATCGTTGTAAATGGATGGAACAGGCGACTTTAGAGGAGGATTCTCTAATTTTTTCGCGTTTTTTTTAGGGGCGACTTTCGCAGTTTTTTTGGCAGCAGTAACAGTTGACTTTTTCTTTTTGGCTGCACTTTTTTTTACCTTTCCATCCTCTTTATCTTCATTTGCCATCCTCCAAGCTTAAAGACGAGAAACACTCACCTTCAATTCTTTTTTATTTGACGTTTGCTTTTTTTCTAAAATACAATCAATCCATACCAAATTGGGACAAACTATGAAAATTAATTATACCTGGAAACATCTAGATCGATCCGAAGCCGCTGAAAAATATGCGGACGAAAAATTAGAACGAGTATCAAAATACGTTCAAAAAATAGTATCCTGTGAAGTATCATTTGAAGCCATTCATGGAGAAATCCACTCTAACATGAAGTTACATGCTGATGGCAATAATTTCAACGCACACAACCAAGACAAAGATGTATATGTTTGTATCGATGGATTGGAAGACAAAATTCTTTCCCAAACAAGCAAACACCACGATAAAAAAAGCCAACACTAACCCTTTATGATTCAGAAGTCGGAAGAAGCACTCACCTATCTTGCTAATGGTGAGTTTGAAACTGCAAAATCTCTTTATTCCGTACTTCTGGACAGGGACCCACTCGATCTTGCCTCTATCAGCGGTTTTTACATTGCCAGTTTTTGGGACCATAGACTTGATCTAATTCTAAAAACAAGAGAAGGAAAAGACAGAGGCAAACTCCTACTTTCGCTCTTTGCCGATTTTGAATCTGAAATTCGAAAACGTGGGTATCATACCACAGATAGTTTTTTTGCCACCCAAGACTGCATCTTAAAAGAAGCAAGAGACCACTTAAAACTTGCTTACCAATGGGAAGGAGCAAATGCCCTCGACAAAGATTTGTTACGTGAACTTGCGGTTTGCCTAATTAAAATCCAAGATTATGGGATGGCATTGGAAGTATTACTTTACGGGGGAAACAAACAATCTCCCGTCCTCCACTACTATCTTGCTGAAACACAAGTGATGACGGGAAATGAAAGAGAAGGAATCGAAACCTATCGGACTGCTTTTTTAAATGACCCCCAACTTTTTCCTCATACCATCGTTCGGTGGCCGCCCCTTCTTTCCCTCATCCAAAAGGCAAGTGAGATCACTACAAAGGAAGAGGAAATGAAGGAACTCGTTCCTGTCCTTGCTTGGCGTGAAGGGATTTTTAATCCCCCTACCAAAAAAGACGAAACCACAATCCAAATTTGGTTTTCGGAACTGAAGAGACTGGCTGATAGTAAAGAAAGAAGTGGTGGGTCGTTTCGTCTGGAAGCTAGGATCGAACAGTTTGCACTGGCCATCCTCCATTCGGCTGACGACATCCGTTCGCGTGATGCCGTCCAATTTGCCAAAGGATTTGTTTAGGAATTATCTTTCTACAGATTCGATGAGAAGTCTTAATTCATCAGCAGAAGACTCTCTTCCTGTTTTTTCATAATACAATTCCAATTCTCGAAGTCCGTAAACAGCTCCAGGAGCAGATCGCAGACGATCAAGTAACACGCGTTTTTGGTAGGATTCATTCAGATCAAGGCTTGTTGGTTCGTATTGGTAGTTGTTTTGTTCAATCACAACACCGGCCGTATCTTGATTTCCCGGAAAACTTGGTTCTTGGGAAGTGCGACTTACAAGCACAAAGACAAGGCTTAAAGCCATTACGGCAGAGAAGGAATATTGAACCGTTCGGTTTTCGATTAGGTCTTTGAAAGTGAAGGAGATCTTTTGGCCTGGTTTGTCAATGGTGACGGATTCCAGGAGGTTGAAGAGGCGGGTGTCGAAGTCTTTTGACATTCGGGGAAGGATGGTGTCTTCCTTTTCCTTCACATGCTGGAAAAGAGAACAAATCTTATTTTCCAAAACCACATTGTCTGAATCCTCAGGAAAGAGTCCTGGATATTGTGAACGAAACCAATCTTTTAAATTCATAAACTTATTTTTCAAAGAACCCTTCTCCCTTTTCGTCTTTCTGGATGAGGTGCTTCAAAAACTCCTTCGCCTTGAAGAGACGACTCTTAACTGTACCTACGTTACATTCCATGATCTCAGCAATTTCATTATACGAAAGATTTTCGAAATAACGAAGCTCCAAAACTTGTTTGTAGGAATCTTCTAAGAGTGCAATCTTATCCATTAGATAACGAGACTCTTCAGAAAGTTCCAATTTTTTTTCATATCCGACACGAGAATCCACAAATTGGTTATCTCCCGAGTCATCCATGGGTTTTTCTCGACCTCGTTTCTTCTTGGCGAGCAAATCCTTGGACTTATTCACCACAATGCGGTAGAGCCAGGTGTAAACCCCAGCCTCTGCACGGAAGTTTTGGATGGATTTATAACCGGAAATCAGGGCGTCTTGGACGATATCCTCCGCATCGTCTCCATCTTTTACCATGGAAACAGCTTTGCGGAACAATCTTTCTCGGAAAGGGGACACTAAGGTCATGTAGGCAGTCGGATCCCCTGCTTTGATCTTTTGGAGGAGGATTTTTTCCTTCTCCCGCAGGGTCATATTTTTGCCTTCTAGGGGGCGTGGCATGAGGCCTAGAATTTCGAATCCGAGAATTCTATCAATGTTTTTCGGTTCTTTCCTTTAGGTCTAGATCCTATGAAACATAGTTTCTAGATCTTTTCTTGTGAGTTTGATGAGAGTCGGCCTCCCGTGAGGGCAAAGAGATGGATTCTCGCAGTAAGATAATCTTTGCAAAAGTTCCCCGATGATTGCGTCAGAAACTTGGTCTCCCTTTTTGATGGCAGAACGACAGGCCACACATTTTGCCATTTCATCATAGAGTTCTTTGTCTTCTGGGTCTTTTTGTTTGAACCTTTCCCATAAATCCAAAATGGTTTCTATTTCTTTGCCTGGATCAATATAAGACGGCACTTCGCGGATAAGAATGGTTCCTCCCGAAAATGGTTCGAGGGTGATTCCCAGTTCCAAAAACCGAGTTCGTTCTTCTAACATCTCTTCAGCTTCTTCTTTTGTGAGTTCCAACCGAATGGGTGTGAGTAGACTTTGCGACTTATACGCTTTGGACTTTAGGTCTCGTAAAACTTCTTCGTAACGAATCCTTTCATGAGCAGTATGTTGGTCGATGATATAGAGTCCATCCTCGGCCTCCGCCAAGATAAAGGTTTCAAACAAAACCCCATAATGTTTTTTTGGAACAAACAAATTGTGTTTGGTGAGATTTTCACCTAATAAATGTAAGTTGGTTCCTGCACCAATACCTTCCAGGGAAAATCCTTGTCTTCCTTCAATGGAACTTGGTCCAATGAGTGTTTCCCCTTCGGTTTGCAGGTTTCCGAACATCCCCCGTCCAAATCCTGGGCCACCAAACCCAGAACCTCCTCCATACCCAGTACCAAAACCACCCTCGCCCCCACGATTTTCATAGGGAATGGGCATGGAAAGTCTACGTCGCATTTCTAAAAATTCCACAGGGGTGGAGGTTCTTAAAACTTCTGTGATCCCTTGGAAAAGAATTCCTGTGATGGTTTCTTCTGATAAAAACCGAACCTCTTTTTTTTGTGGATGAACATTCACATCCACAAACTCACGAGGAAGATCAAAAAAAAGATACGCATAAGGAAAGGCACCACTGGGAAGGAGTTCCCCATAACAACGTTTGAGAATTTGTGCCGAAAACTTTAATTCCACCGAACGGTTGTTCACAAAGAAAAACTGTCCCGCACGAGAAGATTTATAAAAATCAGGATGAGAGATCCAACCCCGAAGGGTCATTCCATTCCGGCTGGAATTCACTGGCAAAAGATGATCCCGTAAATTTTCACCATAAACCGATAACACACGTTCGAGGCCGTCTTCGGGAACTACATTCAAAACTTCCTTTCCATTCTGCAAATACCGAAATCCGATCTTTGGTTCGGAGACTGCCATGGTTTGTACTCGTGCCCTATTTTTTTTCTCTTCTCCCGTTTCGGTTTTTAAGAACTTTCGCCTAACGGGCGTATTATAAAACAAATCTTTGATTTCAATTTTGGTTCCTAGGAAAAAAGGAATCTCTTCTTCTTTTACGATTTTTCCTTCTTCCACTGTCACGCGGTAGGCCGTGCGATTTCCATCTGTCCCTGATTCCAAAACCATCCGAGAAACAGATGCAATGGAAGCAAGAGCCTCTCCCCGAAACCCAAAGGTAAAGAGATGTTCTAAGTCATGGAAATCTTGGATTTTGGAAGTGGCGTAACGTTTGATGGCAAGAGGCAAATCCTCTTTTTGGATTCCATGCCCATTGTCTGAGACAAGGATACGACCGAACCCAGCGGAATCGGTAGCAATTTCGATCTTTGTGGCACCGGCATCGATGGAATTTTCGATGAGTTCTTTGAGAATCGAATGGGTAGATTCAATCACCTCTCCGGCGGCAATTTGGTTGATAAGGTCCGCCGAAAGTGAATGAATGATGCCCATAGGACAATCATGGGATAGGGAACCTCCCTATCCAGAAAAAATTACTAGGAGTGGCAGGAAGAACAGATGCCAGAAACCACGATATCGACGTGTTTCACCTGAAACCCTAATCCTTGCCAGTCTGTATCCGCACTGAGCTTCAAAGGAGGGACATCCAAAATTTTCCCGCAATCACTGCAAAGCAAATGGGAGTGGTCATCCAAAAAGGCATCATAACGAACCGAATCCGATTCGATATTTAGTTTGTTTACCATCTTGTGTTCCACTAGATATTCAAGTGAATTGTAAACGGTGGCAAAACTAATTTTGTCAGCCTTTCCCCTTACTGATTCAAAAACCATCTTTGCTGTGGGGTGGTCTTTTCTTTCTTTTAGGTCATTAAAAATTAGTTCTCTATGTTTTGTGAGTGCTTTCATACCATTGCCTTACCCCTAAATCATTCGCAAATTATCAAAGGGTCAAATGGAATTTAGTTTTTAGAATCCTTCCAGAAATTGATATTTGTCAATAACGAGGTTTTATGCCAACACCCATCGACCAGTTTAAAACTTCACTTTCGCTTTGGGCGAGTGGAGTTTGTGTGATTACTTATGAATCAAAAGAAAAAAAAGGAGGAATCACTGTTTCTAGTTTTTCTTCTGTTTCCCTCGAACCGCCGTTAGTTTTATTCTGTTTGGCCAAAGACTCCAGCGCCAAAACACCCATCGAAAAAGCCGGAAACTTCGTCGTGAATATTCTTTCTTCCGACCAAAAACAAATTTCCGCTGATTTTGCTTCTGGTTCCCTGGACAAAGCGGTTGTTTTGGAAGGACTGAAACCAGGAACTCTTTCTACCGGTGCCCCGGTTTTACCGGATGCCTTGGCCTCACTCGACTGTAAAGTGAACCAAACCATCGATGCCGGGGACCATTGGATCCTCATCGGTCTTGTGGAAGCAGTGGTAACTCGGGAAGGTTCTCCCCTCCTCTACTTCAATCGCAATTATAGGGAACTCGTTTAAGGAATCAGTATGGAAAAAGAGAAAGTTAGTCTGGAAGATGCAAAAGAACACGGACTTACAGAAACTGAATTTGTAGAGATCCAAAAGATCTTAGGAAGAATGCCCAACTCCACAGAACTGGGAATCTTTTCCGCCATGTGGTCGGAACACTGCTCTTATAAAAATTCAATTTTAAAATTAAAAACACTGCCAACTAAGTCGGAGAAACTCCTCGCACAAGCTGGGGAAGAAAATGCAGGGGCCATGGACATTGGTGATGGTCTAGCAGTTGTTTTCAAAATCGAAAGTCACAACCATCCAACGGCTGTAGAACCTTACCAAGGTGCAGCGACTGGTGTTGGTGGGATCATGCGAGATATTTTTACTATGGGGGCTCGCCCCATCACTTCCCTCAACTCACTTCGGTTTGGTGATCCAAAAGAAGCTCGTAACAAATATCTTTTAACAAGAGCCGTCAAAGGGATTGGTGATTACGGCAACTCTCTTGGGATTGCCGTAGGTGGTGGAGAATTATTCATCCATCCCACGTTTACCAAAAATCCACTCGTCAATGCAATGACAGTAGGAATTGCTCGTCACGACCAAATGGCTTCTGCTTCTACCAAAGGAAAAGTAGGATTCAAAGTGTACATCGTAGGTGCCACAACAGGAAGAGACGGAATCCACGGTGCCAGTTTCGCTTCCAAAGACCTCACCAAAGAATCCGAAGAAAAAAGATCCGCCGTCCAAGTGGGCGATCCCTTTATGGAAAAACTTCTGATGGAAGCATCCCTCGAAGCCATCCAAAAAAATCTCCTTGTGGGAATCCAAGATATGGGTGCGGCCGGAATTTCTTGTGCCACATCGGAGATGAGTGCCAAAGGAAAAACCGGAATGGATGTGGACTTAGACAAAGTTCCTCTACGTGAGTCGGATATGAACGCCTACGAAATCATGCTTTCCGAATCCCAAGAACGAATGCTCGTCATTCCGGAAACAGGAAAGGAAGAAGAACTGGTTTCTATCTTTCACAAATGGGGCCTGAATGCTGTAGAGATTGGAACAGTCACTGGTGATGGAATCCTTCGCATCCGAAAAGATGGAAAACTCAAAGCAGAAATTCCAGCAGACTCACTCGTACTGGGTGGTGGTGCTCCAAGGTATGTGAGAGAAGAAAAAAGACCAGCTTACCTCGATGAGGTGACAAAGTTTGATCCTAACAAAATCAATGATTTGTCAAAAGACACAGTTTCCCAAACGTTAAATACTCTTCTCTCTTCTTTAAATATCAGCTCCAGACGTCCCCTCTATGAACAGTATGATACAGAAGTGGGTCTTGTAAAAGTAGTTGAACCTGGAGAAGACGGCGGGCTTGTGCGCATTCCGGGAACCAAAAAAGGGATCGCTGTCGCCACAGACTGTAACTCTCGTTATACGTATCTTAACCCATACGAAGGGGCTCAAATTGCCGTTTGTGAATCGGCAAGAAACGTTGCCGCGACAGGTGCGGAACCTTACGGAGTCACAAACAACCTAAACTTTGGAAACCCTTACATCCCAGAAAACTACTATATCTTTAGTGAATGTGTAAGAGGACTTGGAGATGCTTGTCGATTCCTTGGACTTCCCGTGACTGGCGGAAACGTATCTTTCTACAATGAATCCCCAGAAGGCCCAGTTTTCCCAACACCTACCATTGGTATGGTGGGCGTGATTGATGATGTAGCAAAAGGACTTCATACCTACCCTCGCACGAAAGAAGATGTAGTGTATGCCCTTGTGGGAGAATTCCAACCCACTATCTCGGCTTCAGAATACCTTTACCGTTTCCATGGACTTGACACAGGGAAAATTCCAACCATTTCTCTCACAAAAGAAAAAGCGGCCATTGACACACTCATCTCTTGCCGTAAAGAAGGACTTCTCACCTCCGCCAAAGACCTGTCACTCGGTGGCCTTCTTGTGGCACTTGCAAAAATCGTAATTTCAGGAACCAAAGGACTCGAAGTCAACTTAGAAGGATTACAAAAAAGTTTCCCTCGTCTCGACGAACTTTGTTTTGGTGAAACAGGAGCTTCCTTTGTCATTAGTTTTCTGTCCAAAGACGAAGAAAAAGTCAAAGAAAAATACACCAAAGCAGGACTTGGTTTTACAACTCTAGGGAAATCCAATTCCAAATCTTCTCTTTCTGTCAAAGGAAATGGATTCCAATGGGAATGGACTTCCAAATCGTTAGAAACAGAATTTGAGGCCGGCCTGAAAGGTTATTTCGAATAGAAACATCCGCAAAAGGATGTTTCGGGAGTTTGGCGGGATGGTTTTTTTTCGAATATAGTATCCCCGCCCGATCTGAGGGTGGGGAACTAGACCCGCCACCCAATGGTTCTCCTTTACCACGAGGAGCCAAAACTTGCCATCCCAATTCACACCTCAAAAAAATATTTTCTAAAAAAGTTCATACTTTGACTTACATTCATTTCCTTTCTATGTGGGCGCCTCCACTCTGTTAGTGGATTAAACTCCCACCGAATCGACCGGGCTACTCCGGGGTTCGCTTTTCGCTCCCGTCTTTTGTCGGTCTCCTCCAAAAGACCAAGCCCTCCGTATCCCTGGCGCAAAAGATTTCCATCCTATTTGCAAAATTGTCGAAGTTCGTCCAAAATATTGTCTTGAAACTTTCGATTTTTTTTCCAAAATTCTGGATTAACTTATGGGTAAATTTTTAATTCGTTTCAGTTTTTTTCTCATCCTCCTCGCCATTCTATTTGCGGGTTATACTTGGCTCACTCTCCAGTGGAGTTACTCGCAGGGTGATCGTGCGGGCTACATCCAAAAGCTTTCTAAAAAGGGTTGGATTTGCAAAACTTGGGAAGGAGAAATGGCCCTTGTCACAATGCCTGGTACAATGACAGAAAAATTCTACTTCAGCATTCGGAATGAAGCCATTGCAGAGCAACTCAATGGTTCCATTGGCAAACGAGTCGTTCTGGAATATGAAGAACATGTTGGAGTTCCTTTTAGTTGTTTTGCCGAAACCAGTTATTTTGTAACCGGAGTCAAAACCGTACAAGAAGTTCCTCCTCTATAAATTTTAATTTCTGATCTGTCGGTAGGTCTTAGAAATTCATTCGATGAATTTATTTTTCCAATTGAAACTCTGCGACCGGAGGCAATCTCCGGCCGGAAAAGTTTTCCAGTCTTAATCTTTTTAGAAATTCTCCCCACCCGTTTCGTTTCCGGAGAGTCCGCAAGTACCTTCCAAATCAAAATGAACCACCTGCCTAGCTTCGATCCTCCGGTGAAAAAGGTGAGTGACTTACTTTTTCCAGTAAGTGAAAAAGGAAACTTACTGACAAATTACACTTTACATATTTTTACTATACATATAAATAGTATATATGATTCTCACTGAAGCATCTCCCATTTCTACAGATGTTTATGAACCCATCAAAAACTGGAACCAAAGAGATATCGGTTTACTCACCGGAGAAAGAGGAATGTACAGGCTGGCTCATTATTGGCAATATGCCATGGTTTGTTCTGGGTTTCAGGTTTTCAATCTAGACTGTGCCATTCGATTCAATCCCTTCACTATTGCCGAAGAAACCAGGAAACAAAATTTACAACCAGAGCCGTTTTTAGAACAAATTAGAGTCCAAAGGGCCTTCACCCCCTATCAAATATTAGATGCACTCAAAACAATTCTAAGTTTAAAAGAAGAAAATACCATATACTTCTTGTTAGCTCCATGTAAACAATTTCTGGATGGCGATGTCAAAGAAGACGAAGGTATATTTTTATTAAACCGGATGTTAGAATTTATAGAAAAATTTCCCTGCGAAAATGTCCCGCTACTCATCATCGAATCCTGGACTTATACACATAAAAATTTTCAAATCTTTTTTCCAAAACTACTACGAACCACCCAAAACCTATGGGAACTTAAAATGGAAGAAGGTCTCTCTCGCATTCGTACAAGAAAAACTTCAATCACAGGATTTTAACATGGGAAGAACCATTGCCCCCTACTCTCGCCAAATGATGCAGATAGAAGGAAATCTATCGGATTTTCGAAGGTCTCTCCGAAGACAGGACCAAGAAATTTTTGATGAGCTAATGAGAACATCCAAATTACAAGTACAAGCTGGTGTTATGGCTTCTCTACCATATCCAATTGACTCCATGATCCTATCCATGCTCATAGAATTAAAAAAAGAAGTGAACGGAATCAAAAAAGACCTACAAAAAATCCCAGATAAGTGACTACGCATTAAAGTAAAAAGACTATGGAAACATTCAAGGGTTACTTGTTTGATATCTACCACTCTGAACAAAAAATCTACCTTTGGTTAAGGTCTCTCGAGGGAGAACTTCGATTATTTTCTGATGAATTTTTCCCAACAATCTACATCCACGCACCCAAAAACATTCTTCAAAAATTAGTAAAACGATTTTATGAGTTAAACGCGTTAGCAGAAATTCCCACCTTTACAGAAAAACGTCTCTTCTATGAAAACAAAACAGTCTCAGTTTTAAAATTAGTAATTTCTAAACCACAACTACTACCAAAAATCACAAATAAACTTTTTAATCTCTACGGAAAATACGATATCTATCATTCAGATATTGAAATCACAACGGGTTATATGGTCGAAAAAGACATTTACCCGCTAGCATATTTAGAAATAAGTTACGAAACAAAACACAACCAAAACCAAATTAGAAACATTCAGTGTTTATCAGATATCCATGATTTGGATTATGAAATCCCAAACTTTAGGACAGTCTCTCTCTACTTAGAAAGAAGCCAAAGGATCTCTTTCCAACACAACACACTCATTGTTGAAACCGATTCCGATCAGTATAAAATACCAACAGACAATTCCACGAATTTGATTCATAAACTAAATCAACTATTCAAAAAATATGATCCCGATATAGTTCTCACCTCCTACGGTGACCAAATCCTATTTCCCTATCTCTTTAAAGCTTCACAAGAAAATCATATACCAACAGAATTTGATAGAGACAAAACAAGCACAATCAGACGTTCAATACAAACACAAGGAACTAGTTTTAATACTTACGGGACAATCGTGTTTAGAGCTCCGTCCTACCCTCTGTTTGGTCGATGGCATATAGACTCAAAAAACGGATTTGTTTACAAAGAAGCAGATCTTATGGGAATTATTGAGCTTGCTCGTATCTCTCGTTTACCAATCCAAAAGATGGCAAGAGCATCAACAGGAAAAGCACTCACCTATATTGAGGTAGATGTAGCACTGCGCATGAACTATCTTGTCCCTTGGCAAAAAAGTGCATTAGAGGCACCAAAAACAGCCTTGGATCTTTTAAACGCCGACAAAGGAGGACTGGTTTTTCAAGCAGATATTCAAAATGGATTTGTACTAGAAAATGTTGCTCAATTAGATTTTTCTCAAATGTATCCAAAGGTGATGGTTACACACAATATATCTCCCGAAACGATCAATTGTTTGTGTTGCAAAGATGATTCCAAAACAGAAATAGTTCCATCTTTAGGATATCGAGTCTGTAACAAAAGAAGAGGTGTTGTTTCCGAAGCACTTGCACATGTCATAGAACGCAGAGCCCATTATAAAAAACAATGTAAAGAACCAAGTCAAACCAACAAACATTATATAGAACAAAAACAATCCAGTTTAAAATGGATGTTGGTTACCTCTTTCGGCTATTTAGGTTACCGAAATGCAAAATTCGGGAAACTAGAAAGCCACGAAGCAGTCACAGCTTTCGGAAGAGAAAAATTAATTCTGGCAAAAGAAATTGCAGAAGAGTATGGATACAACCTTGTGCATGCAATTACCGATTGTATCTTCATTCAAAAAAAAGATAAATCACCAATCTCAGAAAGTCATCTTTTAGAAATATGTAAAACGATAAAAATAAAAACAAAAATAACAATGGATATAGAAGGTATCTTCTCCTGGTTATCTTTTCCACCATCCACTCAAAATGAAAAAATGCCAGTTGCCAACCGATACATGGGAAGATTTACCGATGGGAATTTCAAAGGAAGAGGCATCGCCTTACGGAGAAAAGACTATCCTTATTATATAAAAACTGCCCAACAGGAAATGATTCGGTGGATGTGTCAGTTTAAAACGATAGCTGACATGCAATCAAGAGAGGATGAGATTTTAGAAATCTTCAAAAAATATGACGCCCCACTCTCAAAAGGCGATGTTTACTGGAAAGATCTTCTCATACTAAGATCCACTTCTCACGATCCAGGAGATTACAGTGTAGACGCACCAAGTGCGGTGGCAGTCAAAGACTTATTAGAAATGGGTATCCACGTCCAAGCAGGAGAAAAAATTCGATATTTGGTAGTAAATAAAAAATCAGAACAAAAGGGAGAGAGATACAAAACAGAAGAAAGAATAGAAAGTAAAAACTCACAAAACCTATTAATCTACGATAAAACCTATTACAGAAAACGACTACTCGCCTCATTCAAAGAAATCTGGACAGGAATTTCCAGTTTCCAAAACTTCAACGACCTAATCAGCGACGAACAGCCATTACCATTCAAATTTTAGAAACAACCAAAACCAAAGAAATAAATCCATTACAATATGCAAATTTACTTTTATTGCATAAATCGAAAAAAAATTAAATAAAATGACAATAAAAAATGCCTGTTAAATGAGAATTTCTATGACTCATTTAAAAAACGTTTGCGCTAACCATATTACAAAAAAGACTCAGATTCGTTTTTACATCTGGGACTCAGGGGGCGGAGCTATACCATAGCCTTGGACAGTTTCAGGAGATTAAAAAACCAAGTAAATTATGTCACATAATAGAGAAAGAAACTAACCAAATCGCAGTAAAATAACTAAATACACCAAATAAACGAATAACAGATAACAAGCCGAATAAACGAATATACGCATAACCAATAACAGCAATAAAGAGAAATTAGACGCATTACAAAAAACCAACTAAACCATGATATTAACCGACAAGCAATTACATATCAATAACAAGCAACTAGCAGAAATACAAATATGAGAAGTTATGCGTAATGGCTTAATTTCGCATGGATACAATTTTTGAATTCATCATCGAATATCTCTTAGACGCTATTGCCAGAATCATTGGAATTTTAAGGTGGTTCATATCCGGAATGAAAAAACCGATTAACAACTATATGACCGAGGAAAACAGCAAACTTAACTTGATATTATTCCTTACTACGATTATCTCACTTATCATTATTGGATTTTATTTAAAAGTTTAACAAATTAAAGTAGCTTTACAGGTTTCAATATTTTCTCAATCAATTTCTCTATAAAAAATTACTAAATAGTAATTCTTAGATATTAAAAAAGAAACATTAAATACCAAATAGCTTCAAACTTAATAAAAATATGAAAAATAACATAATATTTTTACTATTCTGGTTAGTAAGTGTCAATTGTAGCAAACCACTCTTTACGAATTCAATTTTAGAAAACAAATTAATCGAACAAGATTTTATCGAATTAAAATCAATATTATCAATTGAATATGACCAAATCTATATTCAATTTGAACCAGGACCCTTTTCGAAGAAACTTAGCGATTTGATTCCAAATTTAAATGATTTTTTTAAAAAAAATAAATCGATACCAGGAAATTACCTCAATCCTTTTGCTCAAACATTCTATAGAGACCAACTTATTTTTACCAAAAAACAAAAAGCTATATATTTAGAATCGATAAATCGTAATTTAAAAAATTCAATCTCATTCGATAAGGAATGTTTAATAAAAATAAAAGCAAATGAAAAACCCTATCAAAACGTAGAGCCAGCTTTAGCAATTGACTTTTATAAAGTTAAAGACAGTATTAAAGTTAAAAAAAATTACTCGAATGAAGGATATATCCTTCGATGTACAAATTTAAATTAATATGCTTAGATATAATTACTCGCCACTGCGCATAACAGCGCCTTAACGCTTCGCTTCGGGACAAGCCCTCGCTCGGTCTGCGACACATAGGCTTCTGGCACTCCCCTTGCATTCGCAAGTGTCGTTCCAGTCCCTAACGTCCCGTTGGGACTCAGGGTCAGCCTACGTCGTTAAGGCTATTTCGTTATACGCCATAATTTAAATTTAAAGGAAAACAAAAATCAACATGGAAATATTAACTAAAATATTCACTTTCGAAAATTCCCAAATTCAACTAACGACATTGCCACATTGTATGCACTTCTTTCCAGTATAATGTATGCAATATCATTAAGCACCTTAAGTAGATATAAATTGTTTGAAACTCACAGGCTATTCCCTTGTGGCGAATCAAAAGGAACAATCTATCGATTTATTTTAGGAATTGCTATAAACATATTGGGATTAAATATACTAATATTTGGCTATAATCTATTCACTAACGTCGGCTATTCATACACATCTTTATTTTCAGCTTGTATTTGGTCATACTCTTTTCTTTCATTTAATCGCATCGTCCATGCTATAACAGCGACTAAATTGATAGATTTCTTTTTCGATGAAGAAGACAAAGTAATTCTACAACAGAGTTATAACATGTCCAAAAATAATAATATATATGCACATTTAATACCTGGATTAGGTTATCTTGTCATACCAATTTTATTTCCAATTCTGCTCTTGATAAGTAAATGCTAAAAAATATGAAAATTCTAGAAAATTCAATTTTTACCGATTTCGGAAAGTTTATTCGCTATCTTTCGCCTAGTATTATAATGATTACAGAAATAATAATATATAAATTTACCTTTAATGGAAATGTAAGTTTCAAATTCTTTTCTGAAGATTCAGTAAACAATTTACTAATGCTCACGACATTTCTTTTTTCTAGTATATTCTTCTCTTTTTTATATCAAGCATCTCGAATTGGCAGGATAGACTATCGAGAATTTTTATTAGATAAAAAAATAAGGAAATCAATTCCCAAGAAATTAATAAAAGAGAACTCCTTTGCAGTTATTTCTGCTCTATGGTATAGTAATTTGAAGTTAAATAAACATATAGAAGGGGCATCGATAAGATCGCAAGAATTATCAAATAACTTACATGGAAGTGGAACTTCACTATTAACTAATGTTTTTGGCTATATCTTATTCTTAATATATATATTTCAGTGTGAATACAAAACTTACCCCGCTAATTTATGGTTACCATTTATCATATTCCTGTTTTTGTTTTTATTACATTTTCTTCACTTCTGTAAAATTAAATCAGATTTGATCATTTTTGTTAAAACTTCAGTCAAAATATCTAATTTGTAGCAAAAAATTACGGCGTATAACAGCGACTAACCGCTTCACTTCGGGACTTACGCCCTCGTTCGGTCTCCGACACATAGGCTTCTGGCACTCCTCTTGCTTACGCAAGCGTCGTTCCAGCCCTAACGTCCCCTACAGGGACTCAGGGTCAGCCTACGTCGGTTAGTCTAGTTCGTTATGCGAAATTGCTCAAAAACCTGAAAGAAAATATATAATACAAAACTCCAAAAAAGGATTAATAAGTATTTTCCCATAAATCCATTATTAAATTAAATAAAACTTATTTGATCGAGAAATCTAATATTATTAAAATAATTTGTATTTATGATAAATACGAATATTCGATATTAATGAAGTCTAACTACTAAGGGTAGAAGTTAAGAAATTCAATGTCAAAATTCAACATTCAGAGCCTAAAATTTCAAATTAAAAAGGTAGGTAATCAAAATGGCAAAATGTACAGCACCAGTTTTAGGTCATCGAACTGCTAGCGCTGCAGCAGAATGCCCTGCATGTGGAGGAAGGTCTTCTAGCAGATACAGTAGCTACGATTCATATTCATATCCAAGCTATTCAAATAGCTCGAGTGGAAAATCAAGTCTTTCAAGCGGTAGCGGAGGAAGTTCAAGTCCTTCACCTAGGCCAAGGTGGTCAAAATCCACATCGACAGTTATTTATCTTCCTTCTGATATAAGATCGCTAACACCTGTCAGAGAAAATATAGAAAGACGCTCCACTTTACCAGATCTCAGAGATGTATTCCTATGTCATGCTTGGGATGATAGAAAAGGTGTTGCCAAAGATCTTTGCGATCTTCTTGAATCTCAAAAAGTCACTGTATGGTTTAGCGAAAAGGATGTTGCACTAGGTTCTCCATTACTTCGTGAAATTGACCGTGGTCTTGCAAAATCTAGAGTCGGCATTGTTCTAGTGACCCCGGCTCTTTTACTCCGCTTACAAGGAGAGGGAATTGCAGATAAAGAGCTATCAGCACTACTTGCCCGTGATTTACTCGTACCTATCGTACATGGTACCACATATGAGGAATTAAGAAATGTGAGTCCATTACTCGGATCTCGAAGTGGGTTAAATACAGTCGACGAAACAATGTCAAATATTGCTGCTAAAATAGCGGAGCTAGTAACTTTATAATAAAAGAGCAACTTCGCATAACAGCGCCTTAACGCTTCGCTTCGGCACGAGGCCTCGCTCGGTCTGCGACACATAGGCTTCTGGCACTCCCCTTGCTTACGCAAGTGTCGTTCCAGTCCCTAACGTCCCGTTGGGACTCAGGGTCAGCCTACGTCGTTAAGGCTAGTTCGTTATGCGAAATCACGAAAAATAAAGGAAATAAAATGCATTTATTAGAAATAATTGACTACAGTATGCAA
Organism: Leptospira meyeri; assembly: GCF_004368965.1. Classification (NCBI taxonomy): domain Bacteria; kingdom Pseudomonadati; phylum Spirochaetota; class Leptospiria; order Leptospirales; family Leptospiraceae; genus Leptospira; species Leptospira meyeri. The sequence continues at coordinate 4,744 of NZ_SORO01000001.1, read as the reverse complement.
TTCATCATACTTTTAGTACTAAGTTCGATTTTGCTACTTACGCTAAGAGCCAAAAGAAACAAACAAAATACAAAAGAAATAGTAATTCCGCTTTCAAACATAAGAAGCATTTCAACTTTGGAAGATCTATATTTCAAGTTAGATCATTTACAATACTTAATATCATCGATCGAATCAAAACCAAATGATCAGAACAAAGAATTTAAAGAAACATTAGTTGAATCGTTAAATTCATATTCTAATTTAAAATCTCTTGGAATTCCGCCAACAATAGACTCGAGTGACAAATTTACTGAAAATAATTTAACACTCCTTAAGAGATTCATATCCGAAGGATTTAAAAGATTAAATGAACGAAAGGAAAAAATTAATAGCTCGTTGGCAACTAAAACCGAACCGATAAATTCAGAAGCGAATCAATTTTCTATAGACGAAATCATTAAATTAACTAACGAAAATAAAGCAAGAATCGGAGAAGAATTAAATGCATTAAAATTCTATTCCTATATTTACTTCTTAATAGGAATTCTTCTTTTTTTTATTGGATTATTCTTCTTGTATTCCTCAAGTAAATTCATGATAGAATTAATGCTCAAAGGAGATATCTTTAATTCTATCCCAAGTAATGGACTAAAATATACAATAACAAGATATTACGTTCCAATTTTTTCTAAGTTTCTATTCATTTCATCAATAGAAATCGGGTCTTACGTATTTTTAAAATCATTCTTTAAAAGCCGAAAAAAAGAGCAATATTATATTAACGAAATAACTGACTTAGATTATAAAAGAATGGCTCTAGTTACAACCTATTATACCAAAAACGAATCAATTATTCAGGATTTAGTAAAATCATTAATAAATGCAAAATAACAGAACAAACTCGTGACTTCGCATAACAGCGGGGAAACGCTTCGCTTCGGCACTTGCGGCCTCGCTCGGTCTGCGACACATTCCTCTCCGTCACGCTTCTCGCTCTGCAAGAAGACGCGCCGACGCTAACGCCTCTGCGAGGCTCAGCTACGAGGAACGTCGTCTCCCCTAGTTCGTTATACGTCATGTCAGTAAATAATACATAAAAATGGAAATAATATATTGGAACATAAATAATCGCGAAAATCCGGTTAAGTTGATCAATAATGACGATTTCAATTCAAATGCAAAAATTGTAGCAATCTCTGAATTCTGGGAACAAGAATCTTTAATTAAATCCTCATCAAAGTTTACACAATTTCAATATGATTTAACCAGTAAAAGAACGGGCCTCTATTCAAGTAATTTCATAGGTATGCAGTTTCAAAAGTCAGAACAGTATTTTTCGAAATATGTTTTTAAATATCAAAATGAATCAGTATTTCTTTATCTACTGCATCTAAAAAGTCAATTTAGATCTGAATCTGAAGCTCTTTCTTTAAATAGACATTTTGTAAACTTAATAATAACCGAAATTAATTCCCAAAACTATCGCTTTGCTATTATTATGGGTGACTTTAACATTTCCTCGCATGATAAAATTTTCAGCGAACATTTTAATTTCAATACAACGAACTATCATAACGAAAGCCTAAAGACACATAAAAAATTCTATAACTACAATAGATTAAAATTCTATTCTCCGATAGATTCCTTTAATGGTGACTTATCTCCTGGACCTCCTGGAACTTATTATTTTAGAAAAGGTAATCAGGCTCAAGGATGGCATATATATGATAATATATTAGTATCATATCCATTAGCGAAACATTTAGATAAAAAAGAATGCAAAATACTATCGGAAATCTACAATACCAAGCTACTATCAAATCTTAATATACCTGATAGAAAATATAGCGATCACTTACCTGTTCAAATTAAACTACTTTAGGAAATTTTATGGAAAATATATGGACAAAAGTCAAAAAGGAAAGGTTAAATAATCCTATCGATATCGTGAATGATATTTTCAAACCTCTTCCAAGTGCGACAGACAACTTAGTCGGGTATAGCATTCAAAAAGTAAATTTCTTTCCTGAAGAAGTATCTTACGAACCTGAATATATTACACACGAAGTAATTCCCTTTCGAAGAACCATAAAACCACACCCTGAATTCGGATATGATCCTGATAGTAAAATGTCAAAAGAACAAATACGTTTCAGAGTATTAGTTCATCCAAAAAAGAATAAAGATATATCCGTTGAATTGTTTAAAGTAAAATTCCCAATTCTCTTTTTCCCATTACAAATATTTTGCGATCAACATTCATATCCAAATGTTAAATCATTTTTTAAAGATGGAAAACTATTTGCATCGGATGAAAAAGATTTCATTAACAAAATAATGCTTATAGCTTCTTCAGATACTACACTAAATATTATCCAGAGATTAATGTCATTCCAGTAAACTGACACGACGTATAACTGACGCTTGCCGTTCCGGGAGGGACAAGCCCTCCCTCCAGGCTCCGCCAAATTCCCCTCCGTCACGTCTCTTGCCTTGGCAAGATCCGCGCCGACGCTAACGCCTCTTCCAGAGGCTCAGCTCCGGGGAACTTCGGCAAGCTAGTTACGTTATGCGAAATGCGATTAATCTAAATTTAAAAAGGAAGTTCATGAAAATAAAATATCTTATTATTACATTTCTTCTAATAGGCTGTTTTGAAAAAAAGGAAAACAAAGATGAAATGTTAGTTTCTTCTATAATTTCTCCGGATAAAAAGGTGAGAATCGATTTAATTAATTCTAATTCAAACCCTATTTGTAAAAACCAACCAGCTTCGCTTTGGGATTCAGGTAAAACTAAGAGAATTTGTTTCTTTAGAATTTTCGATAACAATACAAATAACTTACTTTTGGAGATAAATCCGGAATCTAATAAAATTAAAGATAAGAAATTAAAAAAATGTACTCCTGAAAACTTTCCTCTTTCCATTGCTTACGGTTTCATTAAATTTAATAACAACAATGATATTATTTTTGAAGATAACTATGGGATGTATGGATCTTCAGGTGATTTCTCAAAAATAATTCTGTTTAATTGGAAAAATTGTAATTTTAAAACTTTAGCAGAATTTGAAGAAGGAAATATTGGCTGGCCTGATCCTGAGGGAAAAATCTATTTTTACAGTTCTAATAATCAAATCTATGCTTTCTTGACTCTTAAGAAAGACAAATCATTCAGAATTATTAAAACACAGGAAAAGGGAAAAAACAAGTATTCAAACTTTTTTGAAAACGAAGAAGACGAGTTAAAAAAAGAAATTCAAATTTTGTATCATGAAGAATTTGATACGGATGGGAGAGAGTTCCCTGAATGGAGATTCAATTATCCATATTTTTTTGCAAAAATAAAAGGAAAAGAATTAAAATTTAATTTGGAACAAGATAAGCTTACAAACTAATCGCACTTCGCATAACAGCGTGGAAACGCTGCGCTTCGGCACTTACGGCCTCGCTTGGCCTGCGGCACATTCCTCTCCGTCACGCTTCTCGCCCTGCAAGAAGGCGCGCCGACGCTAACGCCTACTACGTAGGCTCAGCTACGAGGAACGTCGTCTCCACTAGTTCGTTATACGACATTTTCAAAGAATTATATGAACCAAGAAGAATTAATTAATCAACTAGAAAACAGTGGATATGATAAACTAATATATACAGATCTTATTAAATTTAAGGATAATGAGCCAGGATTTAGTTTAAAAAGAGAATATGGCGAAAATCTACTATTTAAACCAGCAAAAAATCAGTTTAATAAGAACGATGATGTATGTTTAATCAAAGTAGTTTATCTTGGATTAGAAGATCAAAATAATTTTTTATTCCATGCTTCTTCCAGTAAATTTAGTAAATATATTTCAAATAAGCCATATTACAATTATTTTGAAAGAGAATGCCCAACCAGTGAATCCATACAACTTTCACAAACTTCCCCTCAACCAGAAGATATAGGGTTAACTTTTAGTATCCATAAAATTAATAAGAATATCTGTGTTGGAAATCAAAATCTTACTTTCCAGGAACTTTTCGATAAACTATATAAAATTCATACTTACAAAACTACTAAGGAATATTTTGAAAAACAAAACAAACAAATATTTATTTCAAATGTATTAAGCTTTCCTTTCAAAACATTTCAGATATTGATAAAATATTTTCTTAAATTAAACTTTGGGAGAAATATCATAGAGAAAAAAATAGAAAAAGAGGATTCAAATGTAAGTATTTCCCTAGAATTAATTGAGTATAGCAAAAAAGTAAAACTATTCGAATATGAAACTTCAGCTATTTCCATATTTACTTTTACTCTTTATATTTTTATTTTGTATATTTCTTATCAACTCAGCTTTTATAAATTTACATTACTTGATACTATAATTAACAATAGCGGATTATTATTAATATTCGGAATTAACCTACTAATCCTATATGATTATTTTCTTCCTTTGATTTTACTATATTCACTTAAAATATTAGAAATAATGACAAAATCAATTAAAAATAAAATCGTTAAAGTTGAAAACGTCGTATAACAGCGGGGAAACGCTTCGCTTCGGCACTTGCGGCCTCGCTCGGTCTGCGACACATTCCTCTCCGTCACGCTTCTCGCTCCGCAAGAAGACGCGCCGACGCTAACGCCTCTGCGAGGCTCAGCTACGAGGAACGTCGTCTCCCCTAGTTCGTTAGTCGCAATGCAGAATAAAATGTTCAAAAACGTTAATCAATATATTTTAGAAAACAAAATTACTGAATTAATAGAAGATTATAAA